>DASZLP010000016.1:0-32076 GCA_035552355.1 Bryobacteraceae bacterium | reverse complement strand
AAAGACCCTTCGTGAAAAAGCGCTTGACCACGGCCGCGTCAGGATGCGCGGGGTCGCCGGGAAAATGCACGCGCTCGATCGCCGGATGCGCGGCGAGCGAACTGGCGATGCGGCATGCGTTGGCGCACTGCCGCTCCATGCGCAGCGGGAATGTTTTGATGCCGCGCATTGTCAAATACGCCTCGAAGGGACCCAGTGCCGGCCCAAGCGAACGCGACAGCGAGCGAACGGTCTCGAGATTTTCCTGGCCTGTCACTATCACGCCGCCCAGCACGTCGCCGTGCCCCGACAGGTATTTCGTGAGGCTGTGGATGACGTAGTGCGCGCCGAGTTCCAGCGGACGGACGATGAGCGGCGTCGCGAACGTGCTGTCGACAACGAGCTGCGCGCCGGCGGCGCGGGCCATCGCCGCGACGCGGTCGAGCGGGGCCACGCGCAGCAGCGGATTGGAAATCGTCTCCATCAGCAGCACGCCCGGACGGTGCTCGGCGATCGCGGCCGCCAGCGCCTGCTCGTCGTTGAAATCCACGAAGTGCGTTTCGATGCCCTGCGGCGCGAGCGCCTTCATGAGCATGTTGATGGTCGCGCCGTAAAGGGCGCTGGCTGCCAGGATCACGCGCCGCCGGTCGACGAGCGCCGCGGTAATCGCCAGATGGATTGCCGCCATGCCGGAGCCGCAGGCGAAAGCGCAGTCGCCGCCTTCGAGCGACGCGACCAGCTCTTCGAGTGCTTCATTGGTCGGATTGCCGTGGCGGGAATAATTCGGTCCGGCGAGGTCGCCGGCGAAGACGCGCTCGAGATCGGCGGCGTCATCGTAGTAATAGCTGACGGCGGTGTGGATGGGAGTGGTGACGGGGATCCACGAGCCGGAGCGCTTGCGGTCACCGGCGTGTACGGCGCGCGTTTCTAATTTGCGGTCGTTCATATTATTCCTGCTCAGGCGCCGGCACGAATGGCGGCGCGGCGGGCAAGAGTGCCCGCGCCACAAGTGCTCACTTTCTCTTCCACCGTACTCCGTCTTTGGTGTCTTCGAGGATGACGCCACGATCCAGCAACTCCTGGCGAATCCCGTCGGCTCGCCCGAAGTCCCGCGCCTTCTTCGCCGCCGAGCGTTCGGCGATCAGCGCCTCGATCTCCGCGTCGGCAATCCCATCGGCCGCGGGCGAAGGCTTCAACACCGCGAAGAACTCGTCGAACTGATCGAGCAGGGCGCGCGCGGAGGCCACGTTGCCTGCATGGAACTCGCCGGCGTCCGCCGCGACATTGGCTTCGCGGATGAACTCGAAAACGGCCGCCAGCGCTTCGGCGGTGTTTAGATCGTCGTCGAGCGCGGCGCGGAAATCCGCCTGCGCCTGCGCGGCAAACTCCTCGATCTTTTCACTCCTGCCTTCCGGCCATTTCGCCGAATCGAGACGCAGGCTGAAATTGCGCAGCCGGTCGATCGAGGTCGCGGCCGACCGCAGCCCTTCCAACGTGAAGTTGAGGCCTTTGCGATACGGCACTGACGCCAGCAGATAGCGGATTGATTCGGGCGAAAACCCGCGCGCATCGCAAAGATCGCGCAGCGTGTAAAAGTTGCCAAGCGACTTCGACATCTTCTGGCCGTCGACGAGCAGGAATTCCGAATGCAGCCAAAAGGTGGAGAACGGTTTGCCGGTGAGAGCCTCCGATTGCGCGATCTCGTTTTCATGGTGCGGAAAGATCAGGTCGACTCCGCCCGCATGTATATCGAGCGTCGCGCCGAGAAATTCGATCGCCATCACGGAGCATTCGATGTGCCAGCCGGGCCGTCCGTCGCCCATTTCCGTGTCCCACGAGGGTTCGCCCGGCTTGGGCGCCTTCCAGAGCGCGAAGTCGCGGCCATCGCTTTTCTCGTAACTGTCCACATCGACGCGCGCGCCGTTGACGATGCCGTCGAAATCCTGATGCGAGAGCTTGCCGTAACCGGGGAAGCTCGCGATGCTGAAGTAAACCGATCCGTCGCTGCGGTAGGTGTGTCCCAGCTGTTCAAGCTTGTGGATGGCCGCCGCCATCTCCGGAATGTGCTCGGTGGCGCGCGCGATGCGCTCTGGCCGCTCGAGCCGCAGAAGGGCACAGTCGTCGAGAAAAGCCTTCGTGTAGGTTTCGGTGTACTGGCTCAGCGACTTCTGCTGAGCGACCGCGTTACGGATGATCTTGTCGTCCACGTCGGTGATGTTCATGACGTGGTCGAGCTTGTATCCGTTCAGCCGCAGTATGCGCCGCAGCAGGTCGTAGAAGACGAACGTGCGGAAGTTGCCGATGTGTGCGTAGTCGTAGACAGTCGGTCCGCAGGAGTAGATCTTCACCGCGTTCGGATCGGCGGGCACGAACGGCTGCACCTGCTGGGTCAGTGTGTTGTAGAAACGCAGAGCCATGTATACGGGGAAAGTTCAATGTTAACAGTGGGCGGTTGGAGTTGCCTGCAAAGGCCCGCAGGCGCGAATCGTTTTGCGTCGCGCGCGCTGTTTCCGCAGAAAAGCCACAGGCTGAAGCCTGTGCCACCATCGAGCGGTCTCCGGCAGAATGTCCGAAGTCCAGGCGCCGGCACGAATGCCGGCGCGGCGGGCGGGAGCGCCCGCGCCACAGGGGCTTACTTCGCTTTGACGATGGAGTCGACGCGGATGGTGCTGGTCTTCGTGTCGAGCGTGCCGGTGACGGTCACCTTTTCCCCGGCGAACTTCTCCGGAGTCGTCTGGTCGCTCAGCGTGTAAGCCGCCTTGCCGTCGTAAAGAACGTAGAGGGCGCCATGTTCCATCACGCAGGCAATGGTGCACTCGCGGTCGGTCGGCCCCATCCTCATGTGCGAGTGGTCCGCCGTGGCGCACATGCTGTCGGTGATTTTGCCGGTGAAGGATTTCGTGCCCTGGGCGGCGGCGAGTCCCGCGATCAGCAGCAAGGCGGCGATGCTGGCCGTACGTCGGTAGCTCACAGATCACAGTGTAGCCAGTCGCTGAGGTCCCGGCCAAGCAGCACGGATAATTTACCGATGTCCTCGCGATAGTAGTTCGCGAGCCGCGCGCAATCATCCGCCGTCATCCGGATCGCATTCCTCTTCTTAAAGGCCGCCCGCCGCAGGACTTCCGGAGCGGCGGAACGAGCCACATCCCACATCCCTGTCTTCTTCAGCGCGTTTTTCAGCCAAAACGAGCGCGGCACCTTCGCCTCCATGTGCCGATGGCCGAGATCCGGCCTGAACGCCGCGTCAACCCCGAGGAACGCGAATATCGACTGCATTACATCGAGCGGCGCGCGGCAAAAATCTTCGTAGAAATGAATGTTCACCTGGCCGCGATCGAACAGCGCGAAGTACCGTTCGATCTGCGCCGCGTAAAGGCCGAAACGCAGGAACGGATACAGCTCGCTCATTTGGGTGCTGGTGGATCGCAACGCGGCATCCATGTGATCCGCGAACGAGACCGGCGCCGCGGCGAAAGTGAGCATGTGGGCATACTGCGAGAACGCGCGCTCGACCGGATTCCGCAGCATCATCAGAATCTTCGCGTGGGGGAATTGCGCATGGATGTTGCGCGCAGCGGTTTCCGACCACAGACAGCAAACGCTTGCTTCGCCGATCGCGGTCTCGCCGCGCACGCATTGAAAGAGCTTCAGGTAATCCGCCCAATCCGCGATCGGCCCGCCGGAGAACTTCTCGCGGACCTCGCCTGCCAGGTATTCCCGCAGCGCCGGCAGCCGCGCTTCCGCCATGCCGCGGAAGTCGTCCGCGAAATTCTCCAGCCGGACTTCATCCGCAAAGAAATGCGGCTCCTTGATCGGGCTCATGTAAATCGCCGGATGCTGATCGAGATATCGATAGAGCGCCGTGGTGCCGGCCTTGGGCGCACCGACGAGAAAAAAGTTGGGGAATGGCAACGACTGTGCGTCCGCTAACATCGCTTTTTTTCGGATGTAAAACTTTTCGCGCCGCGTGCGTCCAACCAGGAAAGCATATGTCGCGGGTCCCACGTTCGTCCGTTTGGCTGGTTTTCCTTTTTCAAGTATTATTCACCGCCGCGCGGCAGGGTCGAGCCGCCGAGGCCGATGCTCGTGCGATAACCGCCAACATTCAGGCGCGGCATTTGCCGTTTGGCGCCGTGCTCGACCCGATCTTCACCCTGACTGACAGCGACCAGATCGGCGGCTACACGCGCTGCGGCGATTCCGCGCTTTGGACCGGCCACTATCTTGCGGCCGAAGCGTTCCGTTACAAAGTCACGCAGGCGCCGGATGCGTTGAACAATGTTAAGGCGGCGCTCGCCGCGCTGCAGGGTCTGGCCGACGTGACCGGAAACAATCTGTTGGCCCGCTGCATGGTCCCGGTGAATTCTCCATACGCGTCGCAGATTTCGAGCCAGGAAGCGGCGAACGGCATCCACACCAACAGTTCCTCTGGCTGGATCTGGGTCGGCAATACCTCGCGCGACGAATATTCGGGCGCGATGTTCGGCCTGGCCGTGACGTACGACATGGTCGCCGACCCGACGATCCGGAGCACGATCAGCGCGCTCGTCACGCGTCTGGTCGATTTTCTGGAAGGACACGGCTGGTCCGTCGTCATGCCCGATGGGACGAGCGGGACGTCATTCCTCATACGTCCCGACCAGATCGAAACGTTTCTCGCCATCGGCCGCCGCGTCAATCCGGACCACTTCACCAGCCTCAGTTATCAGGCGCAGCGCGACCTGTTCGCTTCGACCGTGCCGATTCCCATCGCGGTCGATACAGCGGATGACAATTCCTATTTCAAGTTCAATCTCGATTACATCAATCTTTACAATCTGATCCGGCTGGAAGGGAGTTCGGCGAAATCGATCTACCAAGCCGCGTACAGCCAACTACGCGGCGCCACGCGATCGCATCAGAATGCCTTCTTCAACGTGATCGACCTCGCGCTCAACGGAACCGACCCCGCGCGCGACAACGAAACACTCGGGCTTCTCGATGGATGGCTGCTGCGCCTGCGCCGCGATTTCAACGTCGACCTCAGCCAGACCATTCCCGTTTGCGGCTCGCAAGCGTGCCAGCCCGTGCCTGTCTGGCTGCGCCCCAACACCGATTTCCTGTGGCAGCGCTCGCCGTTCCAGTTGTCGGTGACGGGCGGTGCGGGCATCATCGAGACCGCCGGAATCGACTACATTTTGCCCTACTGGATGGCGCGCTACTATGGGCTGCGCGAATCGACCGTGGTGACGTCATCCGCCGCGGCGGTTGCGGTCGTCTCGCCGGGATCGCTCGGGTCGATTTACGGCACGAACCTCGCGCCCGCGATACAACAGGCTTCCTCGCTGCCTTTGCCGCTTTCGCTCGGCGGCGTAACGGTCACCGTGCGCGATTCCGCGGGAGTCTCGGCGCCGGCCGCGCTGCTTTACGTCTCGCCGGGACAGATCAATTTCATCGTGCCGGATGGCCTGGCTACCGGTGTCGCGACGTTCACGATCGACAACGGCGGAAGTGCTCCGGTAACTGCTCTGGGCGCGGTGGGACAAGTCGGCCCCGCGATCTTCAGCATGGATGGTACGGGCACGGGAGCGGCTGCCGCGACCGCCATGCGGCTGCAAAATCAAATCGAGCTGTTCCGCTGCGGGGGTTCGTCATGCGTTGCGTTGCCGATCGATTTGTCGGGAGATGCGCCGATTTACCTGACGCTCTACGCCACGGGAATCCGCAACCGCACTTCGACGGACAACGTGCTGGTGACGGTGAACGGAGTCAGTCTTCCCGTGCTCTATGCGGGCTCGCAGCCGACTTTCGCCGGACTGGATCAGATTAATGTGCAGTTGCCGCCCGGGCTGCGCGGGGCGGGCGTCGCCGATGTTGTTCTTAAAGTCGACCAGCATCAGGCGAACGGCGTAACGGTCGCGATTCAATGACAAGTGGTTCAGTTTCCGTACGGCTTCTCTTGCGTGATTAAGTCAGCGCCCAAACAGATTCCCATCTGCCGCGGCGGCCTTGATCTGCCCGAGTAACCGGGTCGCATCCTCCGGCAACAGGTACCGCTGCTTCACCAGAAGGTCCGCCTGTTTCAACGCCATCTGATAATACGCTTCGGCGCTCGGATAGCGCTCCTCAATCGACGGCCGCGGATCGCCGCTTGCGACCCGCTCGGCCTTAGTTCTCGCAAAAGGAATATAGCCGCCCTGCAGCGACCGCTGCCTGCCCTTGAGCGCGCCGGATGGAATCGGATTCCATCCCGTATAGGTGCCGAGCGGCACGCGGTCGAGAAGTGACGGAATGCCGCCGGACTCGTTCCCGTCCCCATCCACCTTCGGCACCAGCGGAAAAATCGCGCGCCGGATCGCCGGCGGCACGTTCGCGATCAAGCCCGAGTCGTCGTTATAACGGAACGCGGGGCCGTAATCATAATCGAACATCGCATTCACGACGCCGTCCGGTTTGGGCGCATTCGGAATGTTCGGCCAACCCATGGCGGCTGAGGTATCGGCGACGAGTGTTCCACCCTTTAGATTCGGATAGGCACTGGGCGGCGGCAGCGTCCCCTTTACCACCCAATCGACGAGCGCGACATAAAGCGCGCGGTCCGTCTCGCGCTGTGAATTTGGGTTGGCCGCGAAGACATTCGGATCGGGCGACTGCGTGCCGAGAGCGAAGCCGCCGCGTCCGCCGCCGTGCGTGGTGCCCGGATGGAAGTAGCGCCGGACGTTTTCGGGCAGCGGCAGGTCCTTCTTCATATCGGTGCCGGTGATGCCAAAAGTAGCGCGCGAATACCAGACTTCCGGTCCGCCGTAAGTCTCGGTGATCCGCGGGCACGTCTTCGTCGCCTCGCAGCGATGGAGGATTCCCCACGACGGCCGCCCGCGCCGATCGTCAATGTAATCGCTCCACCAGATCGGGCCATCCGCGCCGGGATCGTATAACTCCGACATATCGCCCGGCTTCGCGAACCGGACGTTGAAGCCGCCCATCATGCCCGCGATGCGCGCATTCATTCCGTCGCAGACCATCTTCCCGGCTTCATCTTCGTTGAAGCCGAGGTTAAGAAATTCCTTCTCGAAGCGCCCTGACTGTGAGGTTCCCTGGCAGATCGTGTGAGAGATGGTTGCGGCGAGGGGATTGGCCGTCCCCGCATCGTCCTTCGCGGCGGCTCGGAAGAACGAGATTACGTCGCGCGTTGCCGCCATTCCGACGCCGAGCACGAAAGGATCTTTCGCCGTATAAGTCACCTCGTAAAGCAGATCGGGATTGAAGCCGCTCTTCAGGCAGATGCGCGCCGGATCGGGCGTGCCCGGAAACAGGGCCTTGCGGCAATCGGCGAAAGCCCAGTCCGACGCGGGGGTTACGGTGATACCGCTCTTGACTCCTGCCGGTGTTTCCGACGTCGCGGAGATGAGCTTCGCCTTCGACGTGTCGAGGCTGGCCGGCGTGCGTCCCTGCGGAGTGGTGAGAGCCTGCGTGCTGCCGGTCGCGCCCGTGAAGCGATCCCACACCGGACCGGTCACCGGCGATCCATCGGTATTTCTGGCGATCGGCACGTCGATGCCCTCACGGTCCGAGCCGTCGGCCGTCAGCGGAATATCGCCCTGCCAGCCGCTCCACAGCAGCACATGGCCGAGCCTGTAAAGAAGGCCATCGCCGGGATCGGCTCCCAGGTTGAATTCGGTCCCGCCATGTGTGCCCCGATTTACGACGTTGTAAAACAGAATGCCGGGCGCCTTCGTCATATCGACCGGCTTCACGATGGTGAAGTTGGTCCGATACTCGACGCGTCCGGCGGCGTTCTTCGGCGCGAGCGCGATATCGGTGATCAGCGCGTTGCGCCGGTCTTTGGGGTCGATCTCGCCGGTCGCCACGCCCTTGATCTTTTCGTAAGCGCCGGAGGAGCCGAAAGTCTGCCCGTTCAGGGCAGGCCCTCGCGAAGTGATCGTAATCTTCGTGATCCGGGCGCTCAGAAGAGCGGGAGCGGCAAAACACAAAACAATGGTGAAAACGAAGCGGGGGCGCATGGAATCTTTGAAGAGCGTATCAGGAAATGCGGGAAGTGGGCGCGGGCACCCGACCGCCAGCGGTACATTGTCTCAATGACCCGGGTGGTGGCAGGGATACTTGAGCGCGACGGAAACATTCTGATCTGCCGGCGGCGGGCCGATCAGCCGCATCCTCTCAAGTGGGAATTTCCCGGAGGCAAAATCGAAGCCGGCGAATCCCCCGGAAGCGCGCTCGTCCGCGAACTGCAGGAAGAGCTGGGAATCGACGCCGAGGCCGGCGAGGAACTGATGCGTTATGAGTTCACCTATCCCGGCAGGGCGGCCATCGAGCTGATATTCATCAGGGCCACGCGATGGTCCGGCCAGATCGAGAACCGGATCTTCGAGGCGATTCGGTGGGAACGATCGAGCGCGCTGGCGGACTACGACTTTCTCGAAGGCGATGCGCCGTTTCTGAAAGCCTTTACTGAGCGGTAATGGAAAAAGGAACGTCGCGATCCTGGTTCAGCGATTTGGAGCGTGCGATATCGACCAGGTCGAGCGAGGCCTGATTGTGCGTGTTCTGAGTCGTAACGTAGTGCAGGGTTTTGTCCTCGACCCAATACGCCAGCGCCGGATACACCGAATGGTCTTTGAAAGCGATGAGGTAGTAATTCTGTGGCGTGGCGAGCAGGTCGCCCGGCCTGGCGTCGCCTGTCGGACTGGCCGCGCCCGAAGCGGACGGCGCCGGCTGAGAGCCGGGGGGCGGGGAATTGAAATACTGATTGATGATCACCGGCTGCTGCGGGCCGGGGGGCGGTGTGTTGTATCCATTGTCATATCCGGGAGCCGGCGGAGGAGCGCCGTACCCGGGATCGTAATAAGCCGGCGGGTATTGATTCTGGTAGCTCAGATAATCGAACGAGTCGGGGACCCAAATGGAGTACGCATACGGATAACCAGTGGCCGGCCGGCGTGTACCGCCGCGAACTGAACCGTTGCGTCCGACGAAGTTGCCTCTGGAGTTCAGGCCTGTGGTGAATCCGGGTCCGGGAATTCCGCCCAGCGGACGGCTCATCCCGCGGGAAGCGAATCCGCCGCCCAGCGCGCCACTGCGTGCTCCGAACTGAGCGAAGGCGGGCGCCACCGCGAGCAGCGAAATCACACCGAAAGCAAGGACCGACTTCATACCGGCTTCCCCGCTCTCAGAGTACTCTTTTTTTGGATCGCGCACAACGGACTTCGCCTGTACGCTCGATTTTTGAACCGCGCACAACGGACTTCGCCTGTGCGCTGTCCTCGCGATGCGACGCAACAAGCGCCGGTACGAACGCCGAGCCGGCCTTATTTCGTAGCCGGAGGAGTCGTTGGCGCGGGCTTCTTCGGAGCCGAGGCCGGCGCGCTGGTTGTCGTCGCCGGCGGCCTTGCGGTCGGCGTCGGCTTCACCAGCGGAGTCGCGGTCGTCATCGGGCCGGCCGCATCATACAACGCGACGATCTCGCGCGTAATCTCGATCGTGTTTGACGCGAAGAGAATATTGTTGGGCTGCCCGCTGTCGTCGAAAATCATCGTGTAGCCCTTGTCGGTCGCGTACTTCTGGATGATCTGCATCATCTTCGAGCCGAGCTCGTTGATCATGCGCTGCTGTTCCTGATCCACGTCCTGCCGCGTGTCATCGGTATCGCGCTGCAGGTTCTTGGTCACGGTGTCGATTTCGCGGGCGAGAGCGGCCTTCTTGTCGTCGCTCATGGTGTTCTCGCCCTTGCGGTATTCATCCTGCTTCGACTGCAGTTCGGCCTGGCGCTTCTGGAACTCCTGCTCCTTGGGCGTGAATTTGGCCTTGAGATCGTTGATGGCCTTCTGGCCGTCTTTGGTGCTCGCCAAAGCGTCCTGCATGTTGATGACGCCGTACTTCGGGGTCTGCGCGAATGCGGCGCCGCAGCCCAGCGAAAGAGCTGTCACCATCAAAATCAATATCGATTTACTTCTCACGTTTAACTCCTTAACAACTGAACTTGTATCCCCTGGTTAGAATGTCCTGCCGATGGTGAACCGGAATGTCCCGCGCTTCTCAAACAACGGGTACGGCGTGCCATACGAGGCAATCGCATTATTCAACGTCGCCGCATTGGGAAATTGGGTGAAGTCGGCAACGATAGGCGGCTGGAGATATTCGCGCACCACAGAGGGGTTGTATGCATAGTATACCCGGAACGGCGCCTGCACGATGGGCAGGACGACATCGATCTCGAGTCCCGTCGACATGCGGATCGCCTGGGTGCCCGGCGCGATCTTGACCTGGTTGGTGAACGCCGCCGACGGAAACTGCGCATTGAGGTTGGCGACCTGGCCCGGGTTCACCGTCAATTGATTGGGAAACAGAATGCGATTAGCGCCAACGTCGTAGAACGGAACCAGCGTGACGGGCCCGAAGATCGGGATGCGGTACTCAAAATTGAAAACGGCGTGCGAATCTCCGCCCGGCGTGATCACCTGATAAATCGGTATATTCTGGGTAACGTTCACCGGCGTGAGATAGCCGTTCACAAGCTGGTTCTGCACGCGCTGGCTGCCATCCGAATTGAAGATGTTGACCTGGGCGTTCGATGGGATGTAAGCGATCGGGGTGACGCTGTAGAAATCGAATCCGCGGATGTCGTTCTCGCCGCCGATGAAGGCGCGAGAGAATGGCGGCGCAACCTTGCCGCCGTAGCCGGTGATCGTGGTGGCGAGCAGATGGAACGCGAGCACGTTCTTGTGCCAGCGCGGACTCGGATGGAAATACTGCACGTCCAGCGTCGGCTGGATGGTATTGACGTTAGCGCCCAGCACACTGCCCGACGCCTTCACCGAGAAGAAGATGCTCTTGCCGGCGGTCGGGTTCTGATAGCTGTTCTTCGAGCTGTAGCTGTAGGAGGGCGTGATGCTGAGTGTCTTGATGCCATTCAGAGCGTTGGGCCCATTGACGCCGAGGAAGTTGAGATAAGTGAAGTAAGTCTGCGCGCCGGTCGATTTCGTGATGATGCTCGAATCGTCGTAGCCGATCGAAATGCCCAGCCGCGCGAAGCTGCGCTTGATCGGATAGCTGGCGGAGAGGCTGACGCCCTTCGAGTTCTGGATGTAGTTCAGCACGTTGGCGCTGCCGAGCGCGTTGTAGAACGATTCCAGATTGACGCCGCTCAGAAGCGAAATCTGCCGGCCCTGATCGTAGTTGAAGCGGCTCAGGTAAACCGAGACACCGGCCTGCAGCGGACGGTCGAAGAGATATGGCTCGGTGAAGCCGAGCGTGATCTGGTCCTGCAGGGTGCCGACCTGGGACTGCATGGTCAGGGTCTCGCCGAGCCCGAGGAAGTTGTTGGTGGAGTAATTGAGGCCGATGAACGTTCCGGAGATGCCGGATACGCCGCCGTTCAGGCCGATCGAGTTTTTACCGCGTTCCTTGACCTTGAGGTTGATATCGACCGTGTTGGTTCCGGCGTTCCGGTTGAGCGTATAGGATTCGTTCTCCTTGAGTGCCTCAAAGTAGCCGAGCTGGTTGAGGTGGAGGATGCTGGCGTCCCAGAGCGTCGAGTTGTAGACATCGCCTTCATCGATCAGGATCTCGCGGCGGATGACTTTATCGCGCGTCGTCGTGTTGCCGGTGAAGTCGATGCGCCGCACGAAGAACTGCTTGCCTTCGTCGGCGTTCAGGGTCAGATTGATCTTGTCGGAATTCGGAACGATGTCGATTTGGGGCTCGGCGACATAATCGATGTAGCCGAACTGGCTGTAGACCTTGGTGAGATTCTTCAGGCCGTTGCGCAGCTTCTCCGTCGAGAAAACATCGCCCGCCTTCATCTGGAACAGGTTCCCCAGAAAGTCGGTCGAGCGGAACAGCTTCACGCCTTCAAATTTGATATCGGCAAGATAGTAGCGCTGGCCTTCCTCGACCGGAAGCGTGATGTCTTCTACCTTACCGGGTTTGTTCTCTTTAATGATCGGGATGTGGATGCCGCCCAGGGCGCCGCCGACGTCGCGGATGTTCAGCTTCTCGTCGAGAGCTTTCGCGGTGAAGTAACCCTGCTTCTGATAAGCGTCGCGGACGCGCTCTTTGTCTTCTTCGAGCTTGGAGGCGTCGAACGTTTTGGCGAAAAGGTCCTCGAGGAAGATCGAATAGGGGATGCCGATCGGGTGCAGGTTCTTCATGGCGCGAATTACATCGCGCTGGCTGAACGCTTCGTTGCCCAGAATCGTGATCTTGCCGACCTTGATCTTCGGGCCCTCGACGACGTTGAAGACGACTTCGAGCGACGATGGCGGAATGCGGTGCAACTCGGGCGTCACGGTGGCGAACTGATGTCCATGCTCCGCAACGAGATCTTTGAGCACGACAGCCGCGTGGTTGACAACGTTGGGATCGTACTGCGATTCCACGGTCAAGCCCACCTTGCGCTCCTTGAAGCGATCCAGAATATCGGACGTGGTGACCGACTTCGCGCCTTCGTATTTGATGTCGCGAATCACCGGACGCTCGGTAACGACAAAGCGCACGATGACGCCGCCGCGGTCGCCTTTCTCGGTTTCGAGCCTGATATCGGCGAAGCGGTTGGTATTCCAGAGAACCATGAAATCGCGCTTCATGGTGTCTTCGTTGTAGACGTTGCCGACCTTGGAGAAAATCATCGCGCGCAGAGTGTCCTGCGGAACGCGCCGGACGCCGGGAAATTCGATGCCTTCGATGATGTCCGGGCCGAGGGGCGGCTGCGCCTGACCTTCGGCCGGCTTGGGAGCTTCAAATTGCGGAGCTGCCGGGGGCTGTGCCGGCTTCGGCGGTTCAGCCTGCGGAATGGTCTCGAACGGGCTGCGCGGTTGGGCAGGGGGCGGGGCCGGTTGCGGGGGCTGTTGCGCCGGTTGTTGGGGCGGTTGTTGCGCCGGTGGTTGGGCGGCAGGTGGCTGCTGGCCGGATGCGGTTACAAGAGCCGCAAGGCCGCAGAGGCAAACGAACACACTTTTCAGGCGCAACGGCCTGAGCGAAATCATGAAGACCCGGTTCCTTTCCACCGCGCGCCAGGGATCACTGTGAAGTCAGACTATGCTCGTCCCGTTTCAGGAACGGCTCCAGCCCGGACTCCCCCGCGTTTTCAGCAGGGAGCAGGCTTCCGACCCTGCGTTTCCCATTTGCACGCTTGCGCGCCATCCGGTGAATCCTTCATTCTAGCGGACTTGCCTCGCTCCCTCAATGTGCCCCGCGCTCACAGGTGGGGCGAGCGGAGCACAAACCGTTACAATCACACGAGTGCCGAGCCAGCACCCCTGAAGGGGATGCTGGGCGCGGCGGGCACCATTGCCTGCGCCACGGCGCGTTCGGTCACGGTGAAGCGCACGATCACGCCGCCGCGTTCGCTCGCGACTGTCTCCATCCGGATGTCATCGAAGCGGCCTGTGTTCCAGAGGGCGGTGAAATCCCGGCGCAGCGTCTCTTCGCTCGTCATTTCGCCGGGCTTGCTCGCGAGCAGGGCGCGCAGCGTATCCTGCGGAATCCGGCGCACGCCGCGAAATTCAATCGACTCGATGACACCGGAAATAATCGGCGCCCGGGGCTGCGGCGGAGGATTCTGGGCCCGCAGCGAGAACCCTCCCGTGGCGCAAGCGAAAGCCGCGATCAACCGTAACAGTTTTTGTGAATTCATGTGCGGCCGCACGACGCACGCTGATTGCGATTCGGCAAGCCATACATTCCAATGAACATTGCGGCGGGACCGGCGTGAGAGCATCGCACAGGTGGGCGTAAGATAATCCGGCTTGAATTTTGGAACAAAACGCAAAGGTGGCACGTTCCAGTGCTGATGCGCCGCGTGAAAGCGCCGGGCAAAGCCGCGCTGCTTCTTTATCTGTCCTTTCTTTGTCTGCCCTTATCGGCACAAACGGCCGCCCCCGCCGCGCCCAAAACGGTCCAGATTAAAGACCTGCGGATTCCCCGTCTCACAACCAAACCCCGCCTCGAGGAGTTTCTGAACGGCCATTCCCGCGAGGACATGCTGCGCATCGACGACTTCCGGCAGCGTAATCCGGGCGATGGCGCGCCGGTCAGCCGGCACACGTCCGCATGGATCGGATACGACGAAAAGGATTTCTATGCGGCCTTCGTTTGCGAATCGCCGCCGGAGAAGACCCGCGCCAACGTGGGCAAGCGCGAGGACATCCTCAATGACGATATGGTCGGCCTCTTTCTCGATACCTATCACGACCACCAGCGGTCGTATGAATTCTTTGTGAATCCGTTGGGAATTCAGGCGGACGCCATCACGAGCGAGGGGCAGAACGACGATTTCAGTTTCGACACGCTGTGGAACTCGGAGGGCCGCATCACTTCGAACGGCTTCGTGATCCTGATGGCGATTCCGTTCAAGAGCCTGCGCTTCGCCGCGCGCGATGTGCAGACGTGGGGGCTCGGAGTGGGGCGGTTCATTCCCGCGAACAATGAGTCGTCGTTCTGGCCGTACGTCACGAACCGGGTGAGCGGGTTCAGTCCGCAGCTCGGGAATCTGGCTGGGCTCGAATCGATCGCGCCCAGCCGCAACCTGCAGTTAATCCCGTATGTCTCGCTGGGCCACACGCATTTTCTCGACAACCCGGGCACGACTGGTGCGAATCCGGTCTTCCGCACCGAGACCGACAGGAACATCGGGCTCGACGCCAAGATGATCCTGCACGATTCGCTGTCGCTCGATATCGCGCTGAAGCCCGATTTCAGCCAGGTGGAGTCGGACGATCCGCAGCCCACGGTGAATCAGCGCTACGAGGTGCAGTTCAGCGAGAAGCGGCCGTTCTTCATCGAAAACAACGGCTTCTTCGTGACGCCGGAGCAGTTGTTTTTTTCGCGGCGCATCATCGACCCGGATTACGGAGCGCGCCTCACGGGCAAGCTCGGGCGCTGGGATCTTGGCTTCCTGACGATCGACGACAAGGCCGCGGGTATCGCGGTCGGTCCGGGCGACCCGAATTACGGGAAGAACGCGCTGGTCGGCGTGGCGCGCGTCATGCGCGAATTCGGCACGCAATCGAATATCGGGTTTCTCATGACGGACCGCGAATTCGCCGGCGGCTTCAACCGCGTGGCCGCTATCGATACGCGCATCAAGCTCAGCACGAACTGGACTCTGAACATGCAGGCGATGATCAGCCAGACGCAGACCGCCGTGACTCCGGCCACAGCGGCCGCGAAGTACGGCGGCGACGCATACAACGTCAACCTGCAGGCGCAGCACCGCAATTACTTTTACAACCTGCAGTACATCGATCGCGCGGAAGGCTTCGAGACGGACCTTGGGTTTGTCACGCGCGTCAATATCCGGCAGATCCAGCAGTTCTACCAATACCGCTGGCACCCGAAGAAGTACCTGATTTCGTGGGGGCCGCAGATGTTCCTGCTCGGTGATCTGGATCATAAGAACGTCCAGCAGGATTGGGTAGTGCGGCCCGGCGTTAATTTCGAGCTGCCGCGATCGACGTTCTTCGGAGCCAATCACGGCGAGCTGTTCGAGCGTTTCGACAACATCAACTTCCGGCGAACCGACAGCGGTGTGGGATGGCATTCGGAATACTTCAAGCAGGCGATCTTAGACGGGAATTACACCTGGGGAACCCGGATCGACTACAGTACGCCTGCCGGCGTGAATGCTTTTCTCGGGCGCGGCAATGAGTTGCAGTCGACGATTACCCTGCGTCCGGCGGCACGCGTCAGGCTCGACGAGATCTATGACCTTACGCGGCTGCGAACGGATCCGGATTCGTTTGCGAGCTGGATGCTTGCGCCCGTTGCGCATCCGGCAGCGGTGTTTACCAACCACCTCATCCGCTCGCGGCTGAATTTTCAGTACAACAAGCAGCTTTCGCTGCGCGTGATCGTGGATTACAACATCCTGCTGCAGAACGCGGCGCTGATCAGTCTCAATCGGGAGAAACAAGTCACGGGCGACGTGCTGCTCACCTGGCTGCTGCATCCCGGAACGGCGGTGTATGCAGGCTATACGGACCGTCTGGAAAACGTTGCGCTTGAACCGGGACTGGGGCCGGGCGCGGTGAATACCGTGCTACAGACGAATCTGCCGGGGGCGACGACGCAGCGGCAGTTCTTCGCCAAGGTCAGCTATTTGTTCCGGTTCTGACAGGAAGGTAAACTCAGGAGATTTCCGGATGGCGGTCACCATAGAGCAGTCACGCATGCAGCGAGAAAGAGAAGTGGCAAACGCGCTGGCGAGCGTGCGCATGGAAGGACTTGAGCCGTCAGAAGAGGCAGCGCACATCTTTCGGGTATGTTGAGGGCGACCTGACGCTCGAAGAGATGGGCAATGCCATAGACCAACTTCTCGACCGCCAATATGGACCCGTACGTTTATCCCGGAACGGACGTTCTTAGGAACCTCCGGGATATTCGGGACGCTGGGCAACTAAACAGATTCGAAGCAGCGACAACCCGCAGGACTGTGGAGCTTGAACATCATCCGATGGCTGGTGGATTTGATTCCCGGCATCTTCAGGCAATTCACCCTGCAGACTTCGCCCGCCGTGCCGCGTATTACCTCGGTGAGATCAACGCGATTCATCCATTTCGCGAGGGAAACGGCCGGGCGCAGCGCGAGTTCATCAGAGGGCTTGCTCTGCGGAACGGTTTCACCTGCGATTGGAGGAAGTTCTCGGGGGAAGAGATGATTGAGGCTTCGCGGCGAAGTCTTCGGGTGGACAACGCAGGGCCGGAGAAAATCCGCGAAGTGTTCTCGATGTGAGCCGCTAAACCGCCGCCCCACGGTCGCCCAGATAGTAATGCACCGCCGGCGTCACCAGCAGCGATAGAACCATCGACGCCAGGATGCCGCCGATCACCGCGATAGCCAGCGGCTGCAGCATCTGCGAGCCCTTGCCGAATCCGAGCGACAGAGGCACCATGCCCGCCACCGTCGCCAGTGCGGTCATCAGAATCGGCCGCAGACGGCGTTCACCGGCTTCGATCATCGCGTCGCGCGCCGAAAAGCCTTCGGCGCGAAATCTGTGGTCGGCATCGAGCAGCAGAATGCCGTTCTTCGCCACGATTCCGATGACCATGATGAGGCCCATGAACGACGAGATGTTGAACGTCGTGTTCGTAATCAGCAGGGCGAGGAAAACGCCCGAGGTGGAGAGCAGCGCCGAAGCGAGGATCGCGATTGGTGAAGCGAAGTTGCCGAACTCGAACAGAAGCACTGTAAACACAAGCACGACCGCGAGCGCCAGCACGATGAGCAGATCGTGGAAAGACTTCTGCTGCTCCTGGTAAGTGCCTCCGTAGACCACCCGTATCGACGACGGAAGATGGAGCCCCGCCACCGCCGCCTGCACCGTCTCGATGCCTTTGCCAAGGCTGACGCCTTCGAAACGGCCGGTAACCGCGACAAGACGCTGCAGGTCCTCACGCCGGATTTCAGTCTGCCCGAGTTCATCCTGAAAATCAGCGACCGAGCCCAGGCTGGCGCTCTTGCCGGTTGAACTGGTGATCATCGTGTTGCGGATCTGCTCGAGCGATGCGCGGTTCGCCTCGGGAAAGCGCACGCGGATTTGGTAAGTGCGGCCATTCAGGATCACGGGCGGCGGCGCGGGCTC
Source organism: Bryobacteraceae bacterium (assembly GCA_035552355.1). GTDB lineage: Bacteria > Acidobacteriota > Terriglobia > Bryobacterales > Bryobacteraceae > BOG-234. The sequence continues at coordinate 14,521 of DASZLP010000016.1, read as the reverse complement.
ACCTTGCAAAATCGCGCTGGCGTCGAGCTCGATTTCCTGCGGCGTGAAGCCGGCGCGTGCGGCCACTATCGGGTCCACATTCATCACAATGGCGGATCCGCTGATCGTGTTCTCGATGCCGTTCTTCACGTCCTTTACGGTGTCGATCTTCTTGATGCGGTCGGCCACTTTCGGCGCCCACTGCCTGAGCAGGTCGGGATTCTGCGAAAACAGCTTGATCTCGATCGGCTCGGGGGAGTTGGAAAGGTCGCCGATCTGGTCCTGCAGGGTCTGGATGAATTCGACGTCGAGTTGCGGATATTCATCGTTCACCTTGTCGCGAACAGCGGAGATCACCTGGTCGATTGTCTTGCTGCGTTTATCTTTCAGCTTGACGGAAAAGTCGCCGGTATTCGCTTCGGTGACGGCGGCGAGCCCAAGCTGCAGCCCGGTGCGGCGCGAGGTGCCTTCGACCTCGGGCGTGGAGGCGAGGATTTTATCCACGCCAAGCAGAACCGCATTAGTGTCGGCGAGAGAAGATCCGGCGGGCATCAGGTAATCGAGGATGAAACCGCCTTCGTCCATCGCGGGCAGCAGATCGCTTCCAAGCGCGTTGTAGCAGACGTAGGAAGCCGCGATGAGCACGACGCAGCCGCCCGCCAACGCGACCGGATGCGCCAGAGTGAAGCGAAGCGCACCGGCATAGAAGCGAGTCAGCCGGCCCATGATTCCCGTCGTCGGCTTGTCGTGTTCGGAATGGCTCTCAGTCCCCGATGGTTTCCGGCGCAATAAGTAGTGGCTGAGAGTCGGCGTCCACGTGAGAGCGAGGGCAAGGGATGTCAGCAGGGCCGTGCCGACCGTTATGGCAAGAGCCCGGAAGAACGTGCCCGTTACGCCGGTGATGGTAATCAGCGGCAGGAACACCACGATCGGGGTGACGGTGGACCCCACCAGAGGCACGCGGATTTCCTTGAGCGCGCTGCGAATCGCTTCGCCCCGGCTCTGCCCGCGATCGCGGTGCATCACGATGTTTTCGACCACCACGATCGCGTCGTCGATCACGAGCCCGACGGCGGCGGCGAGCCCGCCGAGCGTCATGAGGTTCAAGCTTTGGCCGAGCGCGCGCAGCGCGATCAAAGTGATCGCGATCGTCGCAGGAATTACGAGGCCGGCGACCAGCGAACTGCCCCAGTCGCGCAGGAACAGGACGAGAATGATGGCGGCGAGGACGAGCCCGATGACGATCGCGTCACGCACGCTGGTAATCGAATCGCGGACCAGCGTGGACTGGTTGTAGAACGTCTGCAGGTTTACGCCGGAGGGAAGCGTCCTGCGAATCTGCGAGAGCTCCTGATCGACGGCGTCAGAGACCGCGACGGTATTGCTGTCCGGCTGGCGGAATAAATTCAAAAGCACGGCCGGCTTTCCGTTGGCCGTCACGATTGTATAGACGGGCGCGACGGAAGGGCTGACCGTCGCGATATCGCCGATCCGCACAGGCACGCCTGTCTGAGTCGTTTTGACGACGATGTTGGAAATCTGCTCGGGCGTTTTCGCCTGCCCGCTGACCAGCGCCAGTATCAGCTCGTGATTGTTTTCGAGCAGACCCGGCGAGTCGATCATATTGCTCTTTGCCACCGCGTCGAGAATGTTCGGCACGGTCGCCTGCACCTGCTGTAGCTTCGCGGGGTCCGGCTGGATCTCGAACTCGGGCGTCTGGCCGCCCTGCACCACGATCATCGAGACGCCCGGCAGGCGATTCAGGCGCGGCTTGATCGTGTAGGTCGCAAGGTCCCAAAGCGCGGTCTGCGGAACGGTATCGGAGGTGAGGCTGTAGCCCAGAATCGGGTTGGCGGCGAAGGTCGACCGATTGGACGTCAGCCTGGCTGTTGGCGGCAGCTCGGGCTGTACACGCGCCAGCGCCGCGTTGACGTATTCCAGCGTCTGGAACATATCGACGTTCCAGTTGAAGAACAGGCTCACATCCGCCGAGCCGCGGCTGGTCGTGGAACGAACCGATTCCAGACCCGGCACGCTGTTGACAGCCTGTTCGACGGGCTGCGTCGTCGTCACCTGCATCTGATCGATCGGCGCCACGCCGTTATCGATGCCGACGACGATGCGCGGAAAGTCCGTCGACGGGAAAACCGCTACCGGAATCGAGTATGCGAGATAAACGCCCACCGCGATGAACGTCAGGATGACGAAAATGATGGGGCGCGAAAAGCGGGCCGTCCAGTGATCCGGCGGGTTTTCTTCGGGCGGCTTAGGCCGAGGCGGCTCGGCTATCGTTACCTTGTTCTCTTCGTTCGTCATTTCTTGTCGTCGTCGGCCGAATCGTCGTCATCGTCGTCTTCATCGGACTTGATAGTCACCCTCGCCTTATCGTCGAGACCCAGTCCGCCGGACGTGATCACCTTCTCATGCTCATTCACGCCGCCCAGAATCTGCACGCGGTTGCCGTCGCGAATACCGACCGTAACTTTGCGTTCCCGCGCGATCATGTCCTTGCCGGACGCCACGACCACCATCACTTTCTCGCCGCCCTCGTCGGAGTTCAGCAGCGCCGCGGCCGGCACGAGGAGAGTGTCCTGGATGAGATCGGCGCGGATCGAAACGCGCACGGTGCCGCCAGGCTTCATCTTTTCGCCGGGATTATCCGCCTGCACCCAGACCTGCACTGTCGTGGTGCTGGGATCGACCGCGGGACTCACGACCGTGACCTTGCCAGGGAGAACGCCTTCGGGTCCGGTGATCGTCGCGGGTCGGCCGACTTTCACCGACGCAGCGTCTTTCACGGGAATATTGGCGCGCGCGACGACCTGCGAAATATCGACGATCGAAACAATCGGCATGCCGGCCGCGGCCGTGTCGCCGGCGTAGACCGGGCGGTCCGCGACGACGCCGGCGATTGGGCTGCGCACTTCGGCGTAACCGGCCTGTACGGCCAGACTGTCGTAATGCGCTCTCGCGGCGGCAACCTGCGCCTGCGCCGACCGTTGCTGCTCGGCGCCGGTCACCTGCTGGACCGACTGCAGATGCCTCTCGGCGGTGTCGAGCTGGCTCTGCGCCTGCACCATCGCAACCTTCGCGTCGTCCACCAGCTTCTGCGCCAGCGCCCCCTGCTTTTGCAGATCGACGCGGCTGTCATAAACCTTCTTCGCGGCCTCGAGTGTCTGCCGCCCCGATTGCACATCGGCTTCGGCTTTGGTTCGATCTTCCGGGACCGTTGCGTTCGTGGTGGTCTGGAGCGCCGCCTGCGCCTGATCGAGCTGGTTCTTGCCTTCTTCGGCGGAGGCCGTGAGGTCGCGGTTTTCGAGCTCGGCGACAAGCTGGTTGGCTTTCACATGATCTCCGCGATTGACGAGAGTGCGCCGCACCGGCGCGCTGACTTTGGACGTCAGGTTGGCCTGGTTCACCGGATAGAGCACGGCGTCGGCGTTGACGATCAGATCGATCGGGCCGCGGGTGACATCATCCACCTGGACTGGAGTGGGCGGTTCTGCTTCGGCGGCTTCCTTTTCTTTGCCTTTGCCGCAGCCCGCGAGGAGCACGGCCGCCAGTGCGAGCGATGCCGCTAAGCGCACAGCCCGCGGGTGCGTTAGAACGTCGACAGGAGTGTCGACGCCGCGGGCACGAGTGCCCGCGCCACGTGCCGCCCGCATTCCTGCCGGCGTGGCTTGTCTCTGAGACTGGTGAGATAAGAGGGCTAACGCGTGCGTTCGATTGAGCATCGATCAATTTCCTGTCAAAGTCTGCAGATTCGCCATGGCAACGCGATAGCGTACAAGCCCGTCATCCACCGCGTTGCGCGCCTGCGCCAGCGTGGTCTGGGCATCGACGACTTCGAGCGCTGTGGCTTCGCCCGCCTGATAGCGCAGCAGGGTCAGGCGCAGGCTTTCGGCGGAGAGATCCGAGGAGCCGCGCAATGAAGCCACCTGCGCCATCGCCGTCTGCGCCTCGCGATACGCCGTCGCGAGGTTGCCCTGCAGAGTGCGTTGTGCGAGGGTGAGATCGAGCTCCGCCTGTTGCTGTTTATATGCCGCCTGTTTGATCTTGCTGCGCGTTGCTCCCCAGTTCCACACCGGTATGTTCAACGTCGCCTGCGCGGAATAACCGAGGTTGTGCCGGTTCGCCACTTCGAACTGCGGGAGCGTGCTGCGCCCGGTGTCGTTGGCGTTGGTGCTGTGGATCGCGAACTGGTTGGCGTCGATTCCATAAAAGAAGTCGAGGCCGAGCGACGGCAGAAATGCATAGCGCGCGACGTTCACATCGTATCCGGCCTGCTGGACGCCGGCTTGCGCGGCGCGCAGATCCGGACTCGTCGACACCGCTTTAGCGCTTTCCTCGGCAAAAGGCGGCAACAGGATCGGTTTCGCGAGATCGTCTTCCACCGTGAAATCGGAGCGGAAGTCGGGAAAAATCAGAACGCCCAGCGCGATCTTCGCTTTTTCCACGTTGAGATCCGCATCCTGCTGGTCACGCTGGCGTTGTTGTTGCGTGATCTGCGCCTTGATCACATCGGCGTGCGCGACCTCTCCACCCTTTTCCTGCTTCTGGCTGATATCGAGAAACTGCTCCGCTTCGCGCAGGCTGGTCTGGGCGTTGGCGAGCTTGCGTTGCGCCGAAACGATCGCGTAATAGTCCTGAATCACAGTAGTGTTCAGGCCGCGCTGCGCGACTTCAACCTTCGCCCGTGCGACCGCTTCGGCGGCCAGGGCGCGCCGGATCTCTCCATGACGCACCAGCGACAGCAGCTCTTCATGCACCTGCGCCTGCTCGTTGTAAACGTGAACGCCGTCGTTCGCCACGAATACGCCGGATGGCGTGCCATTGCCTTCCGTATATATGAACTGGTTGAACGCATTGAGCGCCGGCAGCGTGGCGGCTTTGGCCTGCCTGCGGTCTTCCCTCGCGAGCGCGACGTTGAGATTCGCGCTCTGAATCTGGGTTCCATACTGACGCGCACGCGCCAGCGCATCGTCGAGCGTGATCATCGGGGGCGCAGCGTTCTGAGCATAGACGGAACACACGAGCGCGGTACACAGTAATAAGCGTGAAAAGGCGGCCATGCCTGCGTTCAGTGGACCATCGCTGGCTGAAAAAAAGCTGAAAGGCTTCATGCGTAGCGCGGGCATTCTTGCCGGCGTCCCGAAGGATGAGGGCGCCGTGCGCCTCAGCAGACAATTTCGGAGATGGGGTGCGATTACTTCATGAGAGATGGCTGACATTAGCTACGATTATTGTGAATGCAAATTCTGGTCGTCGAGGACGAGCAGCGCATGGCCGATCTTCTGAAGCGCGGACTCGCTGAAGAAGGGCATAACGTCGCAGTCGCGCGCGACGGAGCGGCGGGCCTCGAAATGGCCGGCTCCACGCAGTTCGACGTCATCGTACTCGACATCATGCTTCCCAAAATGGACGGCATCACCGTGGCGCGCCGCCTTCGCGCCGCGCGTAATCAAACGCCTATTTTGGCACTCACGGCGAGGGACACCTCAGCCGACGTGATCCAGGGTCTCGATGCCGGGGCGGACGATTATCTCACCAAGCCGTTTTCGTTTGAAGTGCTGCTGGCAAGGTTGCGAGCGGTGAGCCGCCGCGGCGCAATCGCGAAGCCCGTTTGTCTCGAAGCCGGCGACGTGACGCTCGATCCAGCCACGCGGCGCGTCACGCGCGGACCCGAAGAGCTCAACCTGACCCCGCGCGAGTTCAGTCTGCTGGAGCTGCTGCTGCGCAATTCCGGCCGCGTGGTGAGGCGCGAGACGATCCTCGAATCCGTCTGGGGCTTCGACTGCGATGTCAACGAGAACACGCTCGAAGCGTTCGTCCGCCTGCTGCGGCTCAAGGTGGACGCGCGCGGGCCGAAGCTCATCCATACGGTCCGCGGTGTCGGCTACGCGCTGCGCGTTCCCTGAGGATTGAGCGTGCATCGCGAGCTCTCCATTCGTTTCCGGCTGACAGCGTGGTACGCGCTGTTTCTCGTCGGCGCGCTCAGCTTCCTCGGCGGGCTGATCTGGCTTACGCTTCGCCAGCGTCTCGTGGGCGAAGTGGATGAAGATCTCGCCAACCGCGCCGCGCGCTTCGAAGGTTACGTGCGCAACGAGTCGCGGGAGATACCGGCTGCCGGCCTGAAAGACGAGCTGGAAGAATTCTGTCAGGCGCTCTCGCCTTTGGATCGGCTGGAGCTCACCGGCCCCCGCGGGTTTGAATTCCACTATCCCGCGGCGCCGGCGCTCGTCTCCCGCTCCCGGACTCTCGAAGAGCAATTCAGCGTCGGGGGCGATCTATTTCATCTCCGGATTGCCTCGTCAATCCAGCCCATCAATCACACACTGGATATCTTGCGGCTGCTGCTTCTGGGGTTGATTCCGCTCGTGGTGGCGATCGCCTGCGCCGGAGGCGCGTGGCTGAGCCGGCGCGCTCTGAAGCCGGTCGACGAGATTACTTCGGCCGCGCGCGCGGTAGCGATCGACAATCTGTCGCTGCGCCTGCGCACTCCGCGGACCGGAGACGAACTCGAGCGCCTCACCGAAGTCTGGAACACGATGCTCGGGCGGCTGGAGGGGGCGGTCAGAACGCTGTCACAATTCGCCGCCGATGCATCGCACGAACTCCGCACGCCGCTGGCGGTCATCCGAACGAGCGCCGAACTGGCCTTGCGCCGTGCACGATCGCCCGAGGCCTACCGGTCATCACTCGAGGAGATTTCCGATGAAGCCGAACGCATGACGCGGCTCGTCGAGGACCTGCTCTTTCTGGCGCGCGGCGACGCGCGAGCCGCCGAGATGCCGGTTGAACCGCTGGACCTCGACCCGCTGGTGAGCGGGATTTGCTCCGAGCTGACCAGCCTTGCGGGAACGAAGCAAATTCGCTTGCACCCTGTGAGCGCGGGCGAGGGGCCGGCGGTAGTGTCTGGTAATCCGGCGGCATTGCGGCGCCTGCTGCTCGTGCTGCTCGACAACGCGATTAAGTACTCGCACCCGGATTCGGACGTGATCGTCACGACCGCGCGCGCTGGCGATCTGGCCACCGTGACCGTGCAGGACTTCGGAATCGGCATCGGCGCCGCCGATCAGCCGCACATTTTCAATCGCTTCTATCAGGCGGATAAGGCGCGGTCCGATGCGGGCTTCGGGCTCGGACTGGCGCTGGCCGACAGCATCGCGCGCGCGCACGACGCCGCAATTGTGGTCACCAGTGTGGAAGGTTTCGGCTCGACCTTCGAAGTGAAGTTCAAAGCTGTCGCGGGACGGCTCAGGGCCAATGCGCCTGTCTCAATCCAACGAGGCGTGCCGCTGAAGGGATAGGGCTGCTGGAACCAGGTCGCATAAATTGGCCCGTCGTTATGCGTCCTAACGCGCGCGGCAACGACTTCCGCGCGCCTTGTAGCCCCGCAGTCGCTTATCGAACATCCTCGCGAGCGTTGGAATGGAAGCGTCCACGCAGTCGTATACCTCAACTCGTTTATTCCTCAACGATTTTTTTTGCTGTCGTGAAGCCGGTGAAGCCTGCCGGCCATACTGCCACAGCGTTCCACGCCACGAGATCGGCATCCGTTATCGATATGGATTCTTAACGCCGTTCAATCTGGGCTATTCGCTACAAAATCACTCGGGCAATCAGGCGCGGGTAATCGGCGACCATCCGCTGGTACTGGATTTGCAACTGAAAATGCCGCCCGACCTATGCACCTCCACGAGCACGACGAAAATAACGCTCCGAACCAGGCCAGAACTGAGAAGCCGACGGATCCCGAGGCCTTTCGCGCCAGGGGTGTGGAGGGCGCGCAGCCGCCACTCGAGAAGGAAGGCGCGCACATCGAGCACCGTGACAAAACCGCTGCCGGGTTCCGCTCGATCTACGAGACGGTCCATCACGGCGTGAGAGAGATGGGTGTCGAACGAAGCCTGCAGACGCTGCTCCGGCTCAATCAGAAAGATGGTTTCGATTGCCCCAGTTGCGCATGGCCCGATCCTGATGGCGACCGGAAAACAGCCGAATTCTGCGAAAACGGCGCTAAAGCCGTGGCCTCCGAAGCAACAACGAAAAGGCTGACACCTGAAATCTTCCGCGAGCACAGCATCTCTGCGATGCTCCGGCAACCCGATACCAGACTTGAGGAAATGGGCCGCATCACACATCCCATGGTGCGCCGAAAGGGAGCAGATCACTACGAGCCGATTTCCTGGGACGACGCGTTTCGCCTGATTGGCGGCACTCTCAATTCACTCGCATCGCCCGACGAGGCGTCTTTTTATACTTCAGGGCGGGCCAGTAACGAAGCCGCCTTTCTGTATGGACTGTTCGGACGCCAGTTCGGCACAAATAATCTGCCGGATTGCTCCAATATGTGCCATGAATCGAGTGGCACCGGGTTAACCGAAGTAATTGGCTTCGGCAAGGCGACGATCGCAATCGACGACTTCTCACACGCGGATTCCATTTTCGTCATCGGGCAGAATCCCGGTACCTGCCATCCACGCATGCTGACCGAATTACAAAAGGCGGTGCGCAATGGCTGCAGGATCGTCAGCATCAACCCGTTGAAGGAAACCGGCATGATCCGGTTCAGGAATCCACAGCAGCCCTTTAATCTGCTGGGCCACGGAACCGATCTCGCGTGCCTGTTCCTTCCCGTCCGTATCAATGGCGACGTTGCGCTGCTGAAGGGAATCATGAAGGAAATGCTGGCGGAGGACGAGCGCACGGGCGGCGCAATTCTGGCGCACGACTTCATCGATCATCACACCGAAGGCTTCGACGAATTCGCCCGCGATATCCGGAATGAAAGCTGGGAACGCATCGTCGAGGATAGCGGTATATCGCGCGATCTGATCCGGGAGGGGGCAAAGATCGCTATGGCTTCCGAGCGCATGATCTGCTCGTGGGCGATGGGGATCACGCAGCATCGCAATGGCGTCGCAAATGTGCAGAGCATCGTCAACTTCGCGCTGCTGCGAGGTCAGATCGGCAGACTGGGGGCGGGGGTGTGCCCCATGCGTGGGCACAGCAACGTGCAGGGCGATCGAACGGTCGGCATCTGGGAGAAGATGAGCCCGGAATTTCTGAGTGCCCTTGGCAAAGAGTTTCACTTTTCACCGCCCCGGAAGCATGGCTTCGACACCGTCCGAACGATCGAGGCGATGCACCAGGGGCGGGTAAAGGTTTTCGTGGGTCTCGGAGGCAATTTCCTGGCGGCGACACCCGATACCAGGTATGTTTCGGAGGCGATCGAGCGTTGCAGACTGACTGTACAAATTTCGACGAAACTGAACCGCGCGCACCTTGTCACGGGCGAGCAGGCATTGATTCTTCCTTGTCTTGGCCGCACCGAGCGCGATTTGCAAAAATCCGGGGCGCAGTTCGTAAGTGTCGAAGATACGGCCGGCGTGGTTCATCAGTCCCATGGATCGTTGCCGCCGGCATCGGAGCATCTTCAAAGCGAGCCTGCCATTATCGCGGCGATTGCAATGGCGACGCTGGGCTCTTCAACCACGGTGGACTGGCAGGCCCTGATCGATAACTACGACCGAATCCGCGAACACATCGAACATGTTGTGCCGGGATTCACACAATACAACGCCCGGGTACGGCAGCCGGGCGGCTTTTATCTGCCCAACCCGCCGCGGCAGGGAAAGTTCAGAACGCCTTCCGCAAAAGCAAAATTTACCGTTCATGCCATTCCCCGGCGCCAACTGGAGAGAGGACAGCTACTGTTGACGACGCTTCGGAGCCACGATCAGTTCAACACGACGATTTACACCGAAAACGATCGCTACCGCGGCGTCTCCGACGGCCGGCGCGTCGTTTTTCTGAATCCTGACGACATGCAGCACCTTGGCATTGTAAAGGATCAATGGGTCGACCTCATCAGCCACTTCGAAGGGGAGACAAGGCGTGTCGAGCGTTTCAGGGCATTTCCGTATGAGATCCCGGCAGGCTGCGCGGCAACTTACTTTCCTGAGGCAAATGCGCTGGTGCCGATCCGCGATGTTGCGGAAAAGAGTAATCAACCGGCGTCAAAATCGCTTGTGATTACGATCGAGGCGTCGTTGCTTCCGGGTGAAATTTATCGGAGACGGACTGCGCCCTCTGAAGCGCTGGGGTCGCCTGCTTCAAGATGATGCCTCGACCGGCGCCGTCATATCAGGAGAACGAAAAGACAGCAGGCAGCGCGGCGCGCAATATCCTGACTGTTCCCGTTCGCCGCTTCAGGGACTTTGCCTGCCTCGATGAACAGGATCTGCTCGCGGTCGAAGAACCGCTACAGATTCGTGTTGGCGACAGCGATCTTGCAATAACAATGCGGACTCCCGGAAATGACGGCGAGCTGGCCACCGGTTTTCTATTCGCAGAGAACATTGTCGAGAGCGCCCACGACATTCTGGACATTCGATGCAGCGGCAACATCGCCGTGGTAACACTCGCCCCGGGTATTGACGCCGATCGCAACGAAGCGCACCGGCATTTCTACATGACATCGAGCTGCGGCATCTGCGGCAAGGCTTCGATTCAGGCGCTGGAGGCAGGGGGTTGCTCCGTGCTGCCAGCGAATTCTCCCAGACTGGATGCGTCGATGATTCGATCTCTTCCGGAAAAACTCCGTGAATCACAAGCCGTCTTCAACCGGACCGGAGGACTGCATGCCGCCGGACTCTTTTCCGCTCGTGGCGAACGGATCCTTCTGCGAGAAGACGTCGGGCGCCACAACGCCGTCGACAAATTAGTCGGCCGTGCACTCCTCGATCGCCAATTGCCGCTACACGATTACGTCCTGATGGTAAGCGGGCGGACCAGTTTTGAATTGCTTCAAAAGGCCGCCAGGGCGGGGATTCCGGTGCTGGCAGCGGTCGGTGCTCCTTCCAGCCTTGCCGTAAAAGCCGCATTGCGTTTTGGCATTACGCTGATTGGCTTTCTGCGGGACGATCGATTCAACGTATACACGAGACCCAGCCGTATCTGCGAATCAAAATAAAGGAATTTGACGGCTCAAAATCGGATCGGAAGTCTTTCCGAGCCGCGCGCGCCAGTAAGCGGTAACGTTGCACCGGTCACACCCGAATTTTTGCAAGTCAGGACCAGTGCGAATCTCGCAACGGCGCGTTTGATCTCGCCGTCCTGAGAATCATTCAGCCATCAACGCGAATGTCCAGACCGAGCCGCCGGTCGGCATTTGAACCGACGTATAGCGAGTGGCAAGAATGCCGCCGAGTCCCGACGCAACGGTCACGTATTGGCGGCCTTTGTGCGTGTAGGTGATCGCGGTCGAGTTGACGCTCGACCCGGTCTTGAACTGCCAAAGCGTTTTGCCCGTGTCCTCGTCAAGCGCAATGAACTCGCCCGACAACTTGCCCGTGAATACCAGCCCGCCACCGGTTGCCAGCATGCCGGCCGAGCCCGGCAGATCGGTCAGGGGCGCCTCCCATTTCTTCTCGCCCGTCAGTGGATTGATCGCCGTGAAGTAACCCATCACCTCACCCGGCGTGGTGTCCGGCACTCTCGCGACCACGCCCGTCGTTGTTCCGCCATGGATTGCCGGCCGCGGCTTGTCCAGCTTTTGTATGCGCGGCACATTCCACGTACTCGCGTAGATCAGGCCCGTGTTCGGATCGAAAGCAACAGGCGTTGCGTTCGTCCCGCGCGACGGCCAGATTTCGACCTCTTCCCCGGCAAGAAAGCGTTTCTGCAGATCCGTCAACACGGGCCGGCCCGTGGCCATATCGATGTGAGACGCCCAGTTCACCTTGACGTACGGATGGGCCGCAATCAGTTTGCAGTTCGTCCGATCCAGAACATAGAGGAATCCGTTCTTGTTGGCCTGAATCATCACCTTCCGAAGCTGGCCCGCGACCTGGATGTCCGCAAGCACATTCTCATCAGTGGCGTCGACGTCGAACACGTCGTTTGGCGTGTATTGGAAATAGCAGGCAATCTCACCCGTTTTCGGCCGAATGGCGAGGACGCTGTTCGTGAACAGGCTGTCCAGACCTTCGCGAGGTCTCGGATCGTATGGCTCCGCATTCCCTGTCCCCCAATAAACCAGGTCGAGTTGAGGATCGTATGAACCGGAACGCCAGGTCGGACCACCACCCTCTGTCCACGCGGTGCTGTTCTTTGGCCAGGTCTCCGAGCCAGCTTCGCCGGGCGCTGGGATGGTATATCTGCGCCACAATTTCTTCCCGGTTTCCGGATCCCATCCGTCGAGGAAACCGCGCGTGGTGGACTCTCCCCCGGCTACTCCGGAAATCAGGACGCCATTGGCCACGATCGGGCCGCCAGTAGCATAGTAGCCGTCGTGTAAGTCCGCGAATTTCTGGTTCCAGAGTTCCTCACCGGTCTTCATGTCGAGCGCGAGGATATGGTTGTCGATCGTCACTCGAAAGAGTTTGCCGTTATAGATTGTCGCCGCGCCCCGATGGAAGGCCGCCCGCGTTATTCCTGGCTCGAGCCGAACCGGTGTGCGCCAGATCTGGCGGCCGGTTTCAACGTCGATGGCAAATGTCCATTTGCCGTTGACCACATACATGACGCCGTTATAGATCGTCGGGGCAGCCAGTTCGCCCTGGTCATTCATGACGCTGGTGCTCCAGAGGGGAACAAGACGCCGGACGTTGGTTTTATTGATTTGTTTGAGCGGGCTGTAGCTCGTTCGGTCGTAGCCCATGCTCTGGGTGGTGACGTTTTCGGTGTTCCTGCCGTCGTTGATCAGGTCCTCCGTCGTCTGGGTCAATCCCAGCGCGGCCCAGAAACCGAGCAGCATCACAAATAACCAGGCGTTCTTCATGATTGGCCTCGTCAGCGCGCTCCAATCACTATATGTGAACCGGCGTCGCGTGGTGTGCAATGCCTGAACTTGCGGGCGCCAGCGGCGAAGGCCTTAAGCGAAGCTCGCCAACGCTGTGGCTTCGTCATCATACGCTTCGAAAACGGTGTAAAGCCTGCTGATCATCAGGACGTCCTTCACATGTTTGGTCAGGCCCAGCAGCTTGACCGTGCCGCCGGCATTCGCGGCACTCGTGAATCCGGCAACCAGTTCGCCAATGCCGGTGCTGTCGAGATAAGTCACAGCGCTCAAATTCAGCAGGATCTTTTTAGTTCCTTTGGTTGTCAGCTCGCGCATCGCGTCGCGGATTGCGCTCGAACCCTCGCCGAGAGTAACCCGGCCGGAAACATCGACTACGGCTACGTCGCCCACCTGCCTGGTATTCAGTTTTACGCTCATTTGGTTCGATCCTGATTCCTTTTCTTCAACGGCAATTCGGGGCAATTCCATGCTACGAGCGCTCCGGCTGTGCCGAGCAGTCAAGCGTATCACTATTTCCCGAGACCGCGACGGAGCGACTATTGCCCGGGCCGATATTCCAGGTTTTCTCGCTAAGCCGCAAAGGGCGCAAAGAAGAAATCCGCTGGTCGATTTTTCAAGTTCTTTACGATGTCAGACGGTGATTTACAAATCGTGAAATTCTGCGCCGTAACCGCGAACGCGCAGCAACGCCCTACCTACTCAGAAGGCTGAACAGAACACTGCGAGCGTTCGGGGCCGTTCAAAGCACTCATGAATATAGGAGAGATAACGATGTTTAACAGGATACGTGTCGAAAAAGAACGGCATTCCCGCATGTGGACGCTCGTTTTGTGCGGCTTGGCCGGGTTCTCGCTGGCACTCCCAGGAACGGCGAAGGACGCTGTCATGACTCCCGTCGCGGCAATAGACGTCGAGACGACGGTCGGCGCGCTGCGCCAGGTCACAGCCGGTCCTCTGGCCGGACTCCATTTGGACGCCAACATCAAGGGCCGGGTAATGGATATTTACGTCGCGCCCATGGATTTCGCCGCGAAGTATGTAGCCAGGCTCTCGAAAGGTGACTACGTGCATATCGTCGGGACACAGGTAAAGTCCGGCGAAAGCGACGTCGTGCTGGCCCGCGAAATCACCACGGGCTCGATCGACAGGAAAACCGGAACATTCCACGAGGATATGAGCACCTATCTTTGGAACGATGCCGGGCCGCTCTGGGAGTAGCGCGGACTTCAGGAGTTGCGATCGTATCGCGCATCGCCTTCAGCCGCGTTGAGAATAAAATGCGTGGCGGCGCCGCTGTCGTTCACGATGAACTCGATCGTGCAGCAGTCGCCTCGAACCTCGATGCCGATTGTGGAACCAGAGGAAGATCGTTCAAATGCAGCCGGCCCCTGTCCAGAGTAACGGCCGGCTTTCCGGGAAAGAACGATTCGGTACCGGTGGGTTCGCGGCGAAGCTCGTAAGCGGCCTCGTCATCATCTTCGGATCTTCAAACGTAATCTGAAAGTGCATGTGACCGACGGTGCGATGGAATCTCTCCGTAACGCGCAGGTCTTCTGGGTGTTAGTCGCGCACAACGCACTGCGGGCTGTGCGCTTGCCGGAGTGCGGATGGCCTGCGCGGTCGAGCCAGGTGTGGTCATCGAAGCCCGCGGTCTCGATTACCAGAGCGTCTCCACCCCAGTGGCCGACTGAGTAGCCCGTCCAGCTCGGGTTGGGGTCTTTGGGGAGTTCGCGG
>DASZLP010000015.1:0-4907 GCA_035552355.1 Bryobacteraceae bacterium | reverse complement strand
ATGTGAGCCCTTAACGCTTTGCCCGCCAGATATCCGAGGAGCCAAAACCAGTCGGAGGGCTCTTTGCCTGCGTCGTGATCCGAGCCCCATCTTCCCTTCTGGTGCGCGGCCTCGAGCACAACCGCATCCCGGAAACTATGGAGTTCCGGAGTGTTGACCTTCCGCTCGGCTTCGGCAAGTTTCAGCCGCAGCAGGGCGATACATCGTTTTTGGGAATGCGCACGGAAGGTGCCAAAGTGACGGATCCCGGCTTCCGCAGGATGGATAGGCAAGGCGCACATCCCGCAGGCCTCTTCCTGAGTCATAGGGCCGCCGCCGGCTTGCAGACGTCTGCAAAGGATCGGACGGACCGTCCGGATTCCCGTCCGAGTTTCGCCTGGGCTTCGCCGGTTTTAACGCTGGATAATTGCCCTAAGAAGCTGGAGAGAGCCGGGCGATAACCGACCGGATTACGGAGGGCAAAGTGCCTGTTTTCAGTTGGATTTAGGAGGTTGAAAGACTGGAGGCGCGGGTCGGAATTGAACCGACGAATAAGAGTTTTGCAGACTCTGGCCTTACCACTTGGCTACCGCGCCGCTGGTGCAATTTCCGAATTCCTCTTCGGAACAATCGGAACATAACGCGCCTGCCGGCTCGAAGTCAATTCCACTGGCAACGAGCGGACCACCGGCAGCAGCACGTACGAATACCGCTGACTTTCATGGTACACGGTCTGCTGCGCCCGCCGCGTATCCTTCGCGTCCGCAACCAGCCCGCCAGTGTTCGGATTCCTGTCGAACCGCGGGAAGTTGCTGCTCGATATCTCGACGCGAATGCGATGTCCGTGCAGAAAAACGTTGCTCGTCACCCCTGCATCAATCGTCACCTTGTAAACTTCACCCGGCGTCATCAGCTTCGGCGTGTCGAGCGATTCCCGGTAACGCATCCGCAGGATTCCGTCGGTCAGATTGCGCGCCATGCCGTCCGGAAATACGTCCACCAGTTTCGCTGTGAAGTCCGTG
The DNA here is from genome assembly GCA_035552355.1 of Bryobacteraceae bacterium. Classification (GTDB taxonomy): domain Bacteria; phylum Acidobacteriota; class Terriglobia; order Bryobacterales; family Bryobacteraceae; genus BOG-234. Next base: position 3,906 of record DASZLP010000015.1, on the reverse strand, counting down.
TCGGGCGCTGACGAGGAAACGTGCAGCACCACCTTGATTGGGCCGGTCACTTCGAGCGGCGCTGTGAGGGGATCGGTCGAATACACGAGGACGTCCCGGCGCTTCTCCGCTTCGCGCTGATCCATCGGTCCCCACGGGAAAATCTTCGGATCGCAGCACACCGCCCCGCCCACCGTCGGCACAGGGTTGCGCGGGTCGTATTCAAACATATCGGGAGCGGAATGAAACTCAGGCTTGTTGCCCAGTTGTCCGCCCGCGTCGAGATAGTATTTCACGCCGCGCGCGCGCTCGAGCGGCCATTCGTCCTCATCGCGCCACTGGTTGATTCCCATTACGAAAATGCGCACCGGATGCTCATGAACCGTCGCAATCTTCTCCGGTACGCCCTTCACCCAACGATCGAACCACTGAATCTGATACGGCCGCAGCGGCACCAGCGAGTCCTTGCCGAAATCGGCGTTCGCGAACGTCGCGCTGAACACATGCGCCCATGGGCCGATCATGATACGGTCCTCCGGATTGTGCTTGTGCAGTGTCGTGAACGCGTCGAGGTCGCTCTCGACGAAGTTGTCGTACCAGCCACCGACCGAGAACACCGGCACGCGGACGTCTTTCAGGTGCTCGCGGACGCTGTTGGTTTTCCAGAACTGGTCGTACGTCGGATTATTGGCAACCGTGCGCCACGCGTCCAGTGTATGCCCGGTCGCCGTGAGGTCGGCGTCGCGGACCGGCAGCGCCTGCACGTATCGTTTGAAATCGGGCGGTGTGAAACGCGGCGCGCGCATATTCTCGGCGAACCACATCAGGCGATGGCCGATCTTCATTGCCCCGCCCGTGGAATAGTAGCGGTCGCGGTAATCGTCGTCGCCCGAAACGTAAGGGAAGATTGCCTTCAGGTGCGGATTCCCGGTCATCGCCGCCTTCCACTGTGCGATCCCCAGATACGAGCCGCCGTACATCCCCACGTCCCCATCGGACCACGGTTGCCGCGCGATCCAGTTCAGTGTGTCGTCGCCGTCCCTGATCTCCTGATTGATCGGCTCGAACACGCCGCCGGACTTGTAGCGCCCCCTCACGTCCTCGACAACAACCGCGTAGCCGTGATTCACGAACGATTGATACGACACCGTGATCGCATCGCCTTTGCCGTAGGGCGTGCGCAGCAGAACCGTGGGGTAGCGACCGGGCCGCCCGGGCCGAAAGAGGTTCGCGCTCAGCCTCACGCCATCGCGCATCGGAACCGCGACATTGTATTGATCGATTTGGGGCGAGCTTTTGATCGCGCTTCCTGCAGCGACTACAAGCGGCAGCGCGACTATAACAGCGATGAAACCGTGGCGCACAGGATTTCCCAATACCTTTTAGCGACAGTATCCAGCCCGTGGTGCGTCCGGATGTGAAGCCGGGCCGCGCGCCCGATCTCGCACGCGATACCCGGATATTCGGTCACTAATAACATATGTTCCAACAATTCTTCGGCTTCGGCAATGCCGGGTGTGACGCGCAGTGCCGCGCACAGCGGAAAATCGGCGTTTTCGGCGCAGTCGGTCACGATCACCGGCTTCGCCTGACCCATGAGCCGGATTGCGATTCCGGATGTCTCACCCGCGCCGGGATAACGCAGGTTCAGACAACAATCGACAGCCGCGCCGGCAATTCGCAGATCGCGATCGCTCAGATGCCCCAACCGTTTGATGGCTGGATGACGGGCTTCGGCTTCGAGCAGGCGCGCGAGGTCGCCTGACCCCGCCTCGCCGGCGATCAGAAGGGCGCTTTTCGGATGGACGGCATGCAGCCGCGTAAAAGCCCGGATGCATTGGATGATTCGCTTCGGCTCACGCAGATAACCGAAGACTCCGAAGAGCGCGCTTCCCTGCCCGATGCCGAGCCGATCGCGCAGTTGCGCCGCCTCGACGATGAAAGAATCTTCATCGATCTGACAGAAGTGAGGGATGACCTCGACGTTCTTCCCGCCCTGCGCCCGCGCGATCGCCGCGGCGCCTGGGTTGTGCACAATGATGCGCAACGACCTTTCGAGTATGCGCCGCAGCATTGGGTACTGAAAATAGCGTGGATCCACCGATGCGCGGCTCCTTTCCCCCCACAACTCCTGGGCGAGGTGCCTTCGCCATTCGCCGTAGTTGTAGACCCATTCGGCGATGTACTGCTCCTTCGAAAGCGTCCCCAGCAGGAAATGGTGCAGCACCGCGTCATGCAACACCACAATCCCGGGTGTCGCCAGCGCGCGCGCATAGATCTTCTCGTGCAGCCGATTGTTGCCGAGGTGGTAAAGATGTATGTCCGCGTTCGCCGCGCCTCGCTCGACAAGCCCCATCGCGCTGAGTGCGATCCGGAGCGTCTCGGCATAGTCCGCCACTCCGCTGTGTGAACCCGCCGGTGGCGCGTGATAGCCGACCGTCACGGTTTCTTTCGCCGGCCGAACAGTGCTGTGCCGACGCGCACCCACGTCGCGCCTTCTTCGATCGCGACTTCCAGATCGTTCGACATGCCCATAGAAAGTTCGGGAATGGAATGCCGCGCCGCCAGTTCCCGCAGCTTCGCGAAATACTGGCGGGATGCCTCGGCGTCCTCCGACCACGGCGGCACGGTCATCAATCCGGTCAGTTTCAGATTGCGCGAAGAACGGATGGCGTCGATGATCGCTGACAGGTCTTCCACGGCCGCGCCGGACTTCGCGTCTTCGTCCGCGAGCTTCACCTCGACCATAGCGTCGAGAGATGTGGATTCGCCGTCCAGACGCCCCGCCAGCTTCACCGAATCGATCGAGTCGATCGCCGAGAACAATTGCGCCGCTTTCTTCGTCTTGTTGGATTGCAAATGACCGATGAGATGAAAACGCGCGCCCGCCAAAGCGGCCACCGCCGGAGCCTTGCGCTCCATTTCCTGGACGTAGTTTTCACCAAAGTCGCGGAGCCCATGGCGCCAGCCTTCCTCGACGACCTCCGGCCCGAACACCTTCGTGACGGCGAGCAGTTTCACCGCGGCCGGGTCTCTGTGCGCGCGGGCACATGCCTTTTCGATTCGCTCGCGCACAAGTGTGAGGCGAGCGGCCAGCGTGTCGGGTTGCGGAGAATCGCGGGTTGCCAAATGCGATGCCAAACCTGATGATAGTGGGTCTGTTGGGCGGGCGATCGTCTTCTGTCGCCTGCCTTCCGCGTCGGCAGGGGCGAAATAAACCCACCAGGCGCCGGCACGAGTGCCGAGCCGGCACACCTGAAGGGGATGCCTGGCGCTCCTGGCGAGAGCGCCCGCGCCACGCATTATTACAATCCTGTTTGACCGGCGGTCCGCGAAACTTTTTCTTGATCCTGGCCGCCATTCCGAAGGACACTGAAGTTTCGCGCGGCCGGCTGCATGACAGCCGCCGTTCGTCAAAGCGAGGGAATCGAAAAAGTTGGAGAAAAACGGCCGTAAAAGCACTCTGGTCCTCGAACCGACCGATCGTTGGTCGTCTCTCGACGCCGCCGAGCTCTTCGATGTCGCAAGCTGGGGCAAGGGATATTTTTCCGTCAATGAAGAGGGGCATGTTCTCGTGCATCCCGAAAAGGACCCGGCCCGCGCGATCGATCTGAAAAAACTCATCGACACGCTGGTGCTGCGCGGCATCTCGCTGCCGATCCTGATTCGCTTCGCCGAAATTCTGAAGCATCGCCTCGGCGAGTTGCATGACGCCTTCGAGGTGGCGATCCGCGAGCACAAATACAGCGGCAGCTACTGCTGCGTCTATCCCATTAAGGTGAACCAGCAGCGGCAGGTCGTTGAGGAAGTGCTCGAGTTCGGCCGCCCCTACAGGTTCGGCATGGAAGCCGGCTCGAAGCCCGAGTTGCTCGCTGTGATGGCGTTGTGCGACAACGAGACGCCCATCATCTGCAACGGCTTCAAGGA
>DASZLP010000014.1:0-16796 GCA_035552355.1 Bryobacteraceae bacterium | reverse complement strand
CGGGATCGGGGTTTTCGTAGTTTATGGTCGGCGGCGCGATTTGATGCCCCAGCGCGCAGACGACGATGCCGGCTTCGAGTCCGCCGGCGCCGCCCAGCAGGTGGCCGGTCATCGATTTCGTCGAGCTGACGGCCAGCTTTTTCGCGTGATCGCCGAACGCCCGCTTCATGGCGAAGGTCTCCGCCTGATCGCCGAGCGGCGTCGACGTGCCGTGAGCGTTGATGTAATCGATTTGCTCCGGCCGCAGTTGCGCGTCGTGGAGCGCATTCCGCATCACCCGGTAGGCGCCCTCGCCGTCTTCCGGCGGCGCGGTGAAATGGTGGGCATCGCCGCTCATCCCGTATCCAACGATCTCGGCCAGTATCGGCGCATTGCGCTTCTTCGCAAACTCGATTTCTTCGAGCACCAGCACGCCCGCGCCTTCGCCCACGATAAAACCGTCGCGGTCCCTTTCGAACGGCCGGCAGGCGTGCGCCGGATCACCGTTATGCTGCGACAGCGCGCGCATGGCCGCGAATCCGCCGATGCCCAGCGGCGTGATGCAGGCTTCGGTGCCGCCGCAAACCATCGCGTCCGCATCGCCGCGCTGGATGATCTTAAACGAGTCGCCGATCGCATGGGCGCTCGTGGTGCACGCGGTAGCGGTTGCCGAGTTCGGCCCTTTCGCCCCGAGCCGGATCGAGATGTAACCCGACGCCAGATTGATGATCGTCGCCGGTATGAAGAAAGGCGAAATGCGGCGGGGACCGTGTTCGATCAGGTTCTTGTACTCGCGCTCGATGACTTCGAATCCGCCGATGCCGCTGCCGACATAAACGCCAACGCGCTCGGCGTTCTCCTCGGTGATCTTCAGCCCGGAATTCGTCATCGCGTCATGGGTCGCCGCGATTCCCATCTGGATGAAGCGGCCCATCTTCTTGATGTCTTTCTTTTCGATGAAGCGCGCGGGATCGAAATGCTTCACCTCGCCCGCGATCTGGCAATTGAATGCCGACGGGTCGAATGAGGAAATGCGCGAAATGCCGTTACGGCATTCGAGCAGCGCTTTCCATGTGGTCTCGGTGGTGTCGCCGATCGCGGACAAGAGGCCCACGCCGGTGACTACGACTCTGCGGGAAATAATCGTTCTCCTTCAACGCGGATCCCGCGGCCGGATGACGGCTGCGGTTCGCGTGTGGGCGATGCTATTTCTTCTTGCCCTCGATATAAGTAACGGCGTCTCCGACGGTCGCGATCTTTTCGGCATCTTCGTCCGGGATTTCCAGTTCGAAGGCCTCCTCGAACGCCATGACGAGCTCGACGATATCCAGCGAGTCGGCGCCAAGATCATCGACAAACGACGCCTTGTTGTCCACCTGGCTCTCATCGACGCCGAGTTGTTCGACAATGATCTGCTTGACCTTCTGCTCTACGGGCGATGCCATACATCCTCCACTATAACTTGGCGCTTGAAATTCGAGGTGCGATTTTCCGGGCGGCGGCAATGCCCGGACCGGACGCAAAGTTCTGATTTTACACCAGGCACGGATCAAAGCATGTCAATATCGATACATCGCCTCCAAAACAGCCGTCGTTCTCGTCTCCACGCGCAATCCACTCAATATCGGCGCGGCCGCGCGCGCCATGGCCAACTTCGGATTTGAGGACCTGCGCATCGTCCAGCCGTACGAGGTCGCGTTCCGGGAAGCCGTGTCCGCCGTCGGCGGCGCTCATGTGCTCAAAGCCGCCCGCGTGTTCGAAACGGTCGCCGATGCGGTCGCGGACTGCTCCCTCATCGCAGGCACGACCGCGGCGCAGCGGCGCGAATTGCAGCAGCCGCTGGAACGTGTCGAAGCGGGCATGGAGCGAGTCCGTACGCACGACGGCCGTGTCGCCCTGCTGTTCGGATCGGAGAAGTTCGGTCTCTCGAACGAAGACCTGAGCTACTGCCACACGCTGATCCGGATCCCGACCGTGCCGGGGACGCCATCAATGAACCTCGGCCAGGCGGTTGCGGTGTGTCTTTGGGAGCTCTCTCGCGGCGGCTTGCAGAAATCAGGCGCGGGGAAGCGGGATCTTATCGAGGGCTCGGACGCGGAGCAGGTGACCCGCATGCTGCTGGAGTTGCTCGACAGGTCCGGCTATACGAACCGGATTACGTCGGTCTCGACGGAACAGAAGATCCGGCGCTGGGTGCGCCGTATGCGCCTCACGTCGCGGGACGCGCCGCTGATGCTGGGCATCCTGCGGCAGGTGCTGTGGAAGCTCGATAAGGACTAAATCGGCCTCTACTGTTTGCTCAGGCGCTTGGTGTATTCCGCCACCGCTTCCGCATATCCCGGAGGGATATTGCGCGGACTCGTACTGCGCACACTGCCGTCGCCGGCCGCGAGCTTGCGGCGCAGCACCAGCTCCAGTTCGTCGATCTGCCCCAGCGCCTGGGCGCCGATCACAGCTCCGAGCTGCGGGTCGTTGTTCATGTGACGCGGATCGAGTTCCTGCGCGCGGCGGATGAGATCCTGATATTCGCGATTCAGGTCCTTGTCGTCGGCGACTGAGGAGCGGAGGCGCCCGATGTCCCGCATGAGGTCGTTGTAGGCCTGCTCCGGCGTAACGTTCGGAGGCAACTGGCCCATCCGCGTGTCGCCGCCGCCCCAGCCAAAGTTTGTGGCGTTCCATGGACCATCGGCGGCGCCGCCGTTGTAACCGGTGCGCGGAGCCGTATTGACACCGCCCCCGCCACCGTTGTTATTGGGGCCGCCGCGCGGTCCGAGACCACCGGCATTCTGCTGACCTTGACCCTGGCCCTGTTGAGCGCCTTGCCCTTGACCCTGCTGCTGACCCTGACCTTGGCCTTGCTGCTGACCCTGGCCTGGCTGCTGACCCTGGCCTTGCTGCTGACCCTGACCTGGCTGCTGGCCGTTCTGGCCCGGCTGATTCCCCTGGCGGTTGCCGTTTTGATTCTGCCCGTTTTGATTCTGCCCCTGTTGCCCACGCCCGCGCGCGAGCGCTTCCATTTCACGCCGGATACGCTCGGTATTGTTCAGCGCCTGCTGCATGGCAATCTGGCTCTTGTCGTCGCCGCCGTTCGCCATTCCCTGCGCGGCGGAATCCCCTTCCAGCTTCTTCAACTGGTCGCGGAGCGCATTCAGCTCTTTAGTGACCGGCGCTTCCTGCAGGACCGCATATTGGGCCCCCATGCCGCGGCGCAGTAATTCCTGTGTGTACTCCATGCGGGTGCCGAGCTCGGCTTCCTGCGCGCGTCCCATGGCGTCGCGCAGCTCTTTCGAGACGCCCGGCTGCGTGGCTGCGACGTCGCGGGCCGCCTGCTGCATCTCCTTCTGGAGCTGGTTGTAGGCGTCGATCATCTTCTGCTTTTCGTCGGCCATCTGCTGCGAGAGTTGCTGATTGTTCTGGCCCTGTCCGAAATTGCGGCGAAGACGCTGTTCGAAATCCTGCTGCTGACCGGCGAGCTGCGAAGCCTGGCTGGCGAGATCGCCGATCTCCGAACCGTTCTGCTGTTTGCGCACGGATTGCAGCGTCTGGGCCGACTCCTTCAGCCGCTCGGCGGCGCGCTGCGCTTCGCTCTGCGCCTGATTGCCGCCCTGCTGACTCTGCTGGCCCGGCTGGCGCGCCGAGGCCGCGCTACTCATGCTCTGCTCGGCGTCGGAAAGGTCCTTGAGGGCGCGCTGCAATTGTTCCTGCATGGCGCGGCTCATTCCGCTGTTCTGCTGGCCCGGACGCGGCTTCTGCTGATTACTGGCGGACTGCTGGCCGGATTGTCCCGACTGTCCACCCTGACTGCCGGATGAAGACGAGGAGGACGACGATTGCTGCCCACTCTGCTGCCCTTGCTGGCCCTGCTGACCTTGTTGCCCCTGCTGGCTTTGCTGGCCCTGATCACCGCGCTGCAGCGCTTCCATCTGGCGCTTCAGCTCTTCGGCCTGGCGCCGCAGCATCTCCTGCTCGTAGCGCTGCTGTGCCAGTTGCTGCGGATTGTTCTGCTGCTGATCGGCAAGCTGCTGCTGACGACGCGCCAGCTCTTCGAGCTTCTTCATGGCCTCGTCGACCTGCTGCTGTTTCTGCTCGGCGGCCGATCCGGCGTTGGTTTCGTATTGGTTCTTGTCCTTGTCGAGCTCGAGGTCGAAGAGGTTCGCCAGATCGCGCCCGGCGCCGCCGCCTCCCCCACCGCCTCCACCGCCACCGCGGCTCACCTGCACCTGAATCTGGCGGAAGGTGGCTTCGGCTCTCAGCAGATGCGTCAGCGCCTGCTGTTCGGGCGACATCGCATCCTGGAAGGAGAGGCCTTTCAACTTGTCCGCCGCAGGACTCATTGAGGCCACCGCCGCTTCCATTTCCTTAACGAAATTCTGGAAGCCGGCGCCGCTGCCATCGAGTTGGCGGGCCTTCGTGCGGTTCGCAAGAGATTGTGCCTGATCGCGCAGCTTGGCCTGGGTGTCGGAAAGGTACTTGCCGTTTTCGGCCGCCGCGGCCTTCATCTTCGCGTCGCCGTTGACCTGGTTAAACGTGGCCGCGATGATTTCCTTTTCGCGTTCGGAAATCTGCTGCTCCTGCTGATCGGCGCCGCCGCCACCTTGTTGGCCGCCACCGGAACCCTGCGAATACTCGAATTCGAAGGGGACGGCCTGCACGAAGTACATGTCCGTTTTCGCCGAGTTCCTGCCGTCCTTCACGGTTGCGTAGAGGCTGACGGTGTCGCCCGGCACGGCCTTGAAGTCTTCCATCGAAAGCATCGTAGTGCCTTCCGAAGTCTTCGCGCCTTTCTGCTTGAGCATCGGAAGAACCTTCTCGGGCGCGCCGTTCACGGAGTAGTGCAGATTCAGTTCCTGCAGCGGATAAGCGTCCTCGGCGGTCACGGTCACGCCGACTTCCTCGATGGGGCTGACCTTCGCGTCCTTCCCCGGTTTGGTGATCTTCACGACCGGCGGATCGACCTTCTTCGCCTCAATGAAGTAATCGTCAGTGAGGCGGACCAACTCGCCGTGATCCATCACGGCGATGTGATAGCTGCCGTCCTTTTCGATCGGCACGCTCGTCGTCGTACGCGTGCCGGTGGATGCTTCGAGGTTGATGGGCTTACCTTCTTCGAACACAACCTGGGCGTTGTTCAACGGCTTGTCGGTCTGGACTTCGAGCTTCGCGACCGTGCCTTCGACGGCGCGCAGGTCACCGCCGGGATCTTCGGTCTCGGAAGCCATGCCCGTCCACGACGGGTAGTTGTAAGTAACGCGGATGTTCTTCACCGCCGGCAGATCGATCGTGTGCAGCTTGTAAATGGACGATTTGATGCCGCCCGCCGAAACATAGTACTGGGCGTCTTCGGCAACCCGCACGAGCAGGAATGCAAAGCCCGGGCCCGAATTCTGCGCCTGCATGGGAGCTTCTTCCCACTTCGACGCGCTCGCGTACTGCACGAATACGCTGGCGTGAGCCGCGCTGAAACCGCTCAGGCCGGCCGTAATCATCTGGTCAGACTTGCGGCGAATGGTTTTCGTACCGGGCTCGACCGTGATGCTGTACAGCGGTTTGTTGATGCCGTCTTTCGGATAGCTGCCCCAGAGGAGCTGCGTGCCGGTTCCGAAAACGCCCGGTCCCCAGAAGATCAGATATGCGAGCACCGTCGCGGCGGCCGCACCCAGCGAAGCAAAGCGGACAAACCGCTTCTGCTCGATGACGCGTTCCGGCTCGGCGTCGCGCGCGATTACAAGCGCATCTTCGGCGAGCAGCGGCAGAAATGGATCGCCTGCGTTATCGCGCGAGCGTTCTGTGAAGGTCAGGAGGCGCTGATCGAAGCCGGGATGGCGCTGTTCAACTTCCTGCGCGGCGCGCCGGCGATTCATGCGCATCAGCGGAACGACAAGGCCGATCGCGGCCGCGGCGCCGATTCCGAGAAAGAGCACGAACCGCCCGAGGATCAGGCTCGAAGGCGAGAACGCGGCCAGCATCAGCGATGAAACGATCGCGATGGTGAGGATCAGGGCGGCCCCCACGATCGCGGCGGCGCCGCGCGTCCAGGCGAACATTTTGAGACGCCGTTCCAGCCGATCGAGATAATGCGCAAGGCCTTCGAGTGGGTTCATGCAATATCCTCTTCGCCCAAAAATCTATTCAGCCGTGGCTTCCATATGCCGGTTGCCTAACACCGACTCCGCCACCGCCAGTACAGCCAGCATTGCCAGCACGTAAGGCCAGAGTTCCGCCTTGTCGTGATTTGGCGGGGATGCCGCCGACGCCGTGTCAGCCCCTTTCGAGGCTATCCCCGTATTTTTCCACAAATCCAGTGTCTCCGGCGGAACCACGGCAAAATCCGATTCGCGGCGGTCGGGATTCACCGATGCCAGTTCCTCACGCCCATTGGCGCGCCGGATGTCGAAGAATCCCTGCGCCGGGAACTGGAAGTTCGTGGCTTTGGTCGATTCGGAGAGTGAAAGCAGCCGCTTGTCTCCCGGACCAACGATCTCGACCGGAATGCCCTTCTCCCGCGACGTGCGCAACTCGACAAACGAGCCAACTTTGTAATTTCCCGGGGCTGTGCCGATTCCGCCCATTTCGTGCGTGGTTTGATCCAGGAACGGCAGCCACACGGCCTCCGTCGGAAGATTGCTGGCGATATTGTCGATAGCCGAGGTGAACACCAGAACATGTCCGCCGCCCATCTGGCGGTCGATCAACAGCGGCGAGCCGTCGGAGAGCGTCGCCGCCACACGAATATCCGGCGCGGACTGCGGAAGCTGCAGCTTCGCTGCCTGAAAGAATTCGACGCCGCCCCAGTTCTGCGCTTTGGCAAACGCAGGGTAGGAAGTATCGACCGACGCAACTGTAAGTGACGATTCGCGATCTCCAACAATCGTATGGAGACCCATCACCTGAAGATCGGCCACCGGCAGATGCCGGCCGGGCGTCGCGTTCTTCCCGAGCGTCATGAGCACAGACCCACCGGCCTGCACGTACTTCACCAGCGCGTCCGTCAGCTTCTGTGGAATCGGACCCGGATCGGACAGGATCACAAACGCATACTTCGATACGTTCGCGTTCGCTGACTGGTTCACGGGCAGCGACTCCAGCTTGAAAGCCGCTTCGTTTGAAGAATCGAGCGCCGTCGAAACATAGAGCGGGCTCGCTGTGTCGCCCTCCGCATGGACCAGCAACGCAGGTTTGGGATCGGCGCGCTCCACCGAAAACAGCCAGTGATCGTCATCCGGGAAACGGTCGGCGCTGTCGATGCGGATCTCGCAGCGGGTGAGACCGTACGGAGCATCGAGCGCAAGGAATTCGACGGTCGCGCGGCCGTTGCCGGGCACGTTCACGGTCTTCGTTTCGAGAGCCTTCCCGTTGGCGAGAAGCGTGACTTTGCGAACGGAATCCATCGTCCCGAACCCCGCGATAGTTGCGACGGTCCGCACCTTCTTCGTGTCGAAGACGCGGCGCGGGGCGTCAACGTTCTCGACGGTCCAGTTGGGGATCGGCGCGGACGCCACGGCGTGCATTTCGAGCTTCGTGCCGGGGTCGAGCTTGAGGTCGGCAAAGCCCGGCGGGAGAGAAGACTTCTGCATGTCGGTGAAGACATGCGCGACGATGTCGGATTTGAGACTCTCCGACGTCGAGCGCAGCACACGCGAGAGCTCTGCGTAAGAGCTCGTGTCGTCGCCCTGTTCGAGCGCGGTCACGGCTGCGCGCAGCGCCTGCTTGTCCTGCGTCATGTCGCTCAACAGGCGCGAAGCACCGCCGAACGATATCACCTGGCCGCGATCGTCCTCACGCATGGCGTTGATTTGATCGATGGCGGCTTTCTTCGCGTTGGCGAAGCGATCGCCCTCGCGCATGCTGAAGGAGTTGTCGAGCGCGAACACGAAGGTGCGCCCGCCGCTGGCTTTGGCGATAGCCGCCGAATGAATGTACGGGCGCGCGAACGCGAGCGCGAGCAGCAGTACGAACAGGCAACGCAGCGAGAACAGGAGAAGGTATTTCAGCCGCCGGTGCTTGATCGAGCTCTGTGTGCGGCGCTCGAAGAACATGAGCGAGCTGAAGGGGATCGGCGTCTGCTTGTATTGCCGCAGCAGATGCACGTAGACCGGCAGGCCCAGAATGGCCAGGCCGCCGAGAAACCATGGTGCGAGGAAACCCAACTACATCCTCCTCTGGCGCATTGCCAGAAAATTGCGCAAGCCTTCGTCGAGCGGCCTGGACGTATTCATGAACACATAATCGAGACCGGCCGCGCGCGACTTTTCGGAAAGCTGCCGCAGGTGCTCGTCCATCTTCGCTTTGTACTCAGTGCGGGCGTAGTCGGGCGAGACTTCCATCGCGGTTGCATCTTCGACGTCTTCAAGAAGCACGGGATCGCGAAACTTCGGCGCAATTTCCATCGGATCGAGAATGTGGAACAAAATCACTTCGTTGCCGCGATAGCGCAGCGGCTCTACTACTTTGACGATCTGCTCGGGCTTTTCGTAGAAGTCGGACATCACGACGACGATGCCGCGGCGCTTCAGAAACTCCTGGAAGTGAATGAAAGGCCTGGAAAAATCGGTGCGCGAGCCACCTTCCGCCTTTTCAATCGCGTGCATGATGCGCATCAACTGACCCTGGCGCGTCGAAGGCGGGATGTAGTTGGCGATATCCTGATCGAAAACGATCAACCCGGTGGCATCGCGCTGCTGCGAGGAGAGATAGGCAAGCGAAGCCGCGAGATAACGCGCATAATCCAGCTTGCGGACCTTTCCCGATCCATATGTCATGGAGGCGCTGGCGTCGAGCAGGATCAGCAACTGCATGTTCGTCTCGCCTTTGAACCGCTTAAGATATAGACGCTCGGTTCGGGCGAACACGTTCCAGTCGATGTGGCGGAGGTCGTCGCCCTGCACATACTGCTGGTATTCGGCGAACTCCTGGCTAAATCCGAATTTAGGGGAACGGTGCAGGCCCGCGACGAAGCCGTCCACTACCGTCTTCGCCACGAGGTCGAGAGACGAAATGGAAGCGAGTACGGCGGGATCCAAAAACTGCTGCAGCATCGGTTTGAGAAAAACGCCGGTGACAAGATCACCGGCGCCACATTACTCCCTCGGCGCCGGCTTCTGGTCGAGCACCTGCTTCAGGATGTCGTCCTGAGTCAGCCGGTCCGACTCCGCGTGGAAGTTGAGCAGAATGCGGTGACGGAGGATCGGGATGTAAAGCGCCCGGATGTCCTCGAAGCTGACGTGATAGCGGCCTTTCATCAGTGCCCGCGCCTTCGCCGCCAGCACGAGGAACTGCGCGGCGCGCACGCTGCCGCCGTAGTTGACGTATTTCTTCACGATCTCGGGCGCTGTCGGATCTTTCATGCGGGTGGCGCGCACCAGCTCGATCGCATACTTCGCGACTGTTTCCGCGATCGGCGTCATGCGCACGAGTTGCTGGAAGTCGAGGATTTCTTCGGCGGTAGTGATGGGGTCCGCCTGCGCGACGTGCGTGGTCGTCGTCAGATCGACCACCTCAAGCTCCTGTTCGCCGGTCAGATAGTCGAGGATGATGTTGAACAGGAAGCGGTCAAGCTGCGCTTCCGGCAGCGGATACGTTCCTTCGAGCTCGATCGGGTTCTGCGTCGCCAGCACAAAGAACGGCGCGGGCAAACGGTAGTGGTTGCCGCGCACCGTGCAGGAGCGCTCCTGCATGGCTTCGAGCAACGCCGACTGCGTCTTGGGCGGCGTGCGGTTGATTTCGTCGGCGAGCAGCACGTTGGCGAAGATCGGCCCCTGCACGAACGTCCATGTACGATGGCCGGAGACGGGATCTTCCTCGATAATGTCGGTGCCGGTGATGTCGGTCGGCATCAGATCGGGTGTGAACTGGATGCGCTTGAAGATAAGGCCGAGCACCTGCGCCATAGTGCGGACGAGCAAGGTCTTGGCGGTGCCGGGCAGGCCGGTGATCAGGCAATGCCCGCCGACGAACAGGCCGATACGGACCTGTTCGACCACTTCGTCCTGGCCGACAATAACGCGTTTCACCTGCCGGACGATCTCGGCATCGACTTCGCGGAATCGCGAAACCCGGGATTTCAGAACATCCGGTTCAAGTTGGGCTGTGGACATGATTTCCTTTTAGATTAACCGCCGTCATTTTTCCGGCGACTCTCTGTCTGATCACTGCGTCTGATCACTGCGAGACGTCGAGCAGCAGCTTCTGGGCCGGCTTGAAATCGGGCGCGGCTTCCAGCGCGGATACGGCTTCCTCTCTGGCCTGGTCTTTCTGGCCGTCGGCCTTGAAGGCCCTTGCAAGATTGTAATGGCTGCCCGCAACATCTATGGGATGCATTGCGACGAGCGCCTGGTATTCTCTCACCGAGCCCTTGATGTCGCCAGTGTCGAACATCAGTCCGCCGAGCCGCTCATGCAGCCCCGTATCCAGCGGAGCGATAAAGTTCAGGCGCTCGAGCGCGGCGATTGCTTCCTTTTTCTTTCCGGCGTCGACGAGCAGTTGCGCGTATTTCTTGATCGTGTCGGGATCGCGTCCGCCGATCTTCGAATAGCGGCCGAGCTCGTCCATGGCGCAGGCGGTGTCCTTCTTATTCAGGCACGCAGTCGCAACGGCTTCATAAACGTTGCCGCTCTCGACGTAATCGGGATAGACTCCCTCGATGGCCCGGCCCTTCGCGATGACCTCGTCATCCTTGCCGTCTTTCGCGAGCTGGTTAATCTCGCGCACTTGTTTGGTCCAGTCGGCAAAGCCGGCGACGGTCTTGCTGGTTTCTTTGTCGATCTCAGCGAGGAAGTCTTTATCGAAGGCGTCGGGTTCCATGCCGAGCTGCTGCCGGATAACGTCGTTGGTCGGAATGTCTTTGGCGAACGCATGCACGATATCGAGCAGCTTCGATTCGCCCCAGCGCTGCGAAATGTAATCGCAGATCTTGCCGGCCTGGTAATACGACACCACCACCTGCGATGGGTAGGTCGGATGAACAAAGCCGCGGTCGATTTCCGAAACCGATAACAGCTTTTTGTCGCGAATAGCCGCGATGATTTCGGGAGTCATGCGGTCGCCCCAATCGGGGTCGCCCGACGCCGCGATCTCTTCATGCACCGCCAGACCTTCGGTGAACCAGCGCGGCATGTGTTCGTTCGTCAGGCTCAGGATGTAGGCGTGGCTCATCTCGTGCCACATCGTGCTCGCCCAGTGGAAGCTGCCCGGCGGACGCCCCGACGGGCTATCCATCGCAATGACGTTGTTGAAAGTCACGCCAAGAATGCCGCCGATGCCCGGCAGGCCGGCGGTGCGGACCGCGAAGTCTTCATGGTCGGGATAGACCTCGATCTGCAGCGGCACTTTGAGTTTGTAGTTGTACTTCTTCTCGTAGGTCGCCATGGCCCGCTTCATTTCCGATTCGAAGTACGGGCGCAGGACGTCCTCTTCCTTCTTGTTCAGGACGAGTACCGTAGTGGGCGTGCGGAAGGTGTCGAACTTCGCATAGCTGTCGATCAGCTTGAGCGAGTTGACGGTCGCGGCATCGCGGAAGTGATTCTCATAGGCGAGATCGAGTTCTTTTTTTGCTTCGTCCGTGTGCCCCAGCCGCATGAGGTTCATCCCGAGCGCGGAGTGCGCGCTCCATAACCGGGGCTCGGCGGCGATGGCTTTGCGGTAGTAGTCGATTGACTCTTCGTACCGCCGGTTGATCATGTAGAAGAACGCGATCGTCTCGTAGCCCTTGCCGCGAGCGCCGATCTTCGCGACCCAGGACGACGGCTTATCGGCGAGCAGATCGAGCGATGCTTTCACGGCTATGGCGTCGAGGGCGTCCGGCTGGATCTTGAGCGCGGCTTCGGCTTCGGCATCGGCTTTCGGATGGTTATCGTCTTCGAGCGCCGCCTTCGCCATCAGCTCATGGGCTTCGAACAGCTTCGGGTCCGCTTCGAGGGCCTTCGTCGCGTATTCGTTGACTTTGGGATCGTAGTTATCCGCGAGAAGCTGCGCGAGTCCGAATATGGCCCGGGCGTTTTTCGGATCGATTTCGAGCGCTTCCTGATAGAGTTTCTGGGCCTCGGGCGCGTTGAAGCGCTCATAGAAGAGATTGCCGTAGCGGACGCGATAATCGGCGTTCTTCGGATTGGCTTTGACTAGGGCTTCGAATTCGTTCTTGGCGCCGTCGAAATCCTGGGCTTTCCAGAGGGCTTCGGCGCGCTGGAGGGACTGGCTGAAGGCGGGAAGGGCACAGAGGAGGATCAGCAGGAAGCGGGCCTTCATTTGTCGACGGCCTCCTGCGCCTTCGCGAGCTCGATCAGCAACTGCGTCAACTGCTTCTTGTATTCCTCAGGCGCCATCAGCGATTTCTGGTACTTCAGGGCATCGATCTTGTTTTCGATCTCGTCTTTCTTCGCAATCAGCTCGCGTTTGGCGGGATCGGTGACGACGGCCGACGCCGACCCGAACCGCAGCAGCGGAAACGCGGACGCGCGCTGCTGGTCGTCGATCTGCGGATGCTCGGTCGCCAGCCGCTTCTGATCCGTATAGAATCCAGCAGTCTTCTTTTCGGCGTATTGGAAAGCTTCGAGCGCCGAGATAGTTTCATTCTTGTCGACGTCGGCCGCGGGATCGCGCAGCGCCTCGACCCAATAGCGGGCGAAAACGGTCGCGTTCTTCTCGGTGCCGGATTTCGTAGCCGTGATGATGGTGCGGTTTTCCTTCTTTAACGTGTTGACCGCGCCGCCGCTGGCGCTCGTCATGTCGACGACGAGTTGCCGCCCGGCCTGAATTTTGTTCATCAGCGCCGCGAGCTCCGTGCCCGAAATATCGGGGCCCGGCAAGTTGAACTTGTATTCGGTGCCGTCGAAAGTTCCGTGGCCGATCATCATCAGGACGAAAGCATCGGCGGGTTTGGCCTGCGCGGCGATCTTGTTCAGCGCGGCTTCCACCTTCGCTTTTGTGGCGTCGGGGCCTTTGAGGGTTTCGACGATGCGGTCGCTCGTGCCGGTCTTGAGGATTTTGTCGGTGTCGTTGGCCAGCGCGGTGAAGCGCTGTTCGTAGTCCGGCTCGCCGCCGAGTCCGGCGACGGTCAACAGATATGTGGACGCGAAGAGCGGACTTGCCAACAAGATCAAAGCCAAACACTTCATCAGACGACTCCCCACTTCCGGCGCAAAAGCCATTCGCCGCCGCGAATCAGAATCACCAGCAGGAACAGGATCGGCATGTCCCATAAATCCAGATTGTCATGGGCGGTGATGCCGGCTTCGGAGACCGCGACTTCACCCGAGAGTTTCTTCGCGGTCGAGGGCGTGTAATAGCTCCCGCCGGTATCGCTCGAAAGCTTCTGCAGCAGGTCGCGATTCTGCGCGGCGGCGAAATTTTCCGCCACGCCATCTTCGCGGCGGAACGTCAGGGCGTCACGGCCCAGATCGGTTTTGTCCTGCCTGGCCGACGTTTCGGCAACGTATGTGCCGGGCTTGTCGGCGGTGTATTCGCCCGTGTACATGCCGGGCTCCAGGGGGTCGGGCCGCAGGTCGATCGTGTCGGAGCGGCCATCGGGACGCGCGATCGTCGTCTGCACGGTGGCGCCGGAGACGGTCTCGTAATTCTTATCGCGCACGCTGACGCGCAGAGGAACATGCGTGTCGTCCGGCAGAACCTGGTGCGGCGTCGAGGACAGCACCTGGCCCGGCGTTTCCGTGACCATCCAGCGCATAAGCTGCGACCAGAACTCGGAGTGCGTGCGATCGTTATGATCCTGCAGCATCTTCCAGCGCCAGCTTCCGGCGGTGGCGAAGACGCCGACGCGCCCGTGACCGTAATTCTGGATCGCGAGCAGCGGCGTCGGACGATGCCCGGCCTCGTTGACATTCATCAGCACCACGGCGCCCGGCTTGGGCGCCCCCATCACGGCGTAGTTAGCGATCTGCGGCATCTTCTGCCAACGCGCGATGTTCTGATCGCGCTGCTCTTCGAGGCGCGTGATGACGCTCTCTTTGCCCGCGTCGGTAAGAGTGGCGTAGGCGAAGTTGCGGCTCCACGTCTTCTCGTTCGAAAGCCGCAGCGGCATCATTTCCGCCATCGGCGTTTTGGCGTATGCGCCGTCGGAAAGGGAGAACCGGCCCGCGAGGAACAGGACACCGCCGCCGCGCCGGTCGGCGAAATCGCGGATCATCGCCTGCTGCTCGTTGCTGAAATAGTTGGCCTCGACGCTCCCGATGATCAGGCCGTCGTACTGGAAGAGCACATCCGCTTTGGTGGGGAACCCATCCTGCACAGCCCGGTCTTTGTCGCCATTGCCCTGCACATAAATTTTGTTCTGGGTGGTCCGCAATACGGTCGCGAGCTCAAGACCCGGATCGTCTTCGACGGCCCGCCGGATGAACTTGAATTCCCAGCGCGGCTCGCCCTCGATATAGAGGATGCGCTTTTTTCCGCTCGCCACATTGACCAGTCTGGTGACGGAGTTATTCTGCGTATTCTGCTCGCCCGGCGACGGCGTGACGCCGATCTGGAAACTGTGCGCTCCCTCCGCGCCGGCATTGAAAACGATGGTTTCGCTTTGTTCGGGATCCGGCTTGAGCGTTATTTCCTGTTCGGAAATCGGATGATCGTTTTCGCGCACGACCAGCCTCACCTTCGAGCCGGCGAATCCATGCTGGCGGATCGCCACGCGGGCGCTCACCCTCGACTGCGCGAGCGCCCGCGCGGGAGCCGCGACGTCGACAATTTCGATGTCTTTCGCGAAGTGGTCCGGTCCGAATCCGATCGTGTGTACCGGCAGCCGCAGCGCATGCAGTTGCGCGATGGTGTCGCGATCGATGCCGCCGGTGTTGTCGCCGCCGTCGCTCAGCAGGACCACCGCTCCCAGGGGCATGGTGCCGGCTTCGCTCGCGATGTGCTTCAGGCTGTCGCCGATGCGGGTTGCATTGTCGTCCGCCGCGAGGTTGCGCGCTTCGTCGATGCGCACGGCGTCGCGTCCGAACTTGTACATCCGCACCTGAAAGCGCTTCTGGAGATCCGGCAACAACGTGTTGTTGAGCAGGTCTTCGGCGCTTTGAATGCGCGGCTTGCCGTCGTCCGCGATTCCCATGCTGCGCGAATGATCCACCAGCACCGCGACCACGTTTTCCTGCGGACGCAGGCGCGCCACGCTGATCGCCGGATGCCACAACATGAACAAAACCAGTGCGATCAGCGCCGTCTGCGCCAGCCAGATCGCGGTGGCGCGGGGGTTCGACAGCAGGCCGTGGCGTTGCCGCATGTTCCAGAACAATCCGGCGGCGGCCGCGACGATCAGCAGCAACAGCAGCCACAGCGGCCAGCCCGAAAGCAGCAGGAATTTGCCTTTGGAAAAGATGGCCGGCGGATATTTGAACAGGAACTCAAACATGTTCGTGGATTCACCCGGAAACTAATGGGTCATTGAATAGATGACGTAATTGATACCCAAACGGTAAGCCTGTGACGTATATTTCGCCTCATATTGTGGATTGTCGGCGTGCTCCCATGCGTCACCATCGTCCTGGTTGAAGCACATCGCGACCATAACCCGCCCGTCGTCATCGTAGATGCCCCGCCAGTGGGGGATTTTGCCGTCCTTTTCCCAGAGTTGGCCGCTGTAGAGGTACTGGAGTCCGGGCACCTGTACGCGGGCATCCAAATCATACACCGTGTGGAAGATTGGATCGGCATTAGGCAGCTCAACGATCGGCCGGTCGGGAAAAATGCGGCTCATACCCTGGACGAACACATCCCACTCGAAGGTTCCGTGGAAATCGTCGACCATCAGAAAACCGCCGCGCGTGAGGTACTCGCGCAATAGTTTGCACTGGGCGTCGGTGAGGTCCCAGTGGCCGACTTCGACGGCGTAGACCCAAGGCCAGTTGAAGATTTCGTCGGGGTCGTTGATGAGATCGATCACCTGCTCGGTGGACCGGGTGTGGATGCGGGTCAGGCGGCGCACGCCGGCGAGAAACTGGCGGTCGGCTTTGGGGAAATCGGTTGGCCAACTGCCGCGCTCACCGCTGTAACCGGCGTAGCGGCCGGAGGGATAGCGGAGACGGGCGAAGGTCCACTCGGTCTTCTCGTAGGCGTCGGAGGGGACGGCGGAGGGGTTGTCCTCTTCGCCGGTGTATTCCTTGAAGCGCGCCTGGAAGGCAAGCAGTGCAGAGAACCCGCAGCACAGCAGGACCGCGAGTATCGCAATGCGGAAGCGCATGTCCTTCTATGGGGCCAGAATAGCAGATTGGCCCGGAACAGCCACGCCGCGAGGGTTGGTGCGTTTTGCGGGGCGGGTGGGACGTCCTGCGCAGTTTTGAATTCACTGCCATCCAGCTTGTGAGCGTAAGATCTTCGCCGAGCCAATTCTGGCGACTGATCTGCTGCCACAGAATCAAATGCGAACTAATTGGGCAGTCTTTTTTTTGTCGTCGATCGCACTGTTATTCGCCGGCTGCGGCCCGGCCCGGTTTTCCGTTGGGGTGGCCGGCGGACCTCCCGTGTGCCCCTACGGCTATTACGAAGTGCCGCCGTACAATTGCGCTCCGGATGGTTACTATGGACCGGAATGGTTCAACGGCGGCTTGTTCATTGGCGCCGGCCCGTGGTATCACGGTCGGCGACGTTTCTACGGACACGTCGATCATTCCCTCGACTTCCGGCAGGGCTACCGCGGGCCTCTGCCGGCGCGCGGCGAAGCCCCGCGTCCGCAGAGAGCCCCGTTTCGTGGTCAGGCGATGCACGATCCGCGCGGGCGCGAAGCTCCGCGTGGCCGGCGTTGACCGACTGTCATCGAGCGCGGAGTGGCGCGTTGGAGGACGGCAGCGTTCGGGCAGGGAGAAGTCTTCGCCCGC
>DASZLP010000013.1:0-20676 GCA_035552355.1 Bryobacteraceae bacterium | reverse complement strand
GAGGGGTCGAAGTAACAGGGAGGCATTTCAGAAAGGCGCGAGTTGGATTTCGATCGTTTTCTCGAATTCGTCATGGGCGATGCCGGCTTGATCGGGAGACTTGCCGGGTGCGCCACGGAAGAGGAACTGTTTGCCGAGGTTCTGTCGATCGGACGCCGGCAGGGCTTCGG
Source organism: Bryobacteraceae bacterium (assembly GCA_035552355.1). Taxonomy (GTDB): domain Bacteria; phylum Acidobacteriota; class Terriglobia; order Bryobacterales; family Bryobacteraceae; genus BOG-234. The sequence continues at coordinate 20,506 of DASZLP010000013.1, read as the reverse complement.
AGTGGAGGCCAGCGATCTCGCCGAAATCGTCCGCGCCAACCGGCGTGCCTGGCTGGAGAGGTGGACACGCCAATGACGCCGGACACGGCAATGACGCAGTGACGCCGCCGCGGCAGGGCTGGGCGCCGGCCTGGATCGAATGGCGTAACGGGGAACCGTTCGTCACCTGGTATTATCTCGGGGGCGCGCCGCTCGGAGAGCCCTTCTACGACCAGACGCTCCAGCACGCCCAAACGCCATTCAACAGCCTGTTCGCTCATCGAACGGATATGGCCGCGCTGGCGCGATGGCATGAGGAGAGTCAGGGCCTCCCCCCATCCGGTTTCATCTTCCATATGTCGCGTTGCGGATCCACGCTTGTGTCGCGCATGCTGGCGTCGCTCCCGTGCCATCTTGTGATTTCGGAAGCGGGTCCGCTGGACGCTCTCGCAAGATCACACCCCGGCACGCCGATCGAGCGGAGAGTCGCATGGTTCCGGTCGATGATAAGCGCGCTGGCGCAGAGGCGGACGGGTGGAGAAACCCGCTGTTTCGTCAAATTCGACAGCCGGACAACCCTCGATTTGCCGTTCATCCGGCATGCCTTCCCCAATGTTCCGTGGGTCTTCGTGTACCGCGATCCGGCCGAGGTGCTGGCTTCGCATTTGAGCAATCCCGCGCCGGCGATGATTCCTGGTATCGTTGGCCGCGGAGGACTCGACCTGCCCCCGGCGCTGGCTCTTGCGATGGCGCCGGAAGAGTATGGAGCACGGGTGCTCGGGAGACTTTGTGAAGCTGCGCTCGGTTATCTGCGCGAGGGCGGCTTGCCCGTGAACTATACGCAATTGCCCGGGGCTGTGGGCCGGGATATCGCGGCTCATTTCGGTCTCCGGTTTTCGCCGCGCGAGGCGGATCGCATGAATGACGCGGCGCTGTTCCATGCGAAGTTTCCGGAACAGCGGTTTGAGCCGGATGGGGACTACAAGCGCCGCGAGCTCCCGCCGGCGGCTCGCGAAGCCGCTGCACGCTGGATAGAGCCGCACTACGAGGCACTGGAACGGCTTCGGCTCAGTCGTGTTCCATGAGATATTGAACCGCGTCCTGTGCGGTTTTGCGAAAGCCAAGGCGTTCGTAAAACCGGATCGCGCCCTGATTCATCATGTTCACGTTTAACCGAAGGGGTTTTCCGGCGGCGGCCGCGGAGGCAAGGACTTCATGGATCACCGCCGTCCCGATTCCCTTACCGCGCATCTCGGGCAGGAGCATGATCTCGACCAGCCGCACCTCATGCGGCATCCTGTTCACAACAGCCCAGCCCGCATCCACCCGGATGGAGTCCGTGCCATCCGCCTGAATCACATGGCTGGCGGCCGCGGGATTCGCGAGATGCGCCTGGCGCCGGGCCGCGTATTGGATTCCCAGCAGGTGATTGCGCATGGGTTCCGGCCATGCCGCCGCGCCCAGCTCTTCCGCGACGGTCTCCATGATCAGACGCCGGATGAATGGCTCATCCGCCACGGATTCCGGACGCAGGTTTACCGTCACCCGGCGGCCGCTGTTTTTTGCCGGGCCTGCAACGACTCCCACCAGCTCGAGAGGAGAGCGGTGACACATTGCTCGAACTCCGCCAGCGTGTCGAATGTGGCGAAGGGTTCGGGAAGGCCATCGGCTGAAAATCGATCGGAAGGTGGTCTCTTTGCGAGGACTGCGACGCTTTGCATAGGCAATGCGGCGTCGTCTCTCGACTGGAGCGCGAGAGCGTAATCCCTCTTGAAATTTCGTGCGTCCGGCCCCCAGTCATCGCCGAGCACCAGAACGTAATGCCGGGCCTCGCGAATGTTCTGGTCGACGGCATACTGCAGCGGCCTTTTATCCATCGTGTTTGTAAGGGTGACGGGGACATAGAGGACGCCCTTTTGCATTGTCACCGTCTCGTTGAACTGTCCGACGGCATCGTAAAAGCGACGCCGTTCCGCTTCCATCTCCCAAGGGGTGGCGCAGAAAATCCGATGCATTTGAAACATAACTGAAATCCCGGGCTTGAATTATTGAGGTTGCTGGTGACGCGCAGCCACCAGCAACTGATGCGGCGAAAGTTGCCGGGCGGAACTAATTCCGGCTGGGGAAAATCCCCTCCATGGCAATAATGTAGTTCAAGCCGAGGTAGGGGTTCTGAATGTTCAGAGGCAGGCTCTGACCGGTAACACTCACTGCGTTCGGAGCCATCGTTGCGGCTGGAGCGGCATTAGCGCTGTACATGGTCGTCGGGCTTTGGTTGGCATCCAGAGGCTGCGCGAGGAAGCTGGCTTTGGGCGAGGACAGTCCGCCACCGGAGTCCGCGGCGTTGATCAGGTGGTTGTGAGCCGGCATATTGGAGGTCAGAATGGTGACGTTCTGCACCCCGCTAAGCTCGCCCTGCTCGATCGGGTTGAGGCCGGGACCGCTTCCGACCCCTACGGGGATGCGTCCACGCAGATCGGGCAGCGCAAAGGTCGACGTGCCATTTCCGCCGTAGGTCGTGCCCAGAATCGAAAACAACGCGGTGTTCTGCGAGATCGGCAGAAGTTGTCCCTGGCAAAGCTGATAGCCCCTGGGAGCAAAATTACCGGCAAAAATAAAGATCGCGCCGAGATAGGGTTGACTGGCCATGTTTAGAAAGTCCCTCTTTTCATTTTCAGAATGTCTTTCACATCAATCCGGTAACGGGTAAACGCTCGGTCCGGGTGCAACGAGGAACGAACCTCGATGGGACCATTGCAGATGCCTGCCGTCGAATATCGTGCCTATTATATGGGAAAAGCCACTGAGCTCAAGCAAATTAATGCCGAATGGTGCTCTGCGCGACTTCCGGCAGAGCACCATCGCTCGGATTTCGGTTTCCACCGCCTGCCCTCCCAGGTTCACTGGCAGGAGAATGCGGAGAAGAACCCATACGCTGTCGATCCCGCCCAGGCTGACTGAGACAAGGTCAGAAGTGTTCCTGCGCTCTGCTGGCTCAAACCCGTCATCGTGCACGTTTGCACATTGCCGCCCGACGAAGCAGCCGTTGTGCAGCTCCCTGCTGTACTCCCTTGCGACCAGACGTCGGTAAGGCTGGAGGGGGTTACGGTAGTCAGGTTCCACGTCATCGAAACACCCAGGTATGACCAGATCTTCATACTGGGCGTGCAGGCAGCCGGTGTAATAACCGCGGCCTCAGGTGTCAGGCTGCTGGCCCCGACTTGAACGCTGGTAGCCGGGTTGAAGTAGAAACTGGTTGTGCTGATGATGGACGTATTGTGGGCCCCAATTCCCATTGGAATCCCAGTGGGCGCGCTGCCAGTGCCATAGCTTCCCGCCGGACCGGTCGGACCCTGTGCGCCTTGTGCACCCTGCGTACCCTGCGCACCCTGCGCACCGGTCGGGCCGACATTTCCCGCTACATTCAGATTCCAGTCCGCGTGAGTTCCACTGCCGCCTGTCGTGTCCACATTGATAACGAGGGATGTGCCCGTATAAGAGGTCACAAGCCCTTCCATATAGTTGGCGGTGTTTGCCGCACTGCTGGCCTTCGCCCTCGCGCCGGCGGAGTAAGCGAGTCCGCTCTGCGTGGCGAACGTCATGGACCCGGTACCGACTGTCAAAGAGCTCGTCGAGGTTGCGGCGTACCCTGCGCCTGCCGCTCCCGTCGAGCCAACTGAACCCTGCGGGCCTTGTGTACCTTGGGTGCCTTGCGTTCCCTGCGAACCCTGCGGGCCCTGCGGCCCAGCCGGACCCTGTGGGCCGGTGGGTCCCGCCGGTCCGGAAGAGGCGAGAGTGATCGTCAATGTCGCCGGATGGCTCGTCGTTGAACTCTCTTTGCTGTCGAACGTAACGCCCACCACGCCGTCGTTTGCCGTAACGATAAAGCCGCTGTTGGTCGTTCCATTCAGCCAACTCTGGACGGCGGCCGTGGCATCGACGGATAAGTAGGTGTTGGCGCTGCCCGCGGAAATCGCGACACCGCTGGCGACGGCGGCGCCGGGCACCGGGGCATTGAGGCCGGTAACGCCCGCCTCCGTCCACGAACCGTTTGCCAGGGATACGTTAATCGTGCCTGCCGATCCCACTGTTTTTACGAAGAGTGACAGGGTCGCTTTGGCGATGTTGGCCGCCGTGGTTCCGCTCGGCAGGGCGGTCAGATCGAACTGGACCACCGCGTGGCTCCCATTACTGGTCGTGGCGTTTGTGACGTTGATGGTAACGGCGCTGCCGAAGTTAACCCCACTGGCAGGCGCGGTCACCACATAGGAATCCTGCGCTAACGGGATCGTTTGCGCGAATGCAGCTATCGGCAAAAGCGCCAGACCGCACACTTGCAGTCGAATCAGTTTAATATTCACGAGTTGTCCTCCGAAAATTTTGCAATCTCAATTTAAGCGACGGCGCGCGGCCAGACCGATGAGCGAGAGGCCTGAGGCGGTCAGCAGGAAAGTTACAGGTTCGGGTACGGCGCCGGGTTCGGCGGCCTCGCTCACGTTCAAAATATCGACGGCCCAGCTTCCGTTATCCTGGTCGCCGAAAGCGCCGCAGAAAGCCGTGCACGATCCGCTGGCCGTGAAATTTCCCAGACCCTGCTCGCTGAATCCATCGCTGAGCGTGCCCACAGGATCGTTGCCCGCCTGCGTTACCGCGAGAGTATAAGTACCGGCGGAAAGGAAGGGCCTGACAAAAGTATCGAGACAGAATCCGCTGTTTCCGGTGCCGGCTGCGCCGCATCCGCTGTTGGCACTGCCGAACAGAGTGCCATCGGCGGCGAACCAGCTCAGCTCGCTTTGAAAGCCGCCCGCCGGAATGACCGTGGCCGCCGCGTTCGTCCCTCCGCCGTATCCATAGGTTTGGAAAGTGACTGTGGCATCGGAAGCAAGCGTGAAATTAATCAACTGGACCTGATCGTCGGTCTGGAAAAAACCCTCAAAGGAAAAATTGCTCTGCGCCTGCGCCGTCGACATCGCGATGCCGGCCGCAAAAAACAGAAGCACCAAAGTTCTCATGCGGATACTGCTCCTCCGTAACTCAATTTGCAATTTTTAAAATCTCTGAAAATCACCCAATTATCCGTCCTGGCGCTAAAAAAAACAACACGTTTGAGAAAAATAAGTTCAGCAAACAGTGGTGACGATGAGTTCAGGGATACCAAAGGTTTACTGAAGTATTTCTTTCATAACCCGTCATTTGCTGATTTCCATGCAGCGGATTGGCATCGTTTCTCCGCCTTACCGGTATTGGCGGCGGAGCCGCACCACGGCGATTTCCAAAACCCCGCTTCATGATGTTCGATGGAAGCGAAAAATCTCTGCGGTGGCGGTCATCGCCTGCCCCGCGCGGCTCGGCGAGCTTCACCCAACGACGCTCAACGAGTGAAAGCACCGTTGGCCCTTTTTCAATTCGTCCCTGCGCGTTCCCGCACCGGCCCCATGACGAAGATGGTGTTGCCCGAATGATCGAGCAGGTCGAACGTGCGCGCGTCCCATTCCTCATCCTGCGGCGCGCGCAGCACCTCGCCATCCACTTCAAGCCCGACGCACGCGTTTCTGGCATGGCCGGACATTGGACTGTCGAGCGTCAGACGGATGTCTCCAAGCTCCACTCCAAGCAGTCCGGACCGGCTGTCTTCGGAGGCTTCGAACGTGACATGGAATCCCAGCCCCTCGACGTAGAACGCCTTCGCGGCATGCGACGGATTAACCCGGAGCATCCGGGCGGCGCGTGGTGACCGTCAAAGTACAGCGTGAGTCAGCTGCGCCTCACCTCTGTGCCCCGGCCCGACCCGCCGGAGGATTCCGCTCGAATATCTCCAGATTCATTCCGTTCGGGTCTTCCACAAAAATGGTGAAGGTCCCGCCGCCGAAATCCACGATGTCGCCGTTCGCGGAGATGATGTTGACGCCCGCCGCCTTCATGCGCGCAATCGTCGGCCTTTCTTCATTCACCTGAATGGCCATGGCCGGAGCGCCAGGGTCGCGCACTCGCAAGTGAAACTTCGTGCGCGGAACACCTTTGAACTCGGTGAACTCCACTCCGGCCGGAGGCCCCGGCAGTACGCCCGTCAGCTTACGGAACTCGACGCCGGCGGGGACGCCGTAGAGTTTCAACATCGCGGGATCTTTCGAAAACGCAGTCGGCCCCGACAAGTCGATGCCGAGCAGGCCGGTATAAAATTTCGTGGTCGCGTCCGCGCTTTCGATCGTGTAGGCGAGCGATACACGGTAAACATTGCCTTCGGGCGCGCCCGCCGGGGGAGTTTCCTGCACAAGCTGAATGAAGTACCCGTCGGGATCGCGCATGATGATCGACCGGACCTTTCCGTCCGCAGCCGGGATCTCGACGGGGGCGCCGCCTTCGGTGATGATGGGCGCGCCGGCCTTCTTTGCATTGGCGACCAGAGCGTCAATATCGCGGACATGGAACACAATGCTCGCGGCGCCCGGATCGGTATATTTCGCCTGGGCGGCCTGGCGTTCGAGTCCCATGAAATGGGTCAGCTCGAACCGCATGTTGCCGGGCAGCGGAAGCATCGAGAGACGCAGCTTCACGCCCGGCGCGTTGGTCAACAACGGCACGGCCGCATTGGGAAAATCCTGCGGATTGCCCTTGAGCCCGAAGACATCGCGATAGAAAGCGAGAGTCGTATCGAGATCGTTCACCGCGTGGATCGCGTGCGAGAGCGATTTGGTAATCGGCGTGGACTGCGCCCAGGAAGTTGCGGGCATGAGAGCGGCCAATGCGAGAAGCATGGCCGGTATGGCGCCGGATTTCGGAAATCGGGGCAGTCGGGATTGCGCGGTCTTGTGCATCATGCGCCTCTGGTTTTAACACAAATGGGATGGCGGCGCGGAGCACGTCTCCGGCGATCTCGAGAGATCCGGCGGTCGTGGCTATTGCTTTTTGGTCGCCGGCGTTTTTCGTGCCGGCCCCGGCACGGGCTGAATCACCGGCGCCGCCGGCACGAGAACCGGTTGCGGCGGCGAAAGCACCTGGTGCTCGAACAACATCCCGAGCGCCAGCCCGATCATGAGAGCGCCGCCCGTCAGCATGAATAACATCCAGCCCCACGCCGTCGAAAACTTCCTCGACAGCTCGTTTGTGAAACGCGCGGCCGCCTCGGTTGCCTGAGAGATCTCGAACTTCAGGGATGCCACGGTCTTGCGCGCGTCCTCGGCCGCGCCGCGATACACGTGGCCCAGACGATCCGAGCTGGTGGAAAACTCGGAGCATACGTTCTTCATTCGTTCCGCGACCGCCTCGAGATCGCGGGCCGTTTTGGGAATCATCGACCGCATGAACTCCCGCCGCAGATCCTCATTGATTTTGCGGGCCACGGCGTCGGGGCTGATTCCGTCCGCGATGTCGGCCGGGAGCGCCGCCAGTTTCCGTTGCAGAGCGCTGTGATAAGCCTCGCTCGCCGCGCTCATTTTGCCGACTCTATCGACCGCAGTCGCAAGAAGCTTGTCGAGCCGCTCGCGCTCCTGGGCAACACGGGCAGGCGCCTGCTCGATCAGCAGCACAAGAAACTGCATGGCGCGGAGAAGCCGCAGCATCTCATCGTTCTCGGGGAGGCTGCGGCAGTGGCGGAGCTCCCGATAGTACTCCGCGCGGACCGGCTCGGGAAGCGCGCCCGCAATGCGGTCGATCAGATCAGGTTCGACTCGCGGTGTTTCGACCGGGCTCGTTTCGAGCGCCTGGCTGGCCGCGCTCATGGGAGAAGCAGTTCCTTCACCTTGTCGAATTCCGCGAACATGCGCCGCCGGTAGCTTTGCGCCCGCATCACCAGCGAGGCTTTCTGCAACTCCGGCGCGGAGGTGGTCCGGCCCGCTACGCGGCCGAGTGTGACGCCGTGGTTGCGCGCGGCATTTTCGAGATCGGAGATGCGGTAGTCCACGCGGATGACAGCGGGCTGAAAACGCTGCTGGAATTCCGCGGACCGATCGCGCCAATACGAAAAATCGCTGTGCTCGGTGAGATTGTTCTCGACAATGATGTAAGCCACACGATGCTGAAGCGCATTGGCCCAGGCCAGAACGCTTTCCACGCTCGCGGGATCCGACGTCACGACCCCGATCGCGGTAAAGGCGGCCCCCATCGCAGCCACATCGGGATACATCTTCTCAAACCAATCGTGGGTGATTTGCCCCGCGCCAGCTCCCTGGTCGGCGAGAATCACCGGGTTCCTTTCTCCCAGGCAATCGACGAAAGCATCCAGGCCGGCCGGCGTATAAATATTGATCTTCGGCACGCGGCCGCCGAAGAAATGAGTCAGCGAGCCGCACGCTTTGTTCTCGGTATCGAGATCGAGCAGAGTGGCCGGAACCTGGTTCTCTTCGAACCATTCCGCCAGTCCCGTCATGACACTTGTTTTCCCGACGCCGCCTTTCCCGCCCATCGAGAGGATGACTCGCTTCGCTGAATTGCTCATAGGAATGCCTCCCTGGAGCTGCGGCACGATCGGAAGTTTCGGTTGGCTCTGCTCAATTTGCTGCACGGCGCTCTCCTGATCGGGATATGTGAGGGGATCTGTGAAATCGTTCGTCCATGCGTCATCGGGACGATGCCAGTCCCAGAAACCGGGTGCTTCCGGTTCTTCCGGTTCGACCGCGCCGACATGTTGCGCGACACCACTTGCTTCCGCAATCAGGAGCGGCGTCCGCGCAACCGGGATGCCTTCGTTCCCGGAAGTAGTATCTTCGGGAGGCGGCCAGGCCCGGGAGCTGACGGCTTCGCGGTCGTCCAGTTTGTTTTCGACCACATCGAAACCCGCGGCGGTAATGCTGTATTCGGTGAATTCGCCGTATCTCGCCCATTTCTTCTCACGCAGATACCAGAGGGCGGAACCGAGCTCCTCACGCGTGCACCCGGTCAACTGCTCCAGATCGAGAACCGTCAGTCCCGGCAACTCATTCACCGTCTGGCGATAAAGGAGACAAAGCAAAGCCAGCCTGCGAAGTTGCTCGCCTTTGATGCCCTCGAAAAACTCGCGTCCGCGCAGGCGAAAGCGGGCCGGGTATTTGGTGCGTTCCCTGAGAGCGTCATACTGCGCGCGCTTCGACTCGTCGGAAAGAGTGTCCCAGGCTTCTTTGATGCGCCGAAAAGTCCGCGCGTCGCCCGTGCTGGGATTGTCAGGGTGAAAACGGCCCGCCAGTGTGCGGCCTACCCGCCCGATTACTTCTTCATCTGCCTGCGGCGAAATTCCAAGGACCTCATAGTGATCGGCAAGTGAGACGTCGCCCTCGCCAGCGTCGATGTCGAACGGGAGCGGACTTATCCCGTGGGAATGTGTTTCATCTTCCGTTGCGGCTGGCAGCCGGTAATAAGAACATGTCGCGAGGCCGCGAAACTCCAACCGCTTTTCCAGCTTGCTCTCGACGACATCAAAACCGTCGACAGTAATGCTGTAAGTGGTGAATTCGCCGATCGCCGCCCAGGTCTTTTCGCAGAGGTACCAAAGCGCTGAGGTAAGTTCTTCGCGCGTGCATCCAGTCAATTGTTCGAGATCGAGGATCGAGAGGCCCGGCGATTCATGCGTACTGATCCTCCGGCGATAGAGGAGACAAAGCACTGCCAGCCTGCGGTTTTGCCCGCCTTTGACACCTGCGAAGAATTCACGGCCGCGCAGCAGGAATTGGGTGGAGCTTCCGGGGCTGTGGCGCAACCCGTTATACTTCGCGCGCGTAACCTTGTTGGAAAGAGTCTCGTAAGCCTGCTGGAGGCGGAGAAAAGCCTCCGGGTCGCCGGTGCTCGGATTATCCGGATGAAAACGGTCCGCGAGCGTACCGTAGATGCGGTCTATGGTTTCTTCGTCTGCCTGCGGACCGACTCTCAGGATCTCGTAGTAATCGATGGCGAAGGCGTTTTCTTCCTGGGGTCTGGATAGTTCGACAGCTAACGTGAATGTGCCGGCATGTGGTGAGGACATTTCAAGAGCCGCTAAGTACCGGAGTACTAGCAGTATGTCCACGCTGGTCGACTTACTGCAAGTTTGACAATGGTTGAATAACGATCGTTGAATAACTATCGTTGAATGCTCTGTTGTCAACTGACGAGGATCAAATAGCCGCACATCCTCACTCACGCTCCGGCCGCGCCCGCATCTGCAGGGCGAGATCGGGGCGCCCTTCGGCGGCCCGTGCTTTCGCCACCTTCCCAAAGCCCCCCGAAGAAGTGTTCCTTCACCTGACCGCAGCCGTGGTTGATCCTGCGGGCGCCGCCGGGCGCCGTGATCGCGCACGACTTCACGAAAGCATCGCCTTCGTAAAGTTGGAGCAGACTATTTTCGCGGCTGCCTCGGCGGTCACGATCATCCCGTCGATCAGCGACACGGCAGCGTCGTCATTCTGTCCGAATTGAGCGAACAGCCCGCGAGAACCTTTACAAGGCTATTCATCTATTTCCCTAACTTCTGCCGAACCGTGCACAACACCTTCACGGGCGGCGAGACGGCGGGCATTGCAGTGGAGCTTATCAGCGGGTATCATCGCCGCCATCAGATCGAAGCGCTCCGCCGGCGGCAGGTTGCGCCGCTCCGGAACGATATTCAGATCGGTGGGCTCGTGCGGGTCCGGCACGGCGATTCTCGATGTCATGGCTGGTATAGAAAGAACTGAGGACGCTCCCCCACTGCTGCCCAGAGCCAAATTTCGCGTAAGGACGCGAGGAACGCAAAGATGCGTGAGCTGCTCTTAACGGCGCAGGTTTTTGGCGTGCCCAGGGTTCACCGGGAAGATTTCAGTTCAGTCATCACGCCGCTGATGAGATCCTTGGCGTCGCTGATCGACTTGGTGATGAGCTGGATATCCATCGCCGGCTTGCCGGGCTGGCGCGCGCTTTGACAATAGACGCCGTGCTGCCCAACGAGCACGAGCGCGTCAGTAAGCACGTCGAGGGTTACGGCCAGCCGCCCCCGCGGGATCCCCATCATGAACTCGTGCTTTTCGAGCTCTTCGCGACGCTCTTCATAAACGCTCACCTCACTATTCTAAAGTGACCATATGGGAATTCCCGCCTGGCCCGTCTCCGGAGCGCGCGAGCGCGAGTTGCTGGATGAAGTTCTCGCGAGCGACCGCTGGGGCGGATATCATCCGATGGTGGCGCGCTTCGAGCAGGAGTTCGCCCGATTCCAGCAGTGCCGCTACGGTCTGGGGGCGATGAACGGCACCGTAACGCTCGAGATGGCGCTCGAGACGCTGGGCATTGGGGCCGGCGCTGAAGTCATCGTTCCGGCGATCTCCTTCATTTCGACGGCGACGTGTGTGTCGCGCGTGGGCGCGACGCCGGTATTCGTCGATATCGAAAGCGACACATTCAACATCGAGCCGGAGCGCGTGCGGGAAGCGATCGGACCAAAGACGCGGGCCATTATTCCGGTCCACTTCGGCGGCCCCATGGCGGATATGGACTCCCTGCTGCAGATCTCCCGCGAGCACGGAATTCCACTCATCGAAGATGCGGCGCACGCTCATGGCTCGGAGTGGAATGGGCGCCGCGCCGGCGGCTTCGGCGCCTTCGGGTCGTTCAGTTTTCAGAACGGCAAGGTGATGACGGCTGGCGAAGGCGGCATCCTGCTTTCGAATGACGAGGCGCTGATCGATCGCGCGCGGGAGATCCTCGACATCGGGCGCCGCAAAGGCGAGGGCTGGTTCTTTCATTACACGCTCGGCAGCAACTACCGCATCACGGCCTGGCAGTGCGCCGTACTGATCGCGCAACTGGAGCGGCTGCCCGAGCAGAATCGCCTGCGTGCGCGGAATGCGGATTCGCTTCGGCTGAATCTTGCGGACGTGCCCGGCCTGCACTTTCAGCGAGTGCCGTTGTCGGCGCACGTGCATACGAATTACCTGCTGCTCGGATGGCTGGATGGAGATCGCGGAGCCTTTCACCGCCACTTAACGGCTGCGGGCTATCCGTGCACGCCGTTCTATCCGCACACGCTCTATAACAATCCGCTTTATCAGGAACGCCACAACTGCCGCGTGATGCCGTGTCCGAATGCGGAAGAGCGGATCACGGATGCGTTCTGGATTCCTCACCGCGCTCTGCTCGGCGACGAGTTGGAAACCGAGGGTCTTGCGTCGGCAATCCGAACTTCGGCGGCAGCGTAGGGGCAATGTGGCGCGGCTCTCGCCCGGGAGCGCCCGCCGCGCCGGCAATCGTGCGGGCGCATGCCCTAACGGAATGCCGTTTTTTTCTTCCGCTCTTCTTCAGCCTTGATCCCGGGGCCGAACAGCTTCTCGAAATATCCTTCGCCCACCAGCCGGTCGACGACGCTGTTGTCGATCACCTTACGGAAATCGAACGCTCGCATCTGTTTCGCGAGATCCTCATCCGCCGGATGGTCCAGCACATACTTAACCGCGGCCGCCGGAATATAAGGAATGCGTTCGTAGTTGTTGCTCTTCGCGTAAGCGTCATAGACGCGCTCCACGTCGGCCTGCTCCTGCTTGTCGTACATCATGTATGCTTTCACGGCAAACGCCCGATCGTCGTAGAAACGCTTGATCGCTTCCGCGTGCGCCTTGATGAGCGCTTCGCCCAGTTGCGGATTCGCCGCCAGCGTCGCCTTCCGGAACAGATAGACCGACGGCGCATAGATGTCGTCGTGATCGCTGATGTTGCCGAAGTCCTTAAAGCCTTCCTGCTCGAGCTTGAAATAGATCGGCGCCGTCAGCATCGTCGCGTCAACGCGCCCGCTCACCAGCGCCGCCGCCCGTGCGTTGGCATCGCCGCCGATCGGAATCCACTCCACATCCCGCGGATTGATGCCGGCCTTTCCCAGCAGCCCAATGCTGTAGTTATACGGCGCGTCGCCGATCTGGCTGACGGCGATCTTCTTCCCTTTGAGATCATGGATGCCGGGCAGATTCTTCCCCGCCATCAGCGCAAACAGACTCTTCTTATATGGAGACCCGAGCATCACCAGCGAGCCGTCTTTGGAACTGGCGATCATCGCCTGTTCAAGCGTGTAGGCCGTCATCGCCGCCTGGCCGCTTACGATCATCGCGATCCCAGCGGGATGAACGCCGAAGACCAGGTTTACGTCGAAGCCGTACTTCTCGTAATAGCCCCCTTCTTTCGCAATGTAGAGCGGCCACACCTGTCCGGTGCGCGTCGGGTAGTTGATTGCGATCTTCCGTGGGGCCGGCGTCTGGGCCTGCGCTGTCAGCACAGCCAGTAATACGATCCACGACGATCTCAACACCATTGGGCAAACCCCATCGCGCTTCCCGTCCCGGCCTGCGAACGGTAGCACGGAACGTAATCAATCAGATTCATCTTCAATCCCGCCTCCGCCATCATTCCCGCGCCGACAATCCAGTTCTTGATCTCCGACGTGCCCGACTGGAACATCTCTTCGGGCAGACTCGCCAGGGTCGCGGCGTCATCTTCCTGCATGGCTTCGAGCACGCGCTGGTCGAAAGTTTCGTCCAGCACGAAATGCGTCAACCCTCCGGAAGCGATCACAGCCACGCGCACGTCTTCCGGCCATGCCGCGATGGCGCGCGCCAGCGCCTCGCCAAAGGCGTAGCAACGTCCGGCGGGCGGCTGGTTCGGGGGGTAGAAGGTATTCACGAAGACAGGCACATGCGGAATCACCTTGTCACGCAGCACACGCCGGTAGACGAACCCGTACGCGTGCGGCACGGCATTGGATCCTATCGAGCCCGTCGGCAGTTTCGTCATCTGCGCCACGTCGAAGCCGTCGCTCGTGACGCGCTGAATCACGTGCGCGCCCAATTCGGGCAGCGTCGGATACTGCGTGTAAACACTGGGTGTGCGGTCAAGCTCGGCGCGCGCGACGCCCGGCGGCAGCGACGCCAGAAACTCCGGTGTGCGCGGGATTCCTTCCACATAAGAACCCCAGAACACCGAAAACGCGGGCACGTAGTCCTGCGTGAAGATTTCCATCTGATCGTTCCCGACCACCACGGCCACATCGGGCTTCGCTTCGACGAAAACGTCTCCGAGCCGCCGGATCGCGTTCTGGCATCGCGTATGCCGCTCGCGGAACACCTCGGGTGTCAGCAGACCGGAAAGTCCACGCGGCTTCTGTAGTTCTACCATCTGATCGAAGTTATAGACCTTGCCCTGATAAAAATGACGCGGATTGGCCCGGTCGGCGGCGACCCGTTCGGTCCAGTTTTCCCAGGGGACCGAGAGCATCGGTCCGTGTGAAGTAGCGAGGCCCAGAACGATACGCGCCATGGATTATGCCCGCTTTTCGTCGATAACAGCGATGACCTCGCACTGCACCAGCATTGCGCCCGCAAGGTCCGGCGCCGCGAATGTATGACGCGCCGGACGCGAGTGCGGATCCGGGAACATCTCGAGCCAGAACCTGTTTACGCTGGGACGCTGCGAGCGATCACGCAGCCACACGTTCATTTTCACCACGTCCTCGGGACTTCCGCCCGCGATATCCAGAATCTTTCGCACCCAGTCAAACATCTGTCCGCACTGCGCATCGATGCCCTCCGGAAGTTTTCCGGTAAAGGCCTCTTTGCCCGAGATGGCGCTTGTGATCAGGAACGAACCGATACGGCACGCCGCGGGGATTGGATTGTCATGTTCAAAACCGGGAACTTCGATACTGACGCGGCGGCCCATGAATGATCCCTCTCGCATAATATACGTGATGCCGCATTTGAAAGTGAGGATCGCGTGAAAGCAGTTTGGATCGGGCAGGCAGGCGGACCCGAAGTCCTGCAATTCGGCGAACGGCCCATTCCGCAGCCGGCCGCGGGCGAAGCGCTGGTGAGGGTCGCGGTGGCCGGCGTGAACTACACCGATATCAGCCAGCGCAGTGGGTCGAACAAGATCCCGCTGCCGGCCGTGCTCGGATCGGAAGGCGCGGGCACTATCGAACAGGTCGCGGGCGTCGATAATTTCAGAGCTGGCGATCGCGTCGCATGGGCCATGGTCCGCGGATCGTACGCCGAGTATGCGGCTGTTCCCGTAAAGATGCTGGTGAAGATTCCTGATGGCACCGACTTCCGCACGGCCGCCGCGGCGATGCTGCAGGGCATGACCGCGCACTATCTCTCGCACTCGACATTCCCGTTGAAGCAGGGGCACACAGCCCTCATCCACGCAGCGGCTGGAGGCACGGGGCGTTTGCTCGTACAGATGGCGGCCATGGCCGGCGCGCGCGTGATCGCCACCGCCGGCACGGACAGCAAGCTTGCGCTGGCCCGCGAAGCCGGAGCCGCCGAAGGAGTGCTCTACAGCCGCGAAGACTGGGTGGAAGAAGTGAAGCGCCTCAGCGGCGGCGAAGGCGTCGACGTCGTTTACGACTCGGTGGGTCAGGCGACGTTCACCAAAGGCCTCGACTGTTTGAAGATGCGCGGGATGATGGTGCACTTTGGGCAATCGAGCGGGCCCGTGCCGCCGTTCGACACGCGCGTCCTGAGCGCAAAAGGATCGTTGTTCCTTGCGCGGCCGACTCTTGCGAGCCACATCGCGAAACCCGAGGAGCTTGCATGGCGGTCCAGTGATGTCTTCCGTTGGATCGCCGGTGGAACGATCAAGCTGCGCGTCGACCGCGAATACGCTTTTGCAGAAGCAGCAGAAGCCCATAAGGATCTGGAAAGCCGCCGAACAGCGGGCAAGCTTTTGCTCCGCATCTGATTTCTGCTGCGTGGCCGGATGAGTTGCTTTCCGGCCGGTAAAACTATGTTCATGAGAGCGGTGGCCGGAAGCATCATGCCGATTGTCTTTCCGGTGTTCTGCCATGCGCAGGCCGCACCTGACGATATCTCCCCGGCCCAGCTACAGACCGTCCTCAATCTCCCGTTGCAGCAGGCGGTGAAGCAGCGCGAGACCTGCAAGGCGCCCCTCAAATCCGCTACGCGATCACATGCGCGGGTTGAATGAAATTTACGGGTTAAACATCGCGCAGTAGTGCTTTGAGACAGCCATACGTTCCAGTCCGCAAAACGCGGGGACACGTTAAAGTAAGAACTTGTCCGCGGTCGTTCAGCCCTCCAGCGCCGAAGAACTTGCGAGCGCGCTCGCTTCGGCGGGCGCATCCCGGCAGTCCATCGAGCTGTTCGGCGGCAACTCAAAACGCTGGATGGCCGGGCCCATTGCGCCTGCCGCTGTCCGCCTCACCACGGCGGGCATGAAGCGCGTCCTGCAGTATGAGCCGCGCGACCTGACGATCAGCGTGGAGGCCGGAATCGCTCTATCGGAGCTGAACGCGCTGCTTGCTCGCAACGACCAGATGATCCCGCTCGAAGGGCCTTACTGCGACGAAGCCACGGTGGGCGGCATCGTCGCCGCCAACATCAGCGGGGAGCGCCGCCGCCTCTATGGCGCGGCGCGCGATCTGGTGATCGGCATGACCTTCGCCACGCTCGATGGAAAGCTCGTGCGATCCGGCGGCATGGTCGTGAAGAACGTCGCGGGACTCGACATGAGCAAGCTCATGATCGGCTCATTCGGGACGCTCGCCGCCATCGCCTCCGTCAATTTCAAGCTGACACCGCGGCCCGCTTTCGCGCGCACGGTGCTGTTCACCTTCGACGATGCCGCGGCCGCTTTTGAAGCGCGCAACACGGCGATACGTGGCGTGCTCAATCCCGTCGCCGTCGATATTCTGAATCCGGTGCTCTCAGCTCAGCTCGGTCTCAAGAACCACACTGTCGCCCTGATCTTCGCCGGAAACGAGGCCGTGATCGAACGCGCGGTGCGGGAGTCAGCCGCCATGGGTCCGTCGCGGGCGCTGGCGATCGAAGAAGAACAGCGCTTCTGGAGCTCCGTGCACACCGTGACGCCGCGCTTTCTGGAAAAATTCCGCGAGGGCGCGGTCGTCCGCATCTCCACAACGCTCAGCGAGTGCGGAGCGGCGCTCGCCTCGTTCGACGGACCGGCGCACGCTCACGCCGCATCCGGCGTCGTGCGGGGCTGGTTCACGCGTCCGGACGCCGCCAAACGCGCCATGTCCGAAGCAGCGAAGCGCGGATGGAACGCCGTCGTCGAGTTCGCGGCCGAAGGCGCCCGCCCGCATATCGACCTCTGGCCCGGCTTCAATGACGCAAATCCCGGCTCCGACTTTGCGATCATGAAGAATATCAAGCGGATGTTCGATCCGGAGAACCTTCTCAATCGTGGACGCCTCTACGGTCAACTCTGAAACGCTCAGCTCTGAAACCCACGGCGCCGGGACTCACGTGGACAAGCCGAAGCAGGCCGATCTCGACCGGTGCGTGCACTGCGGCCTCTGTCTGAACGCTTGCCCGACTTATCGCGAGCTCGGCGTCGAGATGGATTCCCCGCGCGGACGCATCTATCAGATGGTGCAGGTCTCCGAGGGCAAGCCGATCGGCGATTCCTATCGCGAGCACATCGATCTGTGCCTCGCCTGCCGCGGATGCGAAAGCGCCTGTCCATCCGGCGTGCAGTACGGGCGTCTGGTCGAAGCCGCGCGCGCGGAAATCGAGAACCATACAAAGCGCCCATGGCTTACGCGCAAAGTGCGCGAGTTCGTTTTCCTGAAGCTGCTGCCGTCGCCGGCCCTGCTCACCGCGGCCGGAGCGATGCTCTACGTCTACCAGGTCAGCGGACTCCAGAAGCTCCTGCGCGTCTCGGGAATCCTCAAGCTCTTCGGGTCCCTTGCCGCCCGCGAAGCACTCGCGCCATCCGCCGAGATTCCGTTCTTCTTCCGGCAGATCGGCCGGACGTATCCCGCCGATGGCGTGCGCAAACACCGCGTCGCCATGATGGCGGGATGCATCGCCAATATCTCGTTCGCGCGCCTGAATGAAGCCACCGTGCGGGTGCTGCAGAAGAACGGCTGCGAAGTGGTGATCCCAGCCGCGCAGACATGCTGCGGCGCTTTGCACGTGCACGCGGGCATTCGCGAGCAGGCGCGCAAGCTGGCGCGACAGAATATAGACGCGGTGCTGGCCATCGAGGGTCTGGACGCCATCGTCACCAATGCCGCCGGGTGTGGCTCGACCCTGAAAGAATACGACGAGCTTTTCGAGCATGACCCCGCATATCTCGAGAAGGCCCGCCGTTTCAAATCGCTGATGAAGGATGTCACCGAGTTTCTGGCGGGCATCGAGCTGAATCGCGACATGACCCCTGTTGAAGCCACGGTGACGTATCAGGATTCCTGCCACCTCGCGCACGGCCAGAAGGTTCGGAGCGCGCCCCGGCAACTGTTGCGCGCCATTCCCGGCCTTACTTTTCGCGAGATGCCGCTTTCGGACATCTGCTGCGGCAGCGCGGGCATTTACAACGTGCTGCACACCGATCTCTCGATGAAGATCCTCGAGAAGAAGATGGGGAACGTCGCGCTGGTGCGCGCCGATGTGATTGCCACGGCGAATCCGGGATGCATGCTGCAGCTCGAAGCCGGTGTGAGGTTGTGGGGCCGTGGAGAACGCGTCGTCCACGTGATCGAGCTTCTCGACGAAGCTTATCGTGGTTTTTAATGAATCGTGGCGCGGGCAATCGTGCCGGCGCTTGTGCCGAACCGCTGTCGCTCTTACTCTCCTCACTGCCCCGCTGTGCGCGCACGACGTCTCCCGCAGCGATTCGAAGATCGAGATCCAGGGCAGGCAGGTACGCGTCACCTTCACCCTGAACGTCAAAGAGCTGCAGAGCCCGGCCGCGCCGGTCTTCGAAACTGTCAAAGAGCATTACTTCGTCACCAGCCCGGCATCGCCCAGCGGAATCACTCTGGCGGACTATTCCGTGCTGGCGGGTCCGCTGATCCGGATGCGCATCCTCTATGTCTTTCCGGCCGATGTAACGGCGCTCACCGTAAGATCAACGCTCTACGCGATCATGCCCGCCGGACACCAGCACATGATGAACGTGCGGCTGAACGGAGTCGTGCACCAGGCTATTCTCGACGCGCGCACGCAGGAGGCAACCTTCAGCGGCCTGCAGGAAACGAAGCTGCTCACCTTCTGGCGGTTCACCCGCCTTGGTGTGGAGCACATCTTCACCGGATACGACCACCTTGCGTTCCTGCTCGGCCTGCTGGTCGCGACCACATCGCTGGGCGCGCTTATCCGGATCATCACTTCGTTCACGATCGCCCACAGCATCACACTCGCGCTCGCGACGTTTAACCTCATCATCCTGCCCACGCGGGTGACGGAATCGCTGATTGCCGCGAGCATAGGATATGTGGCCGCCGAAAACCTGTTCGACTTTCGCGCGATGAAGCGGTATTACATCACGTTCCTGTTTGGGCTGATCCACGGCTTCGGTTTCTCGAACGTTCTGCGCGAAATGGACCTGCCGAAGTCCAGCCTCGCGCTTTCGCTCTTCTCTTTCAATGGCGGCGTCGAGATCGGTCAGGTGACGTTCGTGGCTCTCATCTTTCCCCTGGTGCAGGATCTGACATCATCCGGCTGGAAGCGGCTGAAGCCGTCGGTCTCGATCGCGGTGGCATGCCTCGCGATTTACTGGTTCGTACAACGCGCCTTTCTCGGATAATGGATTTTTGCCAACGTTCCAGCGTGCGAGGCGTATCTCAATTATGAGACTCACGGTCTGTCTTCTCCTCGTCTGCTGCAGCGTCGCTCCGGCGCAGCAAGCACCAGCAAAAGCGGCCTTCGAAGTCGCCTCCGTGAGGCCGGCGGATCCCAATCCGGCGAACGCGATCCTCGTTGGCATGTCCGCGGATCCTTCGATGGTGCGGTACCGAAACCTTACACTGCGGGACGCCATCCGCGGGGCCTATATGGTGCGCGACTTCCAGATCGTCGGACCGGATTGGATGTCCACTGTTCGCTTCGAGGTGGATGCGAAACTCCCGCCGGGCGCAGGCGCGGATAAGATTCCAGAGATGTTTCAGAACCTGCTGGAGGAAAGGTTCGGGCTGACGTTCCGCCGCGAGACTAAGGAGATGCAGGTTTACGCGCTGCTTGCCGGCAAAGACGGACCGAAATTAAAGCCAACCGAAATGAAAATAAACAACCAGCCGCTGGCAATGGGAACCGATGGAAAACCGAGAGCGATGGTCAGCTTCCGCGGCTCCGCGTCCGCGGTTACGGTGTTCGCGCCGTCCGCAAGCCTTCTGACACTCGTGGGTGTTACTTCGCGGTTTACCGGCCGGCCGCTTGTCGATGAGACTGGTATCGAAGGCTTGTATGACTTCGAGCTGACCTTTGCGCCGGAAGTGACGACAAGCCTGCCGCAACCACTTCCAAACAGCCCCGCGGAAGTATCCGAACCCGCGCCCACGCTGGCTGACGCGGTAAAGAAATACGGGCTGCGCGTTGAATCCCGCAAAGCGCCCGTCGAGATGTTTATTGTGACTCATCTCGAAAAGACGCCGGCCGATAACTGAACGCCATCCGCCGAAAAGGCGCAGCCGCCCGCCCGCGGCAGCAGAGGTCGAGGTGGGGCCGGCGGGGGTGGTCGAGGGGGATTCGCACCCAAAAATCTCAAGGTGCTCGTCAAAAGTATGTGACTCTATTGTGTGGCCCCCGCGCCTACTTGCACCGGTCCGCTGGATTACGCTTCTCGCGGTACCTGTCGTGGCATGCCTTGCACG
>DASZLP010000012.1:0-47530 GCA_035552355.1 Bryobacteraceae bacterium | reverse complement strand
GAACCTCGACGTCCGCGAGATCGGCTGCGTCATCCTCGGCGACGCCCATGGCATCGAAGAGGGCCAGCAGGTCCGCCGGACCGGCCAGGTCCTCTCGATCCCGGTCGGCGACGCGTTCCTCGGCCGCATGGTCGACCCGCTGGGTCGCCCGCTCGACGGCAAGGGCGACATCGCCTCCACCGAGCGTCGTGAGCTTGAGGTCCAGGCCCCGAACGTCATGGCCCGCCAGCCGGTGACCGAGCCGATGCAGACCGGAATCAAGGCCATCGACGCGATGACCGCGATCGGTCGCGGCCAGCGCCAGCTCATCATCGGTGACCGCCAGACCGGCAAGACCGCCGTCGCGCTCGACGCCATCATCAATCAAAAGGGCGGCGACATGATCTGCATTTACGTCGCGATCGGGCAGAAGCGCTCGACCGTGGCGCAGGTCGTCAAGACGCTCGAGGATTATGGCGCGATGGATTACACGATCGTCGTTTCGGCGAGCGCGTCCGATCCGGCGCCCATGCAGTATCTCGCGCCCTACGCCGGCTGCGCGATGGGCGAATTCTTCCGGGACAGCGGCCGGCACGCGCTGTGCGTGTACGACGATCTCTCGAAGCACGCCGCCGCGTATCGCGAAATTTCTCTGCTGCTGCGGCGTCCGCCGGGCCGCGAAGCTTATCCCGGAGACGTGTTCTATCTCCACAGCCGTCTGCTCGAGCGCGCCGCGAAGTTGAGTGACGAAAAGGGCGGCGGGTCGCTGACCGCTTTGCCGTTCATTGAAACCCAGGCGGGCGACGTTTCGGCGTACATTCCGACCAACGTCATCTCGATCACCGACGGCCAGATCTATCTCGAATCGGATCTCTTCAATTCGAACGTGCGTCCGGCGGTGAACGTTGGTCTTTCGGTGAGCCGCGTGGGCGGCAACGCGCAAATCAAGGCGATGAAGCAGGTGGCGGGGCCACTGCGTCTCGATCTCGCGCAGTATCGCGAACTGGCGGCCTTCGCGCAGTTCGGCTCGGATCTCGACAAGTCCTCGCAGGCGCAGTTGAATCGCGGCCGGCGCCTGGTCGAAATTCTGAAGCAGCCGCAGTATCAGCCGCTGCCGGTCGAGAAACAGGTCGCGATCATCTTCGCCGCGACCACCGGACTGCTCGACGATCTTCCGGTGGAAGACTGCCGGGCTTTCGAGGTGGAGCTCTATAAGTTCCTCGAGAATTCGAAGCCGGGCGTCCTCGCGACGATCCGCGATAAGAAAGCGTTCGACGACGGACTGCGCAAAGAGCTCACCGACGCGGTCAACGAGCTCAAACAGAGGTTCACGGCGAACCGGAAACCCGCGGCCGCCGCGAAAGCCTGATGCCGAGCCTGATCGACTTACGCCGGCGCATCCGCTCGGTCAAAAACACCCAGCAGATCACCAAGGCCATGAAAATGGTCTCGGCGGCGAAGCTTCGCCGGGCGCAGGATCGTGTGATCGCGGCGCGTCCCTATGCGACGACAATGCGCGAGATGCTGGCGAACCTGATCGCGGCGGCGCAGTCGGATCCGGACGCATCGACGAGCCCATGGCTGACGAGGCGCGAACTCAAACGCGCCGATCTGGTCTTCATCACGAGCGACAAGGGACTGGCGGGCGCGTTCAACTCGAACCTGATCAAAGCCGCGCAGCGGTTTCTGGCCGAGCATACGGGCCGTGAGGTGACGCTGACGCTGATCGGCCGCAAGGGCCGCGATTACTATCGCCGACGCAACGCGAAGATTCTTTCCGAGCACATCCACATCCTGAACCGGCCGGCCTTCGACGACGCGGCCGAAGTAGCAAGGGAGATCATCCGGCGCTATCGCGATGGCGAGACGGATGCCGTCTTTCTGATCAACAACGACTTCAAGAGCGTGATGGTGCAGAAGCTCTCGGTGCAGCAGCTTCTGCCGCTGGAACAGGAACAGACGGAGAAGAAAGAACAGCAGACCGACTATATCTACGAACAGCCGCCGCTCGCGATGCTCGACCGGCTGATGCCGCGCTATGTCGAAGTCGCCGTCTTCCGCGGCATGCTCGAAACCGTGGCGGCCGAGCACGCGGCGCGCATGACCGCGATGGACAAGGCATCCAGCAACGCGAAGGAAGTGATCGACACCCTGACGCTCAACATGAACCGCATCCGTCAGGCGGCCATCACGAAGGAAATCATCGAAGTGGTCAGCGGCGCGGCAGCCGCTGCCGAATAGGAAGAAATCATGGCAATCGCTACCGAAACTATCGGACACGTCGTACAAGTCGCCGGCCCGGCCGTCGACTGCCAGTTCCCCGAAGGGCAGATCCCCGAAGTGCACTTCGCGATCCGCATCACGAGCGAGGGCTTCGATGTCCCCGAGCCGATCGACATCATCTGCGAGACGCAGCAGCACATCGGCGAAGGCCGCATCCGCACGATCGCGATGCAGCCGACCGACGGCCTCGTGCGCGGCATGAAGGCGATCAGCATGGGCGGGCCGATCAGTGTGCCGGTGGGCAAGGAAACGCTCGGGCGCGTGCTCAACGTGCTGGGCGAGCCGGTCGACAAGATGGGCCCGGTGAACACGAAGATGCGGTTCCCGATTCACCGCGCAGCGCCGGCGTTCGACGAACAGTCGACGCGCCTTGAAATGTTCGAGACCGGCATCAAGGTCATCGACCTGCTCGAGCCGTATCTTCGCGGCGGAAAGATCGGCCTCTTCGGCGGCGCGGGTGTCGGCAAGACTGTCGTGATCATGGAGCTCATCAACAACATCGCCATGAAGCACGGCGGTGTGTCGGTGTTCGCGGGCGTGGGCGAGCGGACCCGCGAAGGCAACGACCTCTGGCACGAAATGCAGGAGTCGGGCGTTATCGACCCGAAGGATTACACCAAATCCAAAGCCGCGCTGGTTTATGGACAGATGACGGAGCCGCCCGGGGCGCGTCTGCGCGTCGGCTTGACTGGTCTCACTGTCGCCGAATACTTCCGCGACGAAGAAGGCCAGGATGTGCTGCTCTTCATCGACAACATTTTCCGGTTCACGCAGGCAGGCTCGGAAGTATCAGCGCTCCTCGGCCGCATGCCGAGCGCCGTCGGATATCAGCCGAACCTGGCGAGCGAAATGGGCGAACTGCAGGAACGCATTACTTCCACGAAGAAGGGCTCGATCACGTCCGTGCAGGCGATCTATGTGCCCGCCGACGATTACACCGATCCCGCGCCGGCGACCGCGTTCGCGCACCTCGACGCGACCACGAACCTTTCGCGGCCGATCGCCGAGCTCGGCATCTACCCAGCGGTCGATCCGCTGGCTTCCACCTCGCGCATTCTCGATCCGCGTATTTTGGGCGACGAGCATTACAACATTGCGCAGCAGGTCAAAGGCGTGCTGCAGCGGTATAAAGATCTGCAGGATATCATCGCCATCCTCGGCGTTGACGAGCTCAGCGAAGAAGACAAGCAGACCGTGGCGCGGGCGCGGAAAATTCAGAAATTCCTCTCGCAGCCATTCCATGTCGCCGAGCAGTTCACCGGCTTCGCCGGCAAGTACGTCAAACTGGCCGATTCGATCAAAGGCTTCAAGGAGATCGTGGACGGCAAGCACGACAATCTGCCGGAGCAGGCGTTCTACATGCAGGGCACGATCGAAGACGTGATCGAAAAGGCCCGGCAGATGGAAAAAGCGTAAATGCTCGCGCTCGAAGTCGTCAGTCCGGAGCGGATACTCGTCAACGAACAGGTCTCGGAAGTTCAGGTGCCGGGCCGCGACGGATACATGGGCATCCTCCCGGGCCATGCACCGCTGCTCTCGGAGCTGATGGCCGGGGGCGTTCTCACCTACAAAGCCGGCGCGGGCGAGAAGGTGCTTGCGGTCTTTGGCGGATTCGTCGAAGTGCTGCCGGAGCGCGTGCGCGTGCTGGCGGATTCGGCCGAGCGTAAGGAAGAGATCAACGCCGAGCAGGCCCGCGCGGCTTTGAGCAAGGCCGATCCGAACGATCGCGACGCGACGATGCGGGCGCAGGCGCGGGTCGACGCGGCGGCAAAATAGCCGCTGTTTTGACCGAACCTGGTCTTGCGCCGTCTCGTATTTGAACGGTAGAATCGCGCTAACTGGTGTCACGCGGGCGCTCTCGCCCGCAGCGCCGGCACGCATGCCGGCGACTCTTGCCCGGAAGGTTCGCCAGTTCGGATTGGAGAATAATCATGAGGTTTTACAGGGGACTAGCGGGGTTATTGCTGCTGGCGGCTTCGGCCTTCGCGGGCGATGTCGACGGCAAATGGTCGGGATCGATGTCGACACCGATGGGAGATGTTCCTGTCGGATTCACGTTCAAGGCCGATGGCGCGACGCTCACCGGTTCCACACTGGGTCCGGACGGTAATGCGATCGCAATTAAGGACGGTAAGGTCGATGGTGCCAACATCTCGTTCTCCGTAACGTTCGATTTCGGCGGGATGCCCTTCACGCTGACCTACAAGGGCGTCGTATCCACGGACACGATCAAATTCACCGCCGATGCGGCTGGGACGCCGCTCGAACTGACCGTCAAGAAAGACAAAGCCTGAGTAATATGGCGGTGTGACCGACGTTCACACTTCCGCCCAGCGCAGCTTCAACATGTCGCGCATTCGTGGCAGCCACACGGCGCCCGAGATGCGCGTCCGCCGGATGCTGCACGCGTTGGGATTCCGCTATCGTCTGCACGGAAAGTCTCTGCCCGGCAAACCGGACCTTGTGTTCGCGCGAGCGCGCGCGGTCCTGTTCGTCCACGGGTGCTTCTGGCATATGCACCGCTGCAAATACGGCAAGCCGGTGCCCACGACGAATGTATCGTTCTGGGCGGAAAAGCGGCGCGGCAATGTCGCACGCGACAAGCGCAATCGCGCGGCGCTGAAGCGGGCCGGCTGGCGCGTCTTCGAAGTCTGGGAGTGTCAGACGCGCGATGAGGAGAGCCTGCGGGCGAAGCTGGACCCGCTGATCGCGTTTCTGCGGCACCAGCCGCCGGTATGAATGCGCGGCGGGCGAGAGCGCCCGTGCCCTGCATGTTCACAGCACTTGCTGATAATAGCTTTCGTATTGCGGAATAATCTTGTCGCTGCAGAAGCGGGTCGTCGCTGTCCTGCGTCCAGCCTCCGCCATGCGCGTATGCAGTGACGAATCGGTAACAAGCTCCGTGACGCGCGCGGCGAGGCGCGGGATGTCGCCGACTTCTTCGAGGTATCCATCGACGCCGTCCGTGATGAGTTCCGGGACACCGCCGACGCGGGTGGAAACCCCCGGCACGCCGCACGCCATGGCTTCGAGCGCGGCGAGTCCGAACGACTCCATTTCACTGGGCATCAGGATCACATGCGCGAGGCGAATGAGCCGCTCGACATGGTTCTGCTTGCCGAGGAATTCGACGTGGTCCTTCACGCCGAGAGTCGATGCCAGGTGCTCGGCGGGTCCGCGGTCGGGTCCGTCGCCGACCATTAACAGGCGGACATCGGCGTGTTTGCGCACTTCCGCCAGAATCCGGATGCAGTCGAGCACGCGCTTGACCGGCCGGAAATTCGACAAATGGATCAACAGCTTCTGGCCGTTGGGCGCAAATTCCTCGATGCCTTTGCGATCGGGATCGGGCTTGTAGGTATCGCAGTTGACGAAGTTGTGGATGACGCGAATTTCGTTCTCGACGCCGAAAACCTCGATGGTTTCGCGTTTGAGATCGTGGCTGATGGAAGTGATGCCGTCGGATTGCTCGATCGAAAACTTCGTGATGCTGTAGTAAGACCGGTCCGCGCCGACCAGTGTGATGTCGGTACCGTGAAGGGTAGTTACGAATGGCAGGCGGCGCGCGTTTTCCCGGAAAGCCGCCGTCATCTGGCGCGCGAGCAGAGCCGAGATGGAATGTGGAATCGCGTAGTGGACATGCAGCAGATCAAGCTGGTAGCTCCGGGCGACGTCCGCCATGCGCGAGGCGAGAGCGAGCGAATAAGGCGGGTATTGGAAGAGAGGGTAATTCGAGACTTCCACTTCGTGATAATGGATGCGCGGGATGTTTGGGTCGAGCCGGATCGGGTTCGAGTAAGTGATGAAGTGGATGTCATGGCCGCGGTTGGCGAGCTCGAGCCCGAGCTCGGTGGCCACGATGCCGCTGCCGCCGTAGGTGGGGTAGCACGTGATGCCGATTTTCATTCGTGCCTAATGGATGTAGAGATAGAGGGTATGGCTTCGGCCTTCACCGTCGTCGGCGATGGTTATCGTTTTGACGGGCGTCCAGCCGCCGATTATGAAGTCGTGGGCGACGATGCGGGTTCCTTTCTTCAATTGGGCGTCGAGGATTGGGCGAATTTTAATGTTCGATTCGGGCAGCAGATAGACGGTGATCAGGTCTGCTGAAGAGTAATCCTGCTTCAGCATGTCGCCTTCGACGATCCGCGCGTTCTTCAGCCCGAGCTGGCGGATCTTCGCGCTGCTGGATTCAACGAGATCATGGTCGAGCTCGACGCCCACCGCATCGGCGTGGTATTTGCGGGCGGCCATGATGACGATGCGTCCGTCGCCGCTGCCGAGGTCGAACATCTTCTCGCCCGCCTTGAGTCCGCCGAGCTCGAGCATGCGATCGACGATCGATTCGGGAGTGGGGTAGTAAGGCGCCAGCTTCTCCCCGGCTTGTTGTTGAGCCAAGAGCGTGTAAGTTACCGCGGAGAGCAGCAGAAGTCGTGAAGTCATTCGTTACTCCATAATCGTCGACCAGCCGCGGCGTGAAAGATCGCGATAGATAATCGCGGCCGAGACGACGGCGACAGCAATGAACGCGAAGCCTTCACCGTAATCCTTCAGGATGATTTTACCGATCCCGAAAAGCGCGCCGTAGATCAGCGCGCAGCCCGCCAGCCAGTCGATGAAATTCCAGGCGAAATCGCGCGAGACCTTGACCTCCGGCGCGAGGCGGGCGATCGGACCCCAGCCGGCAGCCGGACGCACCCGGCGATAGAAGCCCAGCAGCGTGGCGTCAGTCTCGGGGGCGGTGAGAAACGTCGTGGCGAGCCAGACGACGGTGGTGAACCCGACGGTGAGCAGGATCAGATGCGCGAACTGCACGGGATCGTCGCTGTCGAGATGGAAAACGGTCTGCAGTGTGAACGACGCGACGAACGCCGCGGCCATCGCCGAGACTTCGCTCCACGCGTTGATCCGCCACCAGTACCAGCGCAGGATGAGCACGCTGCCGGTGCCGGCGCCCGTGACGAGCAGGAGCTTCCACAGATACGAGATGGAATCCAGATAGTGCGTGATGACCGCCGAGGTGATCGTAAGTATAACGGTCATCACCTGCGAAGCGTGGACGTAGTGGCGATCCGCGCCGTCCGTCCTGATGAAGCGGCGATAGAGATCGTTCACGAGATAACTGGCGCCCCAGTTGAGCTGCGTCCCGACGGTGGACATGAACGCAGCGGCAAAAGCGGCGACCATCAATCCGCGCAGGGACGCGGGCAGGTAGTCGATCATGACACGGACGTAGCCGCTTTCCGGATCCTGCAGGTGCGGGTAGAGAATCACCGAGGCCATGCCCACCACCACCCATGGCCAGGGACGCAGCGCGTAGTGCGCGACATTGAACCACAGCGTGGCGAGCAGCGAGTTGCGCTCATCCTTCGCGCTGAACATGCGCTGGGCGACGTAGCCTCCGCCGCCCGGTTCGGCGCCGGGATACCAGGTGGCCCACCAGTTCACCGCGATGTAGACGAAGAACGTTACGGCGGGCATCCATACCGAATGCAGGTCGGGCACGAAGCTCAGAAACGCGCTGCCGTCGCCGCCGAGCTTCGCCTTCATCGCGTCGACGCCGCCCACGGCGCGCACGGCCTCGACGCCCAGCACGATCACCATCGTCATCTTGATCACGAACTGGAACAGGTCGGTGACAAGCACGCCCCAGAGCCCCGAAAGCGTCGAGACAAAAGACGTGAGCGCGATGATGGCGATGACTAGCCACAGGGCCTGGTCCTTCGTGATGCCGAGAACGAGGCTGAGAATTTTGACCATGGCGAGGTTGACCCATCCGAGGATGATGCAGTTCATGAGCACGCCGAGATAGACCGAGCGGAAGCCGCGCAGAAACGCCGCGGGCTTTCCCGAGTAGCGAAGCTCGGCGAGCTCGATGTCGGTGGTCATGCCGGAGCGGCGCCAGAGCCGCGAGAAAAAGAAGACCGTGAGCATGCCGCTCGCGACCATGTTCCACCAGAGCCAGTTGCCGGCGATGCCGTTGCGCGCGACGAGTCCGGTGACCACGAGCGGGGTGTCGGCGGCGAAAGTCGTCGCGACCATCGAGGTGCCCGCGAGCCACCACGGGACGTTGCGGCCGGAGAGGAAGAACTCGGTCGTGTTGGAGCCGGCTTTGCTCTTGTAATAAAACCCAATGAGCAGGTTGAAGAGAAAGTAAGCGGCGATGATGGTCCAGTCGATCGTCGTCAGCTTCATCGGTGTGTAGGAGAATTTTCAACCATGGCTGTTGGAAAGTTTGTGGAAATCTTCCCGAAAATGTACGAAATGTCGCGGATTGCAACCCTTTCGTAACGGATTGCACTGTCGTTCAGCATAATCCGAAGCTTCTTCGCAAGTCATTGATGGTAAGCCAGTAAATCAGTACTGTAACGCGATTTAAACCGGCTATCCACACACTTTTTCGAGCGGCACACCCTTCGCGCAGAGCTCACAGGAATTTCCATCAGTGTAGTAACTGGCCTCAAGGCGGGCGAGATGCATCAGGGGCAGCTTGCCGAAATCGTGCGTGCGCGGGTTGGGCTGATAAATGATGACGGCAAGCGCGACGACAATCGCGCCGTAGCTCTCAATGAGAGTCTTCAATTCGCCGAGCCGGGTGCCGGAACGAAGGATATCGTCAACGATGACAACCTGCTCGCCAGGAATCGGCTCGATGAACTGGCGGAAATGGAGAGCCTCGTTTCGCGGGTCGTTTTCGCGGCTGCCTTCGGCCCAGTAAACGCGCTTGGCCTGCAGGGCTTCGCAGACGCCGTAAGCGACCGGGAGTCCGCCGGTCGCAGGGGCGACGATGGAAAGCTCTGGGATGAGGGCGCGAATTTCCGAGTTGGCGCGCAGCAGTCGGCTCAGGCCGACGCTGAACGTTTTCGCATGCTGGTAGTAGCGCATCGCGAGCGGAACCTGGAGGTATTCGTTGGAGTGCAGACCATTAGGGTATGCGAAGTGTCCGTCGCGCAGGGCGCCGGTGTCGCGCAGGACGCGAAGAACTTCGTCGTGGGTGGGCAGCAGATGCATAGGTATTCGGAAAGGTTCGCCACTCAAAAGGATAGAGGATATGGCGGCGGATTTGTTGAGGGCGGCGGAAATCAGGTGACGTGGCGCGGCGCGGATGTTAGAATTGCAATTTCGGGCGCGTAGCTCAATTGGCAGAGCAACTGACTCTTAATCAGTAGGTTGAAGGTTCGATTCCCTCCGCGCTCACCATTACTTTAAATCGCTTGCAGAATCACTGAACGAGAGTGATCTGCGCCGCCACAGGATTACCTGGACTGCACGACGTTCTTCGCGGAATACAGGCAGTTCACGAGGAAGCGGATTTCCCAACAGCTCGTCACCGGTCTAACGCTCATTTTGCGTTCGTTGTTCGTCGCCGGGGATACTCACGACCGCCCTTCCGCTCCGTTGACTCACCTTGACATGTAGTCTGCAGCTCGTAATTTGACCGGCCGACTGCTCCGAATCCGGTCTCGGGATGATCCACGGTGCCACACGCGGCGCGGGTTGAGTGAGCAGCATTGCCCTGGGAATGCCGACGTGGTACTCATGCCGGCGGGTCGCTGGCGAGATACCGCCCGAAAATCTCCTCCACGCTTGCGGCGAAGACCGACCGCGGCACGACCACTTCGCACCCGGCACCCGCCGCCCGCTGGCGCAAGTCGGTCTGTACGTGCGATACGAACGCGACAATCGGAATCCCCTTCGTGGCCGAGTCTTTTTTCAGTTCCGTGATCAGCCCCAGCGCATCCACGCCAGCGCAGTTCAAATCGATCACGATCAGCGGCGGACCAGTCTTCGCCCTTTCAATCGCGAGCGCCTGATCGTTTACGATTGCCACCGACGTCCCGAACTTCTTCGCCGCGTCGTTGATCTTCACCGAAAAGAACAGATCGCTCATCACGGCGAGAATTTTCGTATTACTCATTTTTCAGTTGACAGACTTCGCATATTTGATTTTCAGCGCGAATTTCCCCGCGAGTTGGTCGATGACTGAGATATTGGCAATGCTCCACTGGTGGCTCAGTACCCAGGTATGTCCCTGTCTCCGAAATAGTTCATCGTCGCCCCCGAAATATCGTTTCGGCTCGTACTGATTCCCCCTGGTCTGTTCGACCCGCAACCAGAATTGCTCGGCCGGTATATCGCCACCCAGAGAGAACCACTTCGAGGGCGCGATCGCGGTTGCGATCTGCTCCGGTGTTATGCCCTGAGTCACCGCAAATTTCACAGAGTCAAATACAAGGGCTCGCTTTGTCAGGCGCCGGATCAGTTGTTCACCTGCGCTCAGGTCGTACTTGCTGAAATCAAGGTTTCCCGCTGTAAGCGCCCGATTCTCCTCTGCCTTTTGCCGGACCTGAACCGTGTAGTCACTGGCTTCGGGTAGCGGAATGACTTGCTGGACATCGAGTAAAATTCTCGCCTCCAGCCGATATGGCCGCAAGCGGACGCAGGAGACCTCGACAGCGTGAGAGAAGGTCATGTTTGAAACCATGGCCGCATAGCGTATCGACTGCAATTCCATGTGGCCGCCGTCGTCCGTGCGCTTGAGTTCGATCACTACGAGAACGCCGGTGCGGTCCACTGCCAACAAATCGATACGGCGCTTGCTGTCGTCCCAACGGCGGAACTCCTCCGCGATCACGAGAGCGCCGGAAACGACTATATCGATATTCCTGCTCAGAAGCCGCTGAAGGTCATCACGCTCCTGGACTCCTTCGCGCACAAAGCTGGTCGTTTCAAGCGGCAGGATGTCCGTTGCCGTTATCTTGCAGATTGACAAAAATCCGACTCTCCCGGTCAGGCTCGACAGCAGTTATTATTGCAGTCTCTTCTTCCACTCGCGTTACACTCAGGGCAAATGAGACCGCTTGCAATTGTCATCGCGCTTCTCGGCCTTCCCATGCTGCTTGCAGCCGCCGCGCCGACCGTCGCCGAAGCCCAGGCTTTCATGGACAAAGCCGAAGCCGAACTGCTGAAGATGACGGTGCTCCAGCAGCGCGCCGAATGGGTGCAGGAAACCTACATCACCGACGACACCGAGATCCTCTCGGCGGCCGAAAACGAGCGTGTCATCGGCCGTACCACCGAGCTCATCAACGAAAGCAAGCGCTTCGATTCCCTCAAGCTGCCCGCTGATCTGAAGCGCAAATTCCTGCTGCTGCGGCTTTCGCTCACCATGCCCGCGCCCAAAGACGCGAAGCTGCGCGAGGAGCTCACGCAGGTCGCGGCGTCGCTCGACGGCAGCTACGGCAAAGGCAAGTATTGTCCGGGCGGCGACAAAGAGCCGTGCCTGGGGATTGACGATCTGGATGAAAAGATGGCGAAGAGCCGCGCGCCCGGCGACCTCTCTTCCATGTGGGTTGGGTGGCACAAGGTCGGCGCGCCGATGCGCGATCGCTATGCGCGCTTCGTCGAGCTTTCAAACCAGGGCGCACGCGAGCTCGGATTCGCCGACACCGGCGCGCTCTGGCGCTCCGGCTACGACATGACGCCCGAGCAGTATTCCGCCGAGCTCGAGCGCGTCTGGAAAGAGGTTGAGCCGCTCTATCGCGAGCTGCACACGTACGTCCGCCGCAAGCTGATTCAGAAATACGGCGCGGCCGCCGACCGCAAAGATGGCATGATCCCCGCCGATCTGCTCGGCAACATGTGGGCGCAGGAGTGGGGGAACATCTACGACATCGTGGCGCCGCCATCAGCGCCGCCAGCGTACAACGTCGGTGAAATTCTCGAGCAGCGCAAGACGACAGCGAAACAGATGGTGCAGTATGGCGAAGGCTTCTTCAAATCCATCGGGCTGCAAACTCTGCCCGACAGCTTCTGGCAGAAGTCGATGTTTACGCGCCCGCGCGATCGCGATGTCGTCTGCCACGCCAGCGCCTGGCACATCGACCTCGATCGGGATGTCCGGCTCAAGGTGTGCGTCCGCAATACGTCCGACGATTTCATCACCGTCCATCACGAGCTCGGGCACATCTACTACTACCTCGCCTACCGCACGCAGCCGTTCCTCTTTCGCAACGGCGCCAACGATGGATTCCACGAAGCCATCGGCGACTCGATCGCGCTTTCCATCACGCCGGAGTATCTGAAGAAGCTCGGCCTTATTAAGGACGTCCCGCCGCCCTCGGCCGATCTGCCGCTGCTGCTGCGCACCGCGATGGACAAGATCGCCTTCCTGCCGTTCGGCCTGATGATCGACAAGTGGCGCTGGGAAGTGTTTTCAGGCAAAGTAAAGCCCGCCGACTATAACAAGGCATGGTGGCAGTTGCGCGAGCAATATCAGGGCGTGGCGCCGCCGGTCGATCGCACGGAAGCCGATTTCGATCCCGGCGCGAAGTACCACATCCCGGCCAACACGCCGTATGCGCGCTACTTCATGGCGCGGATCTACCAGTTCCAGTTCTATCGCGCGATGTGCCGCGCGGCGGGATTTACGGGTCCGCTGAACCGCTGCTCGGTGTACGGATCGAAGGCCGCCGGGGACAAGCTGGAGGCGATGCTGAAGCTGGGCCAGTCGAAGCCCTGGCCGGAAGCGATGAAAGTCATGACCGGCGAGGACCGCATCGACGCGTCCGCGATGGTCGAGTATTTTCAACCGCTGCTCACATGGCTAAAAGAGCAGAACAAAGGCCAGACGGCGGGGTGGACGGTATCGGCGAATCCGCTCAAGGCGCACTGAGAGCGTTCCCGATATGCTAACTTCGACAGTTTGCGAGTCGAGCGCGCGCTGAACATCGACGATCTCCGGACCATGGCCAAACGCCGCGTCCCGCGCGCCGTCTTCGATTACATCGATGGCGGAGCCGATGGCGAGGTCACCCTTCGCGCCAACCGGAGCGCCTGGGACGAGATCCTCTTCCGCCCCCACAACGCGGTAGCCACGCCGAAGCCCGACACACGGGCGCACGTGATCGGAAGCGATCTGGCGCTGCCGATGGTCCTTGCGCCCCTCGGCTCGAGCCGCATGTTCCATCCGGCGGGCGAGCGTGCCGCGGCGAAGGCCGCGGGCGAAGCGGGAATCGGCTACACGCTGTCTACGTTTTCCGGCTACACATTCGCGGAACTCGCCGAAGCCTCAACCGCGCCGCTCTGGTATCAGATCTATCTCGCCGGCGGACGCCCCGTCGTCGAAGCTACCCTCGACCGCGCCTGGAAAAGCAACTTCAAAGCGGTCGCCCTCACCATCGACACCAACGGACCCGGCCTGCGCGAGCGCGATTTCCGCAACGGCGCGCCGCAGCTCATGGGCAAGAGCCTCTTCGCGATGCTGCCGTTCACTTCGCAGGTGATCGTGCGTCCCAAATGGGCGATTGGCTTTCTCAGGGATGGCGATAAGGCCACGCACTACGCGAATGTGATTATTCCGGGCAAAGGTCCGCTGCCCTCGCTCGATGTTCAGGAGGCGCTGCGCGATTCAGTGGTGACGTGGGCCGATCTCAAATGGATTCGCGAAGCCTGGCCCGGTCACATCCTGGTCAAGGGTGTCATCACCGGAGACGATGCCCGCCGCGCTGTCGATGCGGGAGTCTCAGGCATCATTGTTTCGAACCATGGCGGACGCCAGCTCGACACCTGCCTGCCCACCGCGCGCGCCCTGCCTGAAGTGCTCGAAGCTGTTAACGGACAGGCGGAAGTCCTCGTCGACGGCGGTATCCGCCGCGGCTCCGATGTCGTGAAGGCGATCTGCCTGGGCGCCAGAGCGGTCCTGATTGGCCGGGCGTATGGCTACGGGCTCGCCGCCGCGGGACAGGCAGGCGTCGCACGCGCGATCGCGATCCTGAAAGCGGATATCGAACGCACGCTTATCCTGCTCGGCTGCCCGTCGATCGCGAAGCTGGATCGTTCGTATATCCAGCTGCCGAAAACGTGGTAGCTACTCAGAACGTAAACCGCGCCACTACCTGACCGCTTCGCGGCGCCGGTCCCGCCCCCAGGCTGTTGTACGTCCCGCCATTCACCCAGTTCACAAAACCGAAGCCGGACGACAGCAGTCCCGGCGTCCCGCTAAGACTGTTGGCGCGGCCGGTAATCGCCGTGACAAACGTACCGCCCGAACCGGATGGAATCGAATAGAAGACCCGGTTGAAGATATTCTGGAACTCCGCTCGAATCGAGAGCTTGTAGCCCCGTTCCCGCCCGATCGAGAAGACGCGCCCGAAGGCCATGCTCTCAAGCGGCTGCCGCTGCCAGCGGTAATCGTTGAAGTACGCGGGCGATGCGCCGAACGTGCCGGGCGGCGGCTCCACCCACGCTGCCGGATTCAGCACGAGCTGACTTGTCGGATTGAACTTCGAGTTCGGGTCGACGAGAAAAAGCGGTTGTCCCGGCACGCGGTCCATAAACGTATAGCCACCGCCCCAGATCGCCGGATTGTTCGACGGGCCGCGCTGCAGGTTGGCGAGCAGATTATTCTGCGACGACGGTGTGGCCAGAATCTGTCCGGTGCGATAGCTGAGAACGCCGCCGTAAGTCCAGTCGCGCACCAGCCACGATGCAGCCTTCATCGCAGTCCCGTCGCCGTTCAGGCGCGGCGTCGTGTAATTGAACGAAATCGTCAGTACCTGAGGCTGGCTGAAGCCGGAGATCTGTTTGTTCAGCCCGATGTTGAAGACGTCGTTGATGAGCGGCGCCGACGGGGTGACGTACGACGTATTGGAGTTGGTGCCGTTAGTCAGTTCCTTCTGCCATGCGTAGGAAACGGCAGCGGTGAGCCCGTGCGAAAGCCGTTTAGTCGCTTTGATCTGCAGGGAGTCGTACCAGTTGTCTCCCATCGGCGGGCCGAGAAACGGCGGAATACCGTTCCATTGTGGATAAGGCCGCAGCGCCTGGCCCAGAGTCTGTGTCGAGGGGAATCCGGGATAGACGTTGTTGGGATTTGCGAGCAACGGATAGCGAGCGATGACAGAAGGTGAATTGATCTGCGTGTTGAGCAGAGCCGCGTCGGTCTTGCTGCTCACGTCGATTCCCTGCGTCGCGCCGTATTGACGGTCCGCCAGAAGGCCCTGCGGTGTGAGTGCGTTGTAGTTCAGTCCGGCCAGCAGCGGAGAGGCCCACCACGCGCCGCGATTGCCGACGTAAGAAACGTCGATCGCCAGATCGCGCACGATCTCGCGCTGGAAGCCAATGCTCCACTGGAATGTGCGCGGCAGACGCCCTGCGTTGGGCGCAATCGATACGAACGGCGACGACGGCGGAATTACGCCGGGAGCCGCCGGGAAAGGATACTGCGGCGAAAAGTTCGGCCAGACGACCGGTGGATTCCCGAACCGGTTGCCGGGCGCATACGGATTGCCGTCCTTCAGCAGACTGGCGGGCGCTCCGTAAGCGGGGCTCGAAATGCTGTAGAAATCGCCCGCACTGCTGTTCAAACCCGCCTGATCCGATGTGGCCGCGTAGGAGATGGCCGCGCCGCCGCGAAACACGGTCTTCTGATCGATTTGGTATGCGACGCCGAGATGCGGTCCGATGGCATATGGGTACGCGCTGGCGTAATTGCAGTGGCACGTGGCCTGATACTCCACGGTGCCGAGCCTTCCGCCAATCTCCGAGTTCGGCAGATTGAACGCCGCATTCTGCATGCGGCCGTATTGCTCTTTCCAGAGGATCGCGTAATCCCAGCGCAGGCCGTAATCGA
This sequence comes from Bryobacteraceae bacterium, assembly GCA_035552355.1. Taxonomy (GTDB): domain Bacteria; phylum Acidobacteriota; class Terriglobia; order Bryobacterales; family Bryobacteraceae; genus BOG-234. Next base: position 31,638 of record DASZLP010000012.1, on the reverse strand, counting down.
GCGTCAACCTGTGTGTGATTTTCCACGAGTCCTGCAGGTAGAGCGCATAGGAGTGCATGCCGAGGCGCGGATCGGCCGTCTGGGCGAGCGAAGTCAGGCTCGAGTAGCCGAGCAGGAAACTGGCGTAGGCGAATCCGCTGCTCGCGGTGTTCGAGAAGGGCTGTCCGTTCTGCCACGGGTCCGCCGTCTGCACGGCCGAGAACGAGAATTGCCCGTCGGCGCGGCTCGAGTTCACGCTTTCGATTCCTTCAAACAGCGCGGTCGCGCCGAGTTTGTAGGTGTGATTGCCTTTGACCCAGGTCACGTTCGCGTTGAAAGTCGGCTTGGTGTCCCAGGCCTTCGGAGTCAGAGTAAACGCCACACCCGTGTTGACCACACCGGGAAATCCGCCACCGCCGGACCACCCGCCACCCAGTTGGCTGTACATCCCCGCCATGTAGGGGAAAAAATTCGAAGCCGAGAAGGGAAGGCCCTGCGGGAACAACTGCGACTGATCGTACGCCGGAGCGGTCTGCGGATTCGAAGTGTAGAGTAGTCCGGCGCCCAGGTGCAGCAGCAGGGACGGCGTCAGGATGTAATCGAGATTGACGCGCACGGTCTGCGAGAGAGCGTTCTGCGGTTGCAGCGCGGTGAAGGGCTGGGGAAATCCATTGGTCTGTGGAGAGTAGGTCTTGGTGGCAGAGTAGAAGCCGGCGATCTTGATCTTCTGGCTGAGATTGTGATCGATCTTGAATGAGGGGATCGTCGTATGCCGGAAGTTCGAATAGCCAGGCGCGGTGTAGTTGATGAGGCCGGGCGAATTCGGTTGCGGAATCATGTTTTGAACGATGAGAGCTGTCGGATCCATGCGGCTCGGCGGCACGATGTTGCCGGAGAACGGCGCCCGCACCTGCGCGCCTCCCACCGTGGTCTGCGTCAGCGGATCGAAGATCTCATTCAGACAAACAGGCTGCCCGGCTGGATCGGGTCCGTTGCACGCGCCTGTCAAGGCGGCAGAGAAGTCTCCGCCGCGCTGCGCCGCCGTGGGAACGATCGCTACCGTATTGCTCGTGAAGGCCGATTGGCGGAACTGCTCGAAATTGAAAAAGAAGAATGTCTTGTCGTGGCCGTTGTAGAGCTTCGGAAGCACGACCGGTCCGCCGACTGTAAAGCCGTAGTCATTCTGGCGGATCGGATTGCGCACGTGCTGGCCAATCTTGTTCGGGTTTGCCGTGCCGGCATCGGTGAACGGAATGCCCGAGTTGAGCGCTTCATTCACGAAGTAGTCGTAAGCGGTGCCGTGCAGTTGATTGGTACCCGACTTCATCGTGTAGTTGAAATATCCGCCGCCCGCCTGGCCGTATTCCGCGGCGAAGTTGCTGGTCTGGATCGTCACTTCCTGAATGGCATCCATACCTGCCTGGCTGACTTGATTTTGCTGCTTGAAGAAACCGTTGGTGGCGTCCTGACCCTCGATGTTGATCGTCTGGGAGTTCGAGGGCATGCCGTTGATGCGCATCACGGAATCCGTGGTGATGCGCGCGCCCGGCAGCAGTTCGACCGATGAGAGCGGATTGCGGATATTGCCCAGGCTGTTCGCGGTTCCGATGGGCGCGGCCGCGCCGGTGAGGGTCAGGATCGGAAGTTCGTTCAGCGTGTTGGTGGCGACGTTCAGGCTGACCTCGCCGCCTTCGGTCTTGAGCAGTGGCGCGGCCTCGGTAATGGTCACGCTCTCGGTCGCCGCGCCGATTTCCATCTTCGCGTCCACGCGAATCGTTCCCGCGACTTCGACGAGCAGCCCCGGGCGGACGAATTTTTTAAAGCCCGGCGACGTGACTTCGAGCTGGTATTCCCCGGCGGGCAGTTGGCCAATCGTGTAATTGCCGGTGTTGGAGCTCGCAGCGGGATAAATAGCGTCCGTGGCGACATTCTTCGCCTCAATCGACGCGTTGGCGATCACTGCTCCCGCTGGATCGGAAATGGTTCCGGTTATGGTTCCGCGATCGCTTTGTGCGAAGACGGTGATGACGGCGGCAAAGAGAAATACTGCGACGTTGATCGCGCGCATTTAGCCTCCCGGCGATGAGATTGACAAATGAATATCAGCGCGCCCCAACGCGCTGATTGGGGGAAACTCTATATCGACCGGGAATGGGAGTCAAGCGGGAGGCCGGGCTTAATCGTACTCTTTACGAGCTCTTTAGCCGTAAATAGACACTATTCAATTTAACCGTTGTTGCAATAGTTGCTCCCTCACAAGCGGCACGCCTGAAGGGAATGACCGGGTCGCGGCTCGAGATGAATTTACTGAGCCGTGCACTCAGTAAGGGGTGCTTCGGGACTTCTGCCACGGCTGTTTAAGAGAAGGGGACGGTCGTTCGCCCTATCGCCGCGGCCGTGGGCCGACGGCGCCAGCATGAGCAGCATTGCCGAAAAAACAACTACTTTCGCGAATGACCTGCGTGCTCGGCGTGTTCGCCCGCGGTCGATTTTCCGCGGGTGTGTGCGGCACCGCCGTTATGGACGTCGTTATGAGCATGCGTCTCTCCGGACTCCGTGTGCCGGCGGCCCGTGAGATCCTTATCGGTCTCCATCTCATGATGCTCATGGGAAGGCCGTGCCGAGCGATACATCGCATCGGAGAAATTGTTGATGGAACGGCGCATGCGATCGAGGGCGCGCCCAGGGTCCATAAATACATCGACGCCGTTCTGCAGTTGATTGACCGTGAATTTCGTGGCCGCGTCGCCGAACTCCACCATCGCGACGAAGAGGCTGGCGACGCCACCGCTTTCATCGTTATGCCTGATTTGATCGTTCACCATAAGTGTTTCTCCTGACCGTGGGGATGAATGCACCTTCGGAGAAGCACCTGATGGACCAAAGTAGCGTCTCCCCACAGGGCTCCTCGCGGGCGACCCGTCAGAGAGTAAACTGAGAAGCGAATTGAGACAGTGGGAGCCGGCTTGAGGAATAGTAACTACGCACGTTCAGGTCTGGTCGTCGCCGCCCTGCTCACGATCGCGGGCGCTGGACTGGCGCAGCGCGGTTTGCGGTTCTCCGGGCACGATGAGGGCCCTGCGCCCGATTTCCCCGCGAAGGGTGAGTTTCATTTCATACGCGTGGAATATAACGACCTGCCGCAGTTCGGCCGGTTCTTCGGATTCTCGTCGCGGAATGGGCAAGGGTCCGGCTGGTGGTTGGTGGACTGGCCCGATGCCGACGACCATTTCTCGACCGGCGTCCAGCGGCTGACGCGTGTCGAGACGGCCGCGCCTCTGCACATGGGGCTGATGGACGATCGTATCTTCGACAACCCCTGGATCTACGCGACGCAAACCGGCTATTGGGCCCTGAGCAATGCGGAAACTGCGCGCCTTCGCGAGTACCTGCTGCGCGGCGGCTTCCTGGTGACCGACGACTTCTGGGGTCCCGACCCCGAGCAGTGGGAAGTCTTCACGCAGACGATGCAGCGCGTGCTGCCGAATAAACCGATCTCGGATATTGCCGAGCACGATTCGGTGATGCACGTTCTCTACGACATTCAGGAGAAGGATCTTTCGTTTATTCCCGGCACGCGCCACCTGCGCCGAGGGCCGGGCGGATCGGTGGTTGTGCAGCAGCCTTTCGGCACGAAGCCGGCGTGGCGTGGGATGTACGACGACAAGAACCGCATGGTTGTGGCGGTGAATTACAACACAGACATCGGCGACGCCTGGGAGTACGCCGACGCGCCGGAATATCCGGAACATATGACGGAGCTGGCGTATCGTTACGGGATCAATTACCTGATCTACGCCATGACCCATTAGGGTGTGTGGCGCGGACACTCATGTCCGCGGCGTCGGTGATCGTGCCGGCGCCTGCCAGCCTGGACTGCTTAGCTCCCGCCTTCCTGCTACAATCGAGTTGCAACTGAGTTGCCGATATGCTCCAGACCTTCGTGATCACCCTGCGGGAAGGCGTCGAAGCCGCTCTCGTGATCGCCATCGCCGTCGCTTACCTGCGCAAGACCGGCCGGCTCGACCTGCTGCCTGCCGTCTACAGGGGCCTTGCAAGTGCCGTAATTGCTTGTGTTCTGGCCGCCTGGGGATTCACGAAGATCCGTCTGAGCGACGACGCTTACGAAGGCTGGACCCTTCTCGCGAGCGCGGTATTTGTCTTCAGCATGGTGCTCTGGATGAACCGCCACGGGCGCAAGCTCAAAGGCGAAATTGAAACTCGGTTGCAAAAGGACACCGGTGGGGGCGGCAGCAGTTGGGGTGTTTTCCTCTTCGTCTTTTTGATGATTTTCCGCGAAGGCGTCGAAACCGTCCTGCTCTTGTATGGCGTCGTACGGCTCGATACGTCAAGCATTCTCGAAGCGCTCGGCGCGGTGCTCGGCATCGGCCTCGCGGTCCTGTTCGGCGTCAGCTTCGTGCGTGGCACGATCCGCGTCAACCTGAAGCAGTTTTTCCAGATGACGACCGTCATCCTGATGGTTGTGGTGGTGCAGTTGACAATCACCGGACTGCATGAGCTGTCGGAAAGCCAGATCCTGCCCGCCAGCAGCCGCGAGATGGCGATCGTCGGACCAGTGGTCAAGAACGACGTCTTCTTCTTCGTGACGATCCTGGCTCTGGCGGCGGCGATGATGCTGCTCGAATGGCGCAAGCGCCGCGCGCCGCGCACCGAAGGGCTCGCCGGCGCCGCGCTGCGCAAAGCGCAATGGTCGGCGCGGCGCGAACGGACCTGGATGGTCGCGTCGTGCGCGGCATCCTGCCTCTTCATTCTGCTGATTACGGCGGAATTCGTTTACGCCCGACAGTCATCGGCGCTCTCGCCGACTGAGCCCGTCGCGATGCAGAATGGCGCTGTGCGGATTCCGGTCGCGTCTGTCAGCGACGGTGTCCTGCATCGGTTTGAGGTGGAAGACGACGGGATTGGCGTCCGCTTCATCGTGGTGGAAAAGCCGGACAAGACGCTCGCCGCCGCGCTCGATGCCTGTGAAATCTGCGGACCCAAAGGTTTTTACCAGAAGGGCGGGCAAATCATCTGCGCGAACTGCGGTTCCGGGATTGTGCCCTCGACGATCGGCATTCACGGCGGCTGTAATCCGATTCCGCTCGAGTCCCACGTCGATGGCGACACGCTCGTGATCGACCGCGCGGCGCTCGATCCGGCCGAGCGAACTTTCTCCAAGGCAAAGAGCTAGCAGGATGGCGAAAAATCAGAACAGCCACATGCTCCCACTGAGTTGCCGGCCCGCCTGGCCAACCGCTCCCTCGCGGCCGCGCCGCGGTAAGTTCCCGCCATCATATTCGAGCCGTCACCGCGAGGGAGCGTTAGGCTAGCCCGGTGATACTGCGCTTCGTTCAGGAATCGATTCGGCGCGCGCCGCGGCGCAAGGCGCTGATTATCGCCGCCATCGCGATGGGCTCGGCGGTCGCGACGTCAATGCTCGGTGTGATGCTCGACATCGGCGATAAAATCAATGCCGAATTGCGCGGGGCCGGCGCCAATATCGTTGTGACTTCGCGCGCCGCTTCGCTGAAGGGAGGCGTCGGGTCCATCTCGGCGAACGCGGCGGGCAGTTCGAATTACATCCCCGAGTCGCAGGTCCCGAACATCAAGAAGATTTTCTGGGGATTGAACATCACCGGCTTCGCGCCCTCGATTACCGCACGGGATGGCGCGCTCGAACTCGAGGGCGTATGGTTTTCGCATCCATATAAGACGCCCGACGGGCGCACCCAACAGACCGGCATCGCGGCCGTGAACCCCGCCTGGCGCATCGTCTCCGGACGCTGGACGCCTGACGTACTCAACGAATGCGTCGTCGGGGTGAACGTGGCGCGCCGCAATGGTTGGAAGGCCGGCGGCACGGTGACGATTCTCGGCGCGCCGTTCCGCATCGCGGGCATTCTTTCGACCGGCGATGAAGCGGACGACCGCGTTCTGGTTCCGCTCGAACGTCTGCAGCAGCTCACGGGACGCACGGGACAAGTCGACCGTATCGATGTTGCGGCCCTGACCAAACCGGAAGACGATTTCGCGCGCCGCGATCCGAATACGATGACGGAGAAAGACCGTGAGCGCTGGAACTGCTCGGCCTATGTCGTCGCGATCGCGCACGATATCGAGCAGGCGCTGCCGGGCACGCTGGCGCGTCCGGTGCGCAAGGTGGCGGATTCGGAAGGAAAAATTCTTTCGAGCGTCGGCGGCCTGATGAGCCTGATCACGCTGGTGGCGCTGCTTTCGGCGGGGCTGACGGTCTGGAGCCTGACCGCCACCACAATGATGGAGCGGCGCGGCGAGATCGCGATCATGCAGGCAATCGGCGCCACGCGCGGTCTGGTCGCCTTGCTGTTCGCGCTGGAAATCGGGCTTGTGGGGATGGTGGGCGGCCTCGCCGGCGCGACGGTGGGCGTGGCTCTCGCGCGCTACGTTGGCGCTTCGGTGTTTCACGATGCGATCGAGGTGTCGTGGGTGCTGCCGTTTCTGATCGTCATGGCGGCGATCGCGATCGCCATTGCCGGCGCCGCGCAGCCGCTCGGCCGCACGCTGCGGATGGAACCGGCGGAGATCCTGCGCGAGGGCGTCTGATGTTCTTCCGCTTTATCATCGGCGCGCTCCGCTACCGGCGGCAACGGCTGCTGCTGTCGTTCTTCGCCCTCGCGATCGCCGCGGCGATGGCAACCGTTCTCTTCGGAATTTACGGGACGGTCGGGCAAAGAATGCGCGAGCAGTTCAGCAGCTACGGCGCGAATATCAGTGCAGTGCCCGTCACCGGCACGACTGTGCCATTGGAAATCGCGACGGCGGCGGAAAAGCTGGGCGCGACTGCCGCTCCCTTTTTGATAACGTCAGTGCACACCAGCGCGGAGCCGATTCTCGTAGCCGGCTTTATCCCCGCGAAGACCACCGCGATGACGCCTTATTGGCATATGAAAGGAAGCCGCGACATCGGTCCCGGCGAATGCATCGCGGGTGAAACTCTGGCCGACCGACTGCATGCGGCGATCGGGTCCACAATCCCGCTGGAACACGCGTCCTGCATCGTGAAAGGAATCGTGTCTACCGGCGGCGCGGAGGACCAGGAGCTGCTTCTCGACTTCGCGACCGCGGCCCAATTGTCCGGCATAGCCAACGCCGCCAGCCTGATCCAGATCCGCGCGCCAGGGGATCGCGTCGAGCCCATCCGGCAGGAACTTGCACGCCGGTTCCCATCCGCCGACGTGCGCACGAATCTTGCCGTCGCCAGCACGGAGTCGAACGTGATCCTCAAGATCCGCGCGTCGCTTTTTCTGCTGACGCTGATCGTCCTCGTGATTACGACCCTTTGCGTCACCAGCAACTTCAGCGAGATCGTGTTGGAACGGTCGAAAGAGATCGGCATCCTGAAAGCGCTGGGCGGCGTGGAGCGCCGAATCGCCGCCTTCTTCGTCTCCGAATCGGCCGCTCTCGCTCTTGTTGCGACGATCGCCGGATACGCTATCGGCAACTTCGCCGCGGCCGCGATTGGGCGTGAAGTATTCGGCGGCGCGATGCGCATCGAGGCTGGGGGACTGGTCTTCGCCGGCGTCGCGGGAGTTATGCTGGCCGTTGCGGCCATTGCCACCGCCATCGCCGCGTCGCGGATCTGGTCGATCCAGCCGGCGATTATCCTGAGGGGCGAATGAGCGCGTCGTCATTCATCGAGCTCGTCGACGTGAAGAAGACGTATGGGAGCGGTGTGTCCGCCGTCCCCGCCATCGATGGCATCAGCCTCACTGCCGAGCGCGGCGAGTGGATCGCCATCATGGGTCCCTCGGGCTCCGGCAAGACGACGCTGCTGAACCTGATCGGCTGCCTCGATCAGGCGACGAGCGGCGTGCTGCGGGTGGACGGCACGGACACATCGCAGCTTCGACCGGCGGATCTGGCGCGCTTCCGCAGCGAGACGGTCGGTTTCGTTTTCCAGCAGTTTCATCTGGTACCGCACCTCACCGCCATCGAGAATGTCATGCTCGCGCAGTTCTTCCACAGCACGACAGATGAAAAGAGCGCCATGGAAGCGCTTAAACAGGTCGGCATGGAAGCGCGCGCGACGCATCTGCCCGCGCAGCTTTCGGGCGGAGAGCAACAGCGCGTCGCGATCGCGCGGGCGCTGGTGAACGATCCGAAGATCATCCTCGCGGATGAACCCACCGGCAACCTCGACGCGGAAAATCAGCGCGGCGTGTTCCGCATCCTCAGCAGCCTGCACGCCGAGGGACGCACCATCGTGATGGTCACTCACGACGAAGCCGCCGGCCATCTCGCCGACCGCCGAATCAATCTGGATCACGGCCGCATCAAAGAGACGCTCGTATTCTCGGCCGAAGAGAATCAGGATTTCGACGAAGTTCTCGAACACCTGTGGACGCGCCGCGAGTCGACGGATCACATGGAGTCCACCGACTTCACCGAGGTGCAATGGCGCAAGCTGATCGGAACTCTGACGCGTATCGGGCTCGTGAGCGTCGTCGACGGCGAAGAGCGCTTCACGCCCGCGGGCGAAGAGCGCGCGCGCAATGTGATCCGGCGCCATCGGCTCGCCGAGCGGCTCTTTATGGATGTGCTCTCAATTCGCGACGAAATCGAGATCGAGTCGAGCGCGTGCAAGTTCGAACACATCCTCAGCCCCGACGTGACGGACCGCATCTGCACGCTGCTGGGGCATCCGGTGGCGTGCCCGCACGGGAGCCCGATCCCGCGGGGCGATTGCTGCATCGAGAAGCGTGTGCTCGACAGTTCCGAGATCGCGACCGTGCTCGGCGGCATCAAGAACCTGTAGCAAACGTTTGCTAGGCTCAGAAATTAATCCACATGCATAAAGTTGTAATCATCGGCTCCGGGTGCGCCGGAAATACCGCCGCCATCTACACCGCGAGAGCGGGTCTCGACCCTGTCGTGATCAAAGGTCACGAAGTCGGCGGCCAGCTTTCGCTCACTACCGAAGTCGAGAACTTCCCCGGCTTTCCCGAAGGCATCAATGGACCCGACCTCATCGAAAACATGCGAAGGCAGGCCGAGCGCTTCGGAGCCATCTATCGCGACGGCGAAGTTGCGGAAGCGGATCTGTCGAAGCGTCCGTTCCGATTGAAACTCGAGGGCGAGTGGCTCGAAACGCGCACCCTGATCGTCGCTTCCGGCGCCAAAGCCCGCTGGCTCGATCTGCCTTCCGAGCAGAAGCTCATCGGCCATGGCGTAAGCTCCTGCGCCACCTGCGACGGATTCTTCTATCGCGAGAAGAAGATCATGGTGATCGGCGGCGGCGATTCCGCGATGGAGGAAGCGAACTTTCTGACGCGCTTCGGCCGCGAGGTCGCGCTGGTGCATCGCCGCGACACTTTCCGCGCGTCGAAGATCATGCTGGAGCGGGCGCGCGCCAATCCCAAGATCGAATTCATCATGAACACTGCCGTCGACGAGGTGTTCGACGTGAAAGAGAATCTCGTCACCGGCGTTCGCCTGAAGAATCTCGCGACGGGCGAAATCTGGGAGCGCCAGGTCGATGGACTCTTCGTCGCGATTGGACACATTCCGAACACGAAGGTGTTCCAGGGCCAGCTCGATCTCGATCCCGACGGATACCTGATCTCGCATGGCGGCGCGCGCACGAACATTCGCGGCGTATTTCATGCGGGCGACGTGCAGGACCGCGTTTACCGCCAAGCCATTACGGCGGCCGGCGCCGGCTGCATGGCGGCGATTGAAGCCGAGCGCATGCTGGAAGCGGAGGGCCACTGAGCATGATCGAGAGACTTTCGCCGCCCGGAATTCCCGCGCCGCGTGGTCCCTATTCCCCAGCGGTGCGCGCGGGAGATTTCATCTTCGTTGCCGGGCAGGTGCCTGTGGATGCGGCGACGAATCAGATGTCGGCCGGCGATATTCAGCATGAGACGCGCCTCGCGCTGGGCAATCTCAGGAGAATCGTGGAAGGCGCCGGAGCGTCTCTCGCGGACGTCGTCAAAGTCGGAGTCTTTCTGGCCGACGCCGCCGATTTCGCGCCGATGAACGAAGTCTACGCAGAGTTCTTCGGCGAGGCGAAGCCCGCGCGCACGACCGTCGTTTGCAAATTCATGTCGGATATCAAAATCGAAGTCGACTGCGTAGTCTACAACCCACAGAAATAACCCGCCCGGGCTGGAGCGCGGGCGATCGTCTTTTGTGGCTTGTGGCGCGGGCGCTCGCGCCAGGCGCTTTCGCCCGCCGCGCCGGCAATCATGCCGGCGCCTGCATGCCGCTTTCATAGTCAGATCGCCCGCCCCACAGCCCGAGAGGCCGCATTAACGCCGCGCCCTTCGCCGCAAAATCGTCCGGTAAACCGCGAGTCCATAATATTCGCGCAATGCGAGATCCGACATCCGCAGCGCGGCGGCCACTGGCACCCACCGGGAAAGACCGAAACGTCGCGGCCCCAGCACGTGATTGTCGGTAGGAAACGGATGCACAGTCAAGCCCTGCGCCTCGAAAAGAAGCACGGCCCGCGGCATCTGATACGCGCTGGTCACGAGCAGAATCGAATGGATATCGCCGAGCCGGGCAACGGCGCGAGCTTCATCCTCGGTCGTCTGCACCAGCGGTGTCACGATGATGCAGTCCGCCTCAACGCCGTGCTGCGCCGCTGCAGCCTTTTCGATTGCCCCCTGCGTTCCACCCGTGGGATCGTCGGCTGCCGCCCCGGAAAACACAAGGAATTTCGCCTTGCCCGCCAGCGCCAGATCGAGGCCCGTGAAATACCGATTGGCGCTCTCACCCCACTGCACGCCGGCCGCGTTCACTCCTCTCACCACCCCACCGTTTGGAACGAAGATGGCGTCGGCTTGCGGCGCGGCATCGATCGACTCAACCGGCCACGCATCTTCGAGCGAGCGGACCAGCCAGTCGCTCGTCAGCGGAATACTGAACGCGTAGAGAATCAGCGCCGCCATCAGCGGCATCCATCGCCGCCGCCACAAAATTCCGGCGAGGGTGAGAATCACTGAGAGCCCGATCGGAAGCAGCATCGCCTCCACGAGCTTCCGCAGGAAAAAGAGCATTCCGCTATTAGATCGCGCTCGCTGGTAAAAATCGGGACCAGCGCGATAAGCTTGGACTCTGCGCGCATCGTCTGTCTTTTCCCCGGTCTTACGTCTGGCTTTGATCGGCGCCTGTGGGTTCGCCACATGGCGCGCGATCCGCACTGCCCAGGCCGACTGGGCCGCGAGCACCGGCACCCTGCAGGGCTATCAGCAGGCGCTCCGGATCGCCCCTTCCGATCCCGATCTCCTGGCGCGCGCGGCGATCTTCCGCAGCGACAACGACGACGAGGCGGCCTCCGTCGACAACGATCTGCGCCGCGCCACGCAACTCAACCCCGTCAACTCGACGGTCCTTATGACGCTCGGGTTGCGCGAGGAACTCGCCGGCGACCGTGCGAAAGCGGAAGCGGACCTCGTGCGCGCCGCCGCCGTCGATCATCAGTTCAAGCCGGCGTGGACGCTCGCGAACTTTTACTTTCGCGCCGACCAGCCGGAAAAGAGCTGGGCCATGCTCCGCCAGACTCTGCAACTGAACCCGCTGGGCTTCGACCCCACCCCTGTATTCCAGCTTTGCTGGCAGGAAGCGGGACAGGAGGGCACGGACGACAGTGCGGCCGCACCCAGCGACGCCGCAAAAATTGCGGCTGTGATCCCGTCAGGCACGATGTCGATTCAATATCTCGCATTCCTGATGCGCACGCATCGGACCGAGGCCGCTCTGGCCGCATGGCCACGCGCGCTTGCCGCGCCTGAAGCATCGGCATCTCCGGCTCCCGCGGCGGTCACCGCATTTCCAGACTTTCTCGCCGCCGCCGGACGCGTCCCCGAAGCCATCAAAACGTGGAATGAACTGGTGGAACGCGGCATCATTCACTCCGGCCATCTCGAACCTGCGCGGGGAGCATCGATCGCCAATCCGGATTTTCGCTATCCACTCGAGTCTCATGTGTTTGGCTGGCGCCTCACAGACGTCCCCGGCGTTTTCGCCAGCGTCGCCCCAGGATCGCTTGATCTGGAAATCAGCGGCGATGAGCCAATGGCCTTTCAACTCCTCACGACGAATGCTCCTTTGCGCCCTGCGACCAGATACCGGCTGGTCTGGAAGGTTGACGCCTCTTCGCTCAATTCACCGCGCGACTTGGGCTTCGCTTTTCAGATCGTCGAGCAGGACAAAGCGGCAACGGCGTGCCCGCCGCTGCTCTCCACCAGTCCGCCGGCCTGCGAATTCACCGTGAAGGACCCAAACAAAGGCGGTAACGCGCTGGCCGCAATCAATCTGGGCTACACCCGGGCACAGGGCACGGTGCGCGTTTCCGGCACCCTGCATTTACTCTCAGTTCGATTGGAATTAGTCCAATGAGCAGCCGCACGGCGCCCGCCGTTTTATGGGCGACTCTGCTGTGGAGTGCTCTGCTGACGGGTATTCTCGTCGCGTGGTCTCCCCGCTATTGGGCTGTGAGTGCAGCCATCGGCGCCCTCTCCGCCGCCGTGGTCAGCTGGACGGTAGTCTCGACGTTGCGTGGCGCCGGCTTCGCGTGGCCGCGCCAGATGCCGCTGGTGGTTCTCATCGGCGTCTGGGGATTTCTGCAGGTCCTCTTCAAGACAAGCGCAATCCCGGGTCTGACGATGGGGAACAGTCTGATCTGGCTCATGAGCGCCTGCGCCTTTATCGTGGGCGCGCAGATTCTCCGCCATCGCGCCACTCGCCAGCTGTTTCTGCAGCTTCTGCTCTGGAGTGTGACGGCCCTGGCCGTGATCGCGATGATCCAGGCAACCAGCCACCCTGTTGAAGTCTTCGGCATCTTTCCGGCGGATGACGACGTCATGGGCACGTTTCTCTCGCAAAATCAGTTCGCTGCGCTCATGGAACTGGCCGCGCCCGTGGCGCTCTGGTACATGATCGGGCGGAATCCTCTGCCCGGCGGGCTCTGCTACGCGATGCTGCTTGCCGCAACAATCACGGCGGGCTCCCGCATGGGCGTGGTCCTGGTGGGCTTTGAAGCGCTGGTGTTCGTGATTATCGTGGTCCTGACCCGCCGCCTCGAGACAAGAAAAGTGGCCGGCATCGTCGCGGGGCTTGCCGTGCTCTTCGCCGCCGCGATGGTCATCGCCGGAACCGATAGAGTTCGGAGTCACTTCGAGGAGAAGAACCCTTACGCGATCCGCAGGCAACTGTTCGACTCCACGGTTCACCTCGTCGCCGAGCGTCCATGGACCGGCTACGGAATCGGAACGTGGCGCGCCGAATATCCGCACACAGCGACATTCGATCTGGCGCTTCTCGCCAATGAAGCGCACAACGACTGGCTGGAATGGGCCGCCGAGGGCGGTGTTTTTTTTGCTCTTCTGATGGCGGGACTCGTCGTATGGATCGCGCCGACAGCACTCCAATCGATCTGGGGATTGGGGATTTTGTGCGTTATGGTACATAGCTATGTCGATTACCCGCTTCGGGAGCCCGTTCTGTCATTCCTTTGGTTTACGCTGGCAGGAGCGGTAGCTTCTTTTCCCAAGTAGTGCGTCCAGAGTAGTTCGGCGGTCGGAATTTATGTTGCGGAAGTTGAAGAAATTGAAACAATACCCCCGCCCGGCGCACGATCCAGTTGGGAAAGTGCCTCAAATAAGCGGCAAGCCCGTGATATCATTGCAAAAAAGCTTTTGGGAAAAGGTCTTCCCCCACGTGACAACCTGCGGCACGAGCATGTCACCGGACCTGCGACCCGGGCAATGGCGGATGATAACAGGTCCGCTTCGACAACAGTTTTGATTGCGGCTTCCAGAACGTAAATGTCTAACGAAAATAAATCTCTCGCATTGCCACCGGCCCCGGAGCGACCGCCGGTTCGTGTCGAACGTGCCGGCTACGGCTACTACAACGCGCAGCCGATCCCGGAAGAAGGCGAGAGTTCCGAAGCGCAGACGCCCCTCTCGCATTATTTGTGGATCCTGCGGCGCCGCAAATGGCCGCTGCTGATCTTCGTGGTGTTTGCTGTCGCCGCGACCATCATTGTGTCGTCGCGGTTGACCCCGTACTACGAATCGACCGCCACGCTCGACGTCGATCGCATGGTTCCGACGGCGGTCATCGGGCAGGAGTCGGCAACTCGCGCGGTATCGGCCAACGATTCGGATACCTTTCTGGCGACGCAGATGAAACTGATCCAGTCGGATTCCGTATTACGTCCGGTCGCCGAGCAGTTGAAGATTCCGCTCCCCAAGGCTCGTCCCGACGCCACCGTGACGCTTCCTTATCTGTCGATTGCGCGGCCCACCAAGACGTATCTGTTGACGATCAGCTACCGCAACCCGGACCCGGCGTTTGCGGCGAGGGTCGCCAACGCCATAGCCGACAGCTTCATCCGCCACAGCCGAACGATCCGGTACAAGTCGGCTATCGATACATCGAACTTCATGGCAAAGCAGCTTGAGGATTTGCAGGCGAAGATGGAGCGTTCGAGCGCCGCTCTGGCGCAGTATCAGAAGGTGCTGAACGTTGTCAGCCCCGATGAGAAGACGAATATCCAGTCGGCCCGGCTGTTGCAGTTAAACACCGAATACACAAATGCCCAGGCAGAGCGGGTCAAGAAGGAAGTAGCGGCGTCGTCAGCTGCCAGCGGTTCGATCGAAGCGATTGAGGCGTCCGATCAGGGCGAGCAACTCCGGAAGCTGTCTGACAAGATCGATGAAGCGAACCAAAAGTTCGCCGAGGTCAAAACACATTACGGAGCCAATAACGTCGAATACAAAAGGTCCGCAAATACGCTGTCGGAACTGCAGCGCCAGTTCGATGCGCTGAAAGCGAATATCACCCAGCGTATCGACGTGGAATACAGGGAGGCGGCCAATCGCGAGGCGACACTGCTGAAAACCCGCGACGAAGCCAAAGCCGAACTCGACGGTCTCGACGGAAAAGCTATCGAATACGCAAATCTGAAGCGGGACGCCGACGCCGACCGCAAGCTTTACGAAGACCTCAACCGCCGGATTCAGGAGGCGGAAATCAACGCCGGGTTCCAGGACAGCTCGATCCGGCTCGCCGACCCTGGCCGCCCCGCGGCGCGGCCGGTTTTCCCGCGCATCAGAACTAACGGCCTGATCGCCTTCTTCGCATCCGCGCTGCTGGGAATTATCGTTGTGTTCATCTCCGACAGCATGGACCACACGTTGCGCGACCCCGAGCAGATCGCAAGGCAACTGCAGACCGAAGTTCTTGGGTCGTTGCCCGTGGTCAAAGCCTGGCGCGGGCATCTGCCGGGCAAAGGAGCCGACACCCCACAGCCGAGGGAGCTCTTCGGTCTGTCGAAAGGTCTCGCCAGCTCCTACGAAGAGGCTATCCGGACGCTGCGCGATTCCATCCTGCTGCCGAATGCCGACCGCCGGCCGCGCACGCTGCTGATGACTTCCGCCACGCCGCGCGAAGGCAAGTCGACGACGGCCGTCCATCTCGCGGTGGTGCACAGCCAGCAGAAGAGAAAGACGCTGCTGATCGATGCCGACCTGCGACGCCCGAGTATCTACCAATACCTGGGCGTGTCCAACGACCGAGGTCTCTCGAACGTGGTGAACGGGGATGTGGAATGGCACGACGCCCTGCAGACTTCCGAAGCGCTTCCATACCTCACTGTTCTTCCGGCGGGCCCCGCGTCGCGGCGCGCGGCGGATGGGCTGGGAACGACTCTCAAAGAGCTGTTTGCGACGGCCATGAAGGAATACGATCTGATCATTTGCGATGCACCGCCGTTGCTCGGCTTTGCTGAATCGCTCCAGATCGCGAAACTCGTGGACGGCGTCGTTGTCGTCGCGCTGGCCGGACAAACCGAGCGCAATGCCGTTTCGAGCGTTCTTACCAACCTGCGCCGGTTGAACGCCAATGTGATGGGCCTTGCGCTGAACGAAGTCCGCGCCGATATGAGCGAGCGCTATTACTATTACGGGTATTACGGCAAATATTACAGCCGCTATTACAAGCCGCTGAAGGATTAGCAACTGTGGCGCGGGCTCGCCATTCGTGCCGGCGCCTACCCTCCGGGCTCATTCCCCGCTGGGTATGATTCGCTGCTGAATAATGTAATAAAGAATCGCCAGAAAGATCAGCGAGCTGATTGCGTAAAGCACCAGTTCCCCGCGCGTTCGCTTCCATCGAATACTGCGCCGTAACTTCATGATCCGGCGCTCTTCCGGGGTCCGCAGCTTGGACGACTCCACGCCGCCCTTATACGCATAAAATCGGTGATGGCACTCCCGGCAACGGTACGGCTTCAAAGCAAAGAAGCTCAAAAGGCGGTCAGCCAACGACCGATGGGAACGATGCGCCCGGCTTTTTCCACACTTGGGACAGATCATACTGGGAAACTCAACCACCCGGCGGCGCAAAACTGTATGAAAGATAACACTTCAGTGCCACTCTTGATACTTTCACCCTGAGTTTGAAACGATCGTAACACAAGGGGAATCTTCATCTGGTCTTCGCCACGGACTACTTACGCCTGCATTCTGCGGCTATCTCATTAACAAGCTTGACTTAGGGGCGAACCGCACGCATCATAGTATTTTGTAAAGTTATGATCGGAGGAGTTTCAGGAATGGCTTCGATGAAATTAACGGCAGTGGTCGTAACCGCATTGTCCAGTCTTGGGCTACTCTCGGCTGCCACGCCCGGCATTGGAATAGCGATGTCCCAGGGGAACATCATCATCAACAGTTCCCAGACAGCGGGCAATGCGACCATCTTCGATGGCAGCACGCTCGAGACGACCGCTGCGTCCTCGCAGGTTCGTCTGAATGGCGGGGCGCAATTGCGGCTTGCCTCCGAATCCCGCGGCACCGTTTATACCGACCACGTGAACCTCGAAAGGGGCAGCGCGCGGATCGCGGGCTATTCGGCGAACGCCAATGGGCTAAATGTCCGCGCGGACGGAAGTTCCTCCGCTACGGTGTCCATGCGCGATCAGGGCGTAGTCGAGATCGCCGCCTTGACAGGCAACGTGCATGTGTTTAATGCCGCCGGAATGACGGTGGCGAATCTTCTGCCGGGGCGCGCTCTCGATCTTCGTCCGCAGGATGCCGGAGCCAGCGCTCCGTCGACTCTCACCGGTTGCGCTGCCTCGGCCGGCGGCAACACGCTGTTCACAGATGAGGCATCCAACGTTACGGTTCAGCTTCGTGGCAACGCTGTGCGCGCGGGCCGCCGCGTTCAGATCAGCGGGACCATGGTCCCCAATGCAACTCCCACGAGCCCGGCCACTCAGGTGATGAACGTTACGAGCGTTAAGAACGTCGGTGGCGCTTGCAAGGCCGGAACTGCTGCGGCCGCCGGTGGTGCTGCTGCCGGAGCGGGTGGCGGAGCGGCAGGCGCGGCTACCGGCGTCAGCACGACAACGGCAGTTATCGCCGGTGTCGCGGCGGCTGCGGCTGTCGGAACCGGAATCGGCGTGGCGGAGACCAGTTCGAGCAATCCGACGGTCAGCAGCGGACGTCTCGGCGCCTTCAACTAAACCTCAATCGAACTTCTAAAGGAAAAGGCTCCGGTTGACCGGAGCCTTTTCCTTTTTTGGATTTGACTACGGCTGGCAGGCACTGACGTCATCGCGGAGAACAAGCCGCCGGGACGATTGGCGGCCCGGCGGGCGGCAGCGCCCGCGCCACAATGTAACCTGAACAACATCTATGTGTTGGCCGTGGCGCGGACACTCGTGTCCGCCGCGCCCGGTCATCTCCTTCAGGGGTGCCGGCTCGGCAATTGTGCCGACGCTTGTTACGCAGGATCTGTCAGAAAAATGCAGGGCTGCCAATTACTAATGATGCTGCGGGGCCACGTAATCCGGAGGCAGCGCCGCGCCTTCGCCGAAGAAGTATTGCTCCATCTGTTGGATCAGAAATTCCTGCGCCTCGGTCGTTCCCAGATTGAGCCGGTACTCGTTCATCAGCATCTTCATATGCTCGACCCACATGCGCCAAGCCTCCTTCGAGACGTTTTCGTAGATGCGCTGGCCCAGCGGATGGCCTTCGAACGGCACTTCATCCAGCCCCTCCATCTCGCGCTGGAATTTTACACAGAAGACTTTGCGCGCGCCTTCGGGAATCGAGGGTGAACTCATGCCGTCAGGATACCAATGAGGCGCTGTTGCGCTCTATGAGACCGGCGGCCGCCGCTTGTGCCAGTCCGTCCGATTCTGAAACTCGCGCCCCAGCGCCAGCAGCGTATTCTCCGAGAACGCCGGACCGGCGAGCTGCAATCCCACGGGAAGACTTCCCACGAATCCACACGGCAGCGAGAGCGCCGGTATCCCCGCCAGATTGCCCGCCTGAATGAGCCGCCGCATTCCCGGCGTCGCCGGAATCGGCAGCGGAACCAGATCGGGTCCGTCGAGCGGATCGGTCACCTTTGGCGCAACTCCATAACGCGCGGGCGCGACAAGCACGTCCACATCCGCGAACAACTCGCGGAATTTCTCTTTCACCAGCGAACGTATGCGCATCGCCTTCAGATATTCGGTCGCCGGAATATTGAGGTTCGCCCGCAATCCCGCCGCCTGGCTCTCGTCGGCCAGATCGTTCACCCCGTTGCTTGCGATCAGTGTTTCGAAAATCGACGCCTCCTCCGCGCCGATGATCACGTCCGCCAACACGCCGTATGGAAAATCGGGGAGCGCGACTTCCATGAGCTGAACGCCCGTTTCCCGCACAACTCGCATTGCGGCTTCGAAAGCCGGCCGCGCACCCGCCTCCGCCCAGCCCAGATCGGAAGGCGCGTAGCCGACTTTCAGATCGCTGAGCTGCCGCGAATACTGCGGCGTATAGTAGAAGCTTTTGTCCGCCGACGCGGGATCTTTCGTATCGGAGCCGGCGATGGCCTGCAGCACCAGCCCGCAATCTTCCGCGCTCCGGCACATCGGGCCGATCTTGTCCATGGTCCACGAGAGCGCCATCGCGCCGTGCCGGCTTACCAGACCATACGTCGGCCGCAGTCCCGTGATCCCGCAAAAAGCGGCAGGAGTGACGATCGAGCCCGAGGTTTCCGAGCCGAGCGCGAAGGGCACGAGTCCCGCCGCGACCGCGCTGCCCGATCCGCTTGAAGATCCGCCGGACCAGTATCCGCGATCCCACGGATTCAATCCCGGCCCGAACAACGATGCCGCGGCCGTGCGGTATCCACCCCCACCCGCAAGCTCGACCATCGCCAGTTTGCCGATCAGCACCGAGCCGGTCTTGTCGAGTTTCTGCAGCACGGTGGCCGTCTCGTCGAACACCTGACCGGCGTAGGGTTTGGCACCCCACGTTGTCGGATGCCCCGCGAATGCCAGCAGGTCTTTCGCGCCGAACGGAATACCCTGCAGCGGACCGCGAAAGCGTTCGCGCTTCAGCTCGTCGTCGACCTGCTTCGCGCGCTTCACCGCAACCTGCGTCAGCGGCAACGCCAGTGCGTTGTAGCGCGGCCCCAGTTTTTCCAGCCGGTCCGCGAAAGCGCGCGTCAATTCCACTGTGGAGAATTCGTGCTTCCTCAGGCGGTTGTTGAGATCGGCGATTCCGGCAAAGAAAATATCGTCGGTCATGCCTTGAACGCGAATGCCGGCTCGATCGACATGGGAAGATCAAACTTCTTCAGCACATCGGAATTGGCGCGGTGCGATTCGCGCGACTCGGCGTTGAAGTCCCGTGTGGCCGGCGCGGGCGTCTGGGCGGCCGCCAGCGCCACGGCGGCCGAGCCCGCCACCGCTTCCGCAAGCTGCCGGCGCGTGATCTTCATGCCCTTTGTTCAGAATACTTCGTTTCGAGCGCGTCGAGCGCGGCCGTCTCCATGGCGGCGCGCGGAGCCGTCTCACCGGTCCAGATCTCGAACTGCCGCACCGCCTGCTCGATGAACATGCGCAATCCGGGAATCACCTGCCTGCCCTGGTCGCGCGCGCGTTTGATCAGCGCCGTTTCGAGCGGGTTATAAACCAGATCGAAAACGATCTCGCCCGGAATCTTTCCGCTGAAGTAGCAATCGTTGACGTTCGGCCACATCCCGACCGGCGTTGCATTGATGACGACATCGAAATGTCGCGCGAGAACCTGATCGTGCGACATCGGCTCGCCGCCGACCAGTCTGGCCAGCGCGCGCACGCGATCCGCATTGCGGCCTGTCATGGCGACTTTGGCGCCGGCATCGGCGAGCGCGCATGCGGCGCTGCGGGCCGCCCCGCCGTTCCCGATGATGAGCACCGACGATTTCGGCAGCTTGATCATCCTCGCGAGCGGACCCGAGATCGCCTCCGCATCCGTATTCGCACCGCGCCACTTTCCCGCCTTCCGCCAGACAGTGTTCACCGCGCCGATGCGGCGCGCCAGCGGTTCGATCTGATCGAGATACCGCATGATCCTGCGCTTGTGCGGAATCGTCACGCTGAAGCCGGAGATCGGAAGATCGCGGGCGAACAGAAAGAAATCGCGCAATTGATTCGCCGCGACCAGCAGCGGCACATAGACCGCGTCGATGCGCCGCGACTGGAACGCGCGGTTGTGCACGTGCGGCGACACCGACTGCCGCACGGGGTCGGCGATCACGGCGAAGATCTTCGCCGCTTTCGTGAACTTGTCGATGCGGTAGAGCGAGCGCAATTGCCGCGCGTTCACCTGGCCGGCGGCTGTGCCCTGCACGTGCGCCGGCGCGGCATACGTGTAGACCGCGCCGAATCCGGTCGAAAGCACGCGCGACGGAAACCCGAGTTCTCCCATTGCCAGCGTCACGAGCGGAATCTTCGGACTCATACGGCTCGCTGCAAGAATCCGCCCTGTGTCGCTCGGCTTCCGCGCCGTGCTGACGAGTTTGTAAACGTCGGCCGGAACTCTGCGCATACGGTTGAGCACCGGATCGAGCGGCGGCGTCGTCTCGAAGTGGTGCCACGACACGATCAGTTGCGCCCGTGTGCGCAGGGCCGCGCACCGATCCGGCACGACTTCGGCGGTTTCGATTTCGATGTCGACGGCCCGCGCGCCGTGGTCAATGGCCTGATCGAGGATCCGCAACTGCTGCTCGATACTGCCGTTGAAACGGCCGTGATTCTGATGGCGCCTGCAAGTCGCGAGGATCGTGCAATTCGGATAACCGCGGAGGAACTCTTCGATCGCCCGCGCCCCCATCGCCGGATCGGCCAGATAGTCGAGCCGGAATTCGAGAAAATTCTCTCCCGCCTCCGCTTCACGGCGGGCCTGCTCCAGCAGACGCGGGACCTCCGGAAGACCGAGCGCGATACAGATCTTCGGTAAGGGACGCCGCTGGCTCATGGGTTCATCAGGATATCAGAGGGCTCAGGAACGCACCAAAGTCTCACCCAAATGCTTCAAAGCATATCAGGTGGTGCGTCGCGTGTAATGGCGTGCGGTGTCGTCTGGCCTACTGGATCGTGCTCGCGCCTTCCGTCCCGAAGGCTTCCGGCATCACGTTCCGATTCACGTGATGATCCAGATTGATCACACAGGTTTCCGGCGCCTCCACGAGCGCCGGCGAGTGCGTCGCGCAGACGATGCGGAATCCGCGCTGATCCACAAGCTCATACAACATCTTCAGAATCCGCCGCTGATTCGAGATCGACAGCGCCATCTCGGGTTCGTCGAGAAGCAGCGTCGTGCCGCGTTCAAGCGAGGGAAAGTTCTCCTTGAACATCGCCAGCATCACCTGACCGTGACTTGCCAGTTGCAGGAATTCCAGCATCTCCGGCTGATCTTTGAACAACTCCAGTTGCATGCGCGGATTGTGCTGCTCGGCGTCGAAGAGAAAAACCTTGCCCTTCTTCACCCCGTCGCGATCGAGCTTGTAAACGTAGCCGTCGGTTTGCTCTCCGCGCAGCGCGTAGTGGATGGAGTGCAGAAGCGTCGATTTTCCCGAGCCGTTTTCGCCGGTCAGCATGACGAGTGGATGCGACAAATCCACAATCATCGGCATGTGAAAGTTGAGATTCTGAAAGACCGGATGCGAGAAGATCTTTAGAAACATCGCTCGCTTTCAGGATAACAAGCTACGCCACAAGCCCCGACCGGATGAGCAGCGCGTCGGGGTTCGGATCGCGCCCCATGAACTTGCGGTAAAGCTCGGCCGGATCCTCACTGTCGCCTTTGGACAGAATGTTTTCGCGGAACGCCGCGCCCACATCGGGACTGAAAATCCCTTCGTCGCGAAAACGCGTGAACGCATCAGCGTCGAGCACCTCGGCCCATTTGTATGAGTAGTACCCCGCGCCATAGCCGACGGGGCTCGAGAACAGATGGGTGAAGCCGGCGATCATCGCGTAGTTGGCGGGGAACGTGGCCGCCGAGAACGGCTGCAGCAAATCACGGGCGTACGCGCAGACATCTCCGTCACGCGCGGGGTCGTACTCGCGATGCAGCCTGAGATCGACATAGCCGAATCCGAGCTGGCGCATCTGCGCATTGGCGCTCCGGTAGGTTCGCGCACGCACCATCTTGCGGAACAGGTCTTCCGGAATCGGATCGCCGGTCTCGTAATGACGCGCGAAAAGATCGAGGGCGTCGCGCTCCCAGCACCAGTTCTCCATGATCTGGCTCGGCAGCTCGACGAAATCCCAGGCGACGGAAGTGCCGGCCAGGCTGCGCACCTCGACGCGGCTCAGCACGTGATGCAGCAAATGCCCGAACTCATGGAAGATCGTTTCGACTTCGCGATGCGTCAGAAGCGCGGGCTTGTCGCCGATGGGCGGCGTGAGGTTGCCGCAGATGCATCCCAGATGCGGATCGAAACTTCCCGAATCGAATTTGCCCGTGATAAAGCCTTCCATCCAGGCGCCGTCGCGCTTGGATTCGCGCGGGAACCAGTCCGCGTAAAACGCGCCCAGCAGCGCATCATCGCGATCGTGCACTTCGTAATAGCGGACGTCCGGATGCCACACGGGCACGCCCGTCTGCCTCTGGACGCGGATGTCGTACAGCCGTTCGACGATGGCGAACATGCCTTCCACCACGCGCTCGGCGGGGAAGTACGGGCGAAGCTCTTCCTCATCGAAGTCGTACAGGGCACGGCGTTCCTTCTCGGCCCAATAGCCGACATCCCACGGTTCCAGTTTGCGACCGGCGAAGGTCTCCAAAGCGGCGTTCTCGCGCGCAAAGAAGGGGTCGGTCTTGCGCTTCAGCTCTTCGACGAACTTCATCGCGCGCTCGCCCCGGTGCGCCATGCGGTCGTGCAGCACGAAATCGGCGAAGTCGGGGAATCCGAGAAGGGCGGACTTTTCTTTGCGCAGCGCGAGAATACGAGCGAGCAGCGGGCGGTTATCACGGCCCTCTTCGGTCGCGCGTGTCGAGAATGCCCGATACATCTTTTCGCGGATGTCGCGGTCGTCGAGATACGTCATGACCGCGATGTAGCTCGGCGCCTGCAGCGTGAATCGCCATCCATCGGTATTTCGGGATGCCGCGCTCTGTCGTGCCGCCGCAATCGCGCTCGGAGGGAGACCGGCGAGCCTGGACTCGTCGGTAAGGATCAGCTCGAACGCATTCGTCGAGTCAAGGACATTCTGGGAAAACTTCGTCGTGGCCTTCGTCAGCTCCACGTCGATTTCCGCGAGCCGCTTCTTGCCGGCCGGGTCGAGCTCGGCGCCGTGCCGGCGGAAGGAGTCGAGCGTCTTCACCAGAAAACGCTTGCGAGTCCCGCGCAGAGAGTCGGCTTCCGCGGTCGTCGAATACGCCTGCAACTGCTTCCACAGCCCTTCATTCAGAGGAATCTGCGAGTAGAAAGCGCTGGCCTCCGGCTCGACCGCATTCCACGCGGCACGCAACTCGGGGTTTGTCGCCACCGATTCCAGGTGCCGGACAACGCCCAGCGCGTGGTCGAGGTTGTCGGTGGCGTTCTCGAGCGCCAGCATGGTGTTTGCAAACGAACGCGCTGCGCTGTCAGCCGCGATCCTGTCGATGTTGGATTGCGAGCGCCCGATCAGTTCCCGAATGCCCGGTTCGACATGCTCAGCGCCAATCCGGTCGAATGGAATGTGAAAAGTAATTGAAGTCAGGGGATTTTCAGACATGCAGGGGGTTAGTACTAATAGTAATATGTTCGGCCACCTCAGGCACTCCGCCCCCGCATCGCCCCAACGGTAGAATAGAAATGTCTCCCCCGACAGCCGCAGGCGCTTCCCTTCAAAAGCGACGCGGCGGAATTTTCTATGGCCGAGACCCCATTCGTTCACCTTCATAACCACACCGACTATTCCCTGCTTGACGGGGCCTGCGAAATCGACCAGCTCATGGACGTCGTGGCCGAGCAGAAAATGCCCGCCGTCGCCATGACCGACCACGGCAATCTGTTCGGCGCCGTCAGCTTCTACAACGCCGCGAAAGCGAAAGGCATCCAGCCCGTGATCGGCTGCGAAGTCTACGTCTCGCAACAGGGGCTGAAGACACGCTCCGATTCCGACCGCTACAACCACCTCGTCCTGCTGTGTGAAAACCAGGAAGGCTATCAGAACCTCATCAAGATGGTTTCGACGAGCTTTCTGGAGGGCTTCTATTACAAGCCGCGCATCGACAAGGATCTGCTCGCGGCCCACTCGAAGGGATTGATCTGCCTCTCCGCATGCCTGCGCGGCGATCTGAACGAAACCATTCTCAACGAGAAATACGATGACGCGCGCCGCCTGGCTTATAACTATCGCGACATCTTCGGCAAAGACAATTTCTTCCTCGAAATTCAGGATCACGGCCTCGATCAGGATAAGAAGCTCACCCCGCAGGTGAACCGGCTTTCGATCGAGACCGGCATCCCGCTCGTGGCGACAAACGACTCGCATTACCTGCGCCGGGAAGACGCCCGCGCGCACGAAATCCTCATGTGCATCCAGACGGGAAAGACCATGTCTGATCCCAACCGCATGCACTGGGACCATCCCGACTTTTACCTCAAAACGCGCGAAGAAATGATGGCGCTGTTCGGCGAGCTTGAAGATGCCGTGAACCGCCCCTGGGAGATCGCACAGCGCTGCCACGTGAAGCTGGAGAAGGTCTCGGACCCGTTCCCTCGCTTCGACATCCCTGCGGATCAGACGACGGACTCATATTTCGCATATGTCGCGCGGCAGGGATTCGAGAAGCGCCGCCCGCGTCTGGAAGCCCTGCGCGTGGCCGGACAGTTGAAGCACGATCTGGCCGAGTACGTCGCGCGCCTGGACTTCGAGATCGCGATGATCCAACAGATGAAATTCTCGGGCTACTTCCTGATCGTCTGGGATTTTATTCGCTTCTCGAAGTCGAAGAACATACCCGTCGGGCCGGGGCGCGGATCGGCGGCAGGCAGTCTCGTCAGCTACGCGATGCAGATTACCGATATCGATCCACTGCAGTATGGGCTGCTGTTCGAGCGGTTCCTGAATCCGGAGCGAATCAGCATGCCGGATATCGACATCGACTTTTGCATGAACCGCCGCGGCGAGGTGATCCAGTACGTCACCGAAAAGTACGGCCGCGAGCAGGTCGCCCAGATCATCACGTTCAACACGCTGGGCGCGCGCGCCGCGATCAAAGACGTCGGCCGCGTGCTCGACATGAGCTTTGCCGATGTCGACAAAATCACCAAGCTGGTGCCGAACGTCCTGAACATCAAGCTGAAGGACGCGATCGATCTGGAGCCCGGATTTGCCGCGCTCGGCAAGCAGGACCCGCGGGTGCAGGAGGTGCTGGACGTAGCAAAGCGCCTCGAGGGTTTCGCGCGGAACTCCTCGGTGCACGCGGCGGGCGTGGTGATCTCGCCCGAGCCGCTGCGCAACATCGTCCCGCTGTATCGGACCAACCGCGAGGAAATCGTCACCCAGTACGACATGAACGGTCTTGACAAGCTCGCGCTTCTCAAGATGGATTTCCTCGGCCTCACCACCCTTACGCTCATCGACGACGCTCTGAAGATGATCGAAAAGCGGCACGGTGTGAAGATCGTTCCGGAAGACCTGCCTCTCGAAGATCCCGCGGCATACGCGATCTTCAGCAAGGGCTTCACCAGCGGCGTGTTCCAGTTCGAGTCGCCCGGCATGCGCGACATTCTGCGGCGCTACCAGCCGACACGCCTCGAAGATCTCACCGCGTTGAATGCCCTGTACAGGCCGGGTCCGATGGCGATGATCGATGACTTCATCGAGCGCCGGCATGGGCGCCGTGATGTGGTTTACGAACTGCCGGTCATGAAAGAGATCCTGGAAGAAACCTTCGGGGTGATGGTCTACCAGGAACAGGTGATGCAGATCTCGAACCGCGTGGCGGGATACACGCTGGGCGAGGCGGATGTCCTGCGGCGCGCCATGGGCAAGAAGAAGGCCGAGGAGATGGCGAAGCAGCGCGGGCGCTTCATGCAGGGCGCGGCCGAGCGCGGCCATCCGGCGAAAAAGGCCGAAAAGGTCTTCGACCTGATGGAGCAGTTCGCGGGTTACGGATTCAACAAATCTCATTCGGCGGCTTATGCGTTTCTGGCGTTTGTGACGGCCTATCTAAAGGCGCACTATCCGGTCGACTTCATGGCCGCTCTGCTCACATCGGAAACGGGCAACACCGCCAAGGTCGTCAAGTACATCAATGAATGCCGCGAAATGAGTATTCGCGTGCTGCCGCCGGATGTGAATGCGAGCGAGTATACGTTCACGCCGGTGCGGGATGAGCACGGGGACGCGATCCGCTTCGGTCTCGGCGCAGTGAAGAACGTCGGGCAGGGAGCGGTCGAGGCGATCATCAAGGCGCGAAACGAGCTCGGATCGTTCCGATCGATCCACCAGTTCTGCGAACACGCCGACATGCAGGCGATCAATCGGCGCGTGCTCGAGAGTCTCATCAAAGCCGGCGCGATGGATTTACTGCAGGGCACGCGCGCACAACTGCTGCTCGCGCTTGACGGCGCGATCGAGAGCGGCAACCGCGCGGCGAAGGACAGGGACAGCGGGCAGGAGGGTCTGTTCGGCGGCGCGATGGCTGAAGAGCACCCCGAGCCGGCGCTTCCACGAGCCAACGACTGGACGCTCAAGGAAAAACTGCAGGGCGAAAAGGAACTGCTGGGCTTCTACGTGACCGGCCACCCGCTCGATAACTACGAAGACAAAATCACGGAGCTCGCGACATACGATTCGGGCAAAATGGAGGGCCTCGAAAAGGGCGCGGAGGTTGCTCTGTGCGGGATGATCACCGGCATCCAGCGGCGGCGCAATCGTGAAGGCAAACCCTGGGCTTCGTTCACGATCGAAGATCGCAGCGGCAGCATCGACGGCATGGTCTTCACGACGAGCTACGACTCGCTCCAGTTGCTGCTGCAGGAAGATCAGGCGGTTCTGATTCGCGGGAGCGCGCTCCCGGAGGAAGGCAACCCCACGAAAGTGTCGGTGAAGGAGATCGTTCCTCTCGATAACGCCCGCGTGGCGCTGCCGACTTTGATCAGCGTGAAGGTCTTTCTGGGGCGCAACGGCATCGATCGTCCATCGGAGCTGCGCCAGTTGTTTGAGCGCAAGCCGGGAGAAACGCAGGTGCGTTTGCGTCTCGAATCGGCGCGGGACTTTTCGGTGATCCTCGACGTCCCGTCGAGGGTGCGTCCAGACCGCGAGTTCAAGGCTGAGCTGGCGCGGATCTGCGGACCCGACATGATGGAAGAGCTGGGCACGTAGAACCTGGTTTCAGAAGTTCGCGTTATCGGTAAGTCTTTCCGAGATGAGAGAGAAGGCCGGTCTCCCGGCGG
The DNA here is from genome assembly GCA_035552355.1 of Bryobacteraceae bacterium. GTDB lineage: Bacteria > Acidobacteriota > Terriglobia > Bryobacterales > Bryobacteraceae > BOG-234. Next base: position 3,945 of record DASZLP010000012.1, on the reverse strand, counting down.
GATAGCGTTAAGCTTCCCAATGGGTAACGCGCATGAAGAAGAATAACAAGAACTCAAAAAGTTCGACGCGGAGCACGAAAATCCGCAGAGCAGATCGGTTGACGATTGGAATGGATTTGGGGGACAAGACCAGCCGGTATTGCGTGTTAAACGAAGCTGGCGAGGTGCTGAGTGAAAGGGTTGTGCCGACGACGAAGAGTTGTGCCGACGACGAAAGAAAGGTATCGCGCAGCGGTTTGCCACCATGGCGGGTTGCCGGGTCGCAATCGAAACTTATTGTTGTTGGTTCCAAATGCAATAACCTGATCCACCTGTGACGAAAGCGACTTTGCCTCTGAATCGCATCCTCATGCGCGCGACCCCTCGTTTGCCAGCACTGTCATAGCGTGGCTGGCCTGCTGGGTCCTGCCCTGGAAGAAATTGGTGATGGAAGAGAAGCGCGATTGTGCGAGATTCTGGTCTCTGCTCAAACCGGCGGAGTTATTCTGCCGCGCGTGCCCTGCGTATTCCGAGCTTCTCCATGCGCACTTGCAAAGTGCTGCGTTTCAGTCCCAGAAGCACAGCGGCACCTTTTGGACCTCCGACTACCCAGTCGGTTGCCTCAAGAGTTTCGAGGACGTGCCGCCGCTCCACGGTTTCCAGAGTTTCGATCCTGCGGGGCTTTCCGTTGTCCGGTGCATTTGCCGGCCGGGCCGCCTGCGGCGGAGACCGCAGATCGTTGAGCGGCACGTTGAGCACCGGGCCCGTGGACAGAATTACGGCGCGCTCGACCAGATTCTGCAACTCGCGAATGTTCCCCGGCCAATGGTAAGCGACCAGAACATTCATGGTTTCCGAAGGAATCGTATCGATCGCCCTGTTCATGCGCCGCGCAAACTGCCGGGCAAAGTGCCGGACCAGCAGCGGAATATCCTCGCGGCGCTCCCGGAGCGGCGGCAGCTGAATCGGAAAAACATTCAGCCGATAAAACAAGTCGGCCCGGAACTCATGGTCCGCAACCATTTCCGCAGGATCGCGGTTTGTCGCCGCAATCAGACGAGCGTCGCTCTTCAGCGTGCGCGAGCTCCCGAGCCGCTCGAACTCACGCTCCTGCAGAACGCGCAGCAGCTTCGGTTGCAGTTCCAGAGGAATTTCGCCGATTTCGTCCAGGAAGACTGTGCCGCGGCTCGCGAGCTCAAAGCGCCCGATGCGTTGCGCGATCGCGCCGGTGAATGCGCCTCGTTCATGGCCGAACATCTCGCTTTCGAGCAATCCCGTTGGAATTGCCGCGCAGTTCAGTTTGACGAACGCATTCTTCGCGCGCGAGCTGAGGTCGTGAATCGCGCGGGCGATTAGTTCCTTGCCGGTGCCAGTCTCTCCGCAGATCAACACGGTGGAGTCCGTCGGCGCCACCGTTTCCACCTGCTGCAGCAGAGTCCGCAACGTTTCGCTTTTGCCGATTATCTCCTCGAAGTTCAACTCGCTGCGGATTTCATCCTCGAGATAAACCTTTTCCCGCGCCAGTTTATCGGTAAGCTCGGCGATATGGCCGTAGGCCATCGCATTCTCGATTGCGATCGCAACCGGTCCGGCCACCTGTTTCAGAAAACTTATATCCTGGGCGGAAAACGGATCGTTTCTCTTCACTCCGAGAGTCCCCAGAACGCGGTCGCGGCTGATCAGGGGCACACTGCAGGTCGAAAGACAGATTCCGTTCGTCTCTTGTTCCAGCACAACGGGCTCGCGCAAACGCGCTGCCTGTACCGAGGAAGAATCCTCCGGCAGGATCTCGCCCTCCGCAATGTGGCCATCGTTCTCGGGGAAGTCGATGACGCAGAGGCGCAGTTGATTGCCGGGCTGATCCATCAGAGCCACGCCGGCTCCGTCCGATTGCATGATGGATCGCAGATTTACTGAAATGGCGCGCAGCAGATCGGGCAGTTCAAGGTTGGATGTGACCGCATTGCTGACATCAAGCAGCATTCTGAGTCGATCCTTCTCCTGCTGCAGGGCCTCAAAATGGTACGCATCGTCGATCGCCAGCGCAACCTCGTCGGCGACCAGAGAAAGGAACTCGATTTCTTCCTGAGAATATGAGTCGGGCTGCCGACTGCCGACGCCAAGGCATCCGAGCCAGCGGTGGGCCGTTCGCAGAGGAAGCGCAACCAGCGATCGAATGCCTTCGCTCTCCAGCAGAGCGGTGACGCGCGGGAAGCGAGTCTCGCTTTCGAGAAAAGGAATGATCAGCGGCTTCTGATGTTCGTACACCCAGGCTGTCAAAGTTTCCTTCGCCTCGAAATCCGGAAGCGGAAGACGACGCGCCGGTGTCTCGAGAACGCAAAAAACAGGCCGCTGCGCGGCCGGATCATATTGAGTGCAGTAAAGGACGTCAAACTCGACGACGCCCTGCAGTTCGCGTACGAGCGATTGAAACAGTTCGGTAGGATCGCGATGGGCGCCGATCGTCCTGGATACGCGGAACAGCGCTTCGTAGCGGGCGTGAACCGGAGGCCCCACTGCAAGGCTCGCCGCGGACTCAAGAGCCATCGTCACCTATTATGCATCGATGCCGAAGCGGCCATAGCGATTCGAAATTAATTCCGGGACGACGCTTGCGGAACTCCCAAACGGAAGATCAGCGTGTCTTTTCCTGTTCCTGGACCCATTTAAGAACGTCGTATTGGCGAGTCGCGCGGCCCGGAAAGAAGCTGTTTACCGCATCCTGCTCATCCACAAAGATTTCGAATACTGTATTCAGCTTTGTCAGTAGAGTCAGGCTCAGATGCTCGATATTGAGGCGAGCCAGTTTCAGCGCGCCACCGTGTCTCCGAATCTGTGTGTAACCGAAGACCAGCGCCTCCAGTCCATCGGCGTCCATCCCGGTTACTTCCGCGAGGTTGAGGATGACATTCACACTGTTGGTTTTCACAAGCGCGTTTATCGCGGTACGGAGGGTCACTTCAGAGTCGCCCGCTTTCAGGTGACCTCGCAGATCGAGAATCTGAATCCCCTCTTTTTCGCGCTGATCGAGGCGCATATCCATAGCCGGCCCGCAGGGCATTCTATTCGCCCTTTCTGATGTTGTCTGTGGGAAGTGCTCGATCGTGCGGCGCTCGATCGTACTTGTACGGACCTCCCTTCGACAGGAGAGCCGCGGCTGTCTGTCCGATTCCCGCCACGAACCCCTGCGCAATCGCGGCCGCGCCAGACGCATCGTGCCGAAGCGCGGCGAGCCAGAAGCCGTACGCGAGGGATGCGCTCACCGCGTGGGGAACAAGGTGAATCGAAAGGATCCTGCGCGAGGGTGAATCCCCGAAGCGTTCCGCCAACGCCCGGTTCCACAAAAATTCCACCGAGCCGATCTCGTCCCGGTAGAGGTTGGCCGCATATTCGTGATCTTCCAGCAGCGCCCAACTCGTCAGGATTGAGTTTCCCGCGCCGCTCGTGCAGACCTTCACCGTCGCTTCCGCAATGCGTTCAACGGCGGCTGCTTCGCTTTCGTGTACGGCAGAGACCGCGCGCGCTTCCAGCAGGCGGAGCCGCGCGTCGATATTGTTCCTGACTGTTTCGCGGAACAAACGTTCTTTGGTTTCGAAGTGAGCGTAAAGAGTGCCTTCCGGGATTCCCGCGGCGCTGGCGATCATCGACACAGTAGTTCCGCGCAGTCCCGCGCTTGCGAAGAGAGCGGCGGCGGTCTGGACTACCCGCCGCCGCCCATCCGAACCATGGACCCTGTCTTCATGCTGAGTGAACTCGACGTGTGTTTTCATCTTTTTCCTCACGCTGCCGTGTAAGAAAACCAGGGTTGAAAGGTCGGCTCACGCGATGTCTCCCGCGTGTACGGACGTTCCGTTATCGATTCGACCAGCTCGCGTGATTCCTTCGAGCCGGCTGCGAATTCCGCTCCCCGGGCGTACCAACGTCTGAACAGACCTCGCGCCGCTTCATCGATTCCGGTTACGAAGC
>DASZLP010000011.1:0-22576 GCA_035552355.1 Bryobacteraceae bacterium | reverse complement strand
CGGCGCCGATCGTCTCCCTGCGCTGGCATCCCAGAAATTAGTAAAGTTAAGGTTAGTTTGGTCCATGCGAACGGTTAATATCCACGCCGCCAAAACTCACCTTTCGGTGCTTGTCTAAGAAGCTGCCGGGGCAGGAATCATCATCGCCAAAGTGGGCACGCCTATGGCGCGCCTGGTGGCGATTGAAAGACAGGTATTCCGCCGGGCTCCTGGGGCGCTAAAAGGCCGTGTATGGTGGTTGGAAACAATCGGCGGCTCGGGCAGCGAGCGAGTAAAGCGCTGCTCGACAAAGCGGCGCGGACGGTCGTGAGCGCTGTTTCGATTTGGGAGATCTCATCAAGGCCGCGCTGGGGCGGCTCGAATCCTCGATCCAATGGAGAACTGGGTGCCGCGTCTCGAAAGTGAATGGGGCATACGCTCGCTTCCTGTGACTTCGAGAATGCTCGTGGCGCAGGCGCAGTGCGAGAGCCTCACGGTCGTGACCCGGCGATCCTGCGATAGCGGTCTATGACATCCGCACCATTGATGCCCGCATGTGAATCGAAGCGCTGAAAGCCGAAAACCTGGACTAACTTTTCCCAGGACCTGCAGTCTATATGGGCATGCGCAGGACGATCACGCGCCCGCTGTTACTGATTGCCGTGACGCTTTCGCTGTTTGCGCAGCAGCCACTGCGTTTTGAAGCGGCTTCGGTGAAGATGCGGCAGCCCGGCAGCCGGATCACCGCCGTGGGCGGAGAGCATGCAGGCCCGCGGCTCAACTTTGAGGCCATGACCCTCGCCGGTCTCGCCGCGTGGGCGTGGGACATCAAAGGGTGGCAGATCGCGGGCGGCCCGCCATGGGCCGGATCCAGCGAAGACGCGGCCGCTCTCGACCCGTCGGCAAAGCGATTCGATATCAAGGCCAAAGCGGAAGGAGAGGCCGCGCGCTCGAACGCAGAGTTCCGCCAGATGCTGATTGCACTCCTGCTCGAACGGTTTCATCTGACGTTCCATCGCGAATCCCGCGACACGGCGGTGTACGCGCTCGTAGCCGATAAGGGCGGTCCGAAATTCCGCGAAAGCGGACCGGACGCAACCGGTGTGCTCCGGATGCCTCGCAGCGGTTACATCACCGCCTCCGGCGGCACGATGTCGCAGCTCGTTGGATGGCTCTCAAACCGCAACGGCGTGGACCGGCCTGTCGTCGATCAGACCGGGCTCGCGGGCCGATATGACTATACGCTGGAGTGGTCGAATCCCCTCGCGGGCGCGGAACAGCCGGATGCAAAGCCGGATGCAACGGCGCCCGCGATCTTCACCGCCGTACGGGAGCAGCCTGGACTCCGGCTCGAACCGCGGCGCGCGCCGATGGAGGTGATGGTGATCGATCGCGCGGAACTGCCTGATGAGAATTGAGCGGTGCCCTTCCACGCCCACGACGGACGCGCGGCCTGTGCGCTCGGTGCGCTCAGTTCTCCGCGGGCTTCTCCGCGCTTTCGATTACGAAGATCTCGACCGGCCCCTTATTACCCTTGAGCTCAAGGCCGAGTTGATCGCGAAAAACCTGGAAGATTGACGGGCCGCCGGGCGGCGGGCGCGGCGCATCGGGCGGCAACTGCATGGCCAGGCTCTCATCCGGCATCCACTCGATCTCGATGTCGTAATTCTTCGTGAGACCCGTCTTGTCGATTACAGTGCGTCCCAGAAGCCGCGACAACAAAGGCGTCAAAGTGGAAATGGGCGCGCTGACCAGGGTGAGCCCATCCGGGCCCAGCGCGAAGTTGCCGCAAAGCTTCATCGTATCCACGGTAAACGGATTCACCGGATCGAACTGAACGCAGCCGCCCGCTTTCGATTCGACAAGTTTCTGCCCGAGCTTGCCATCCTTCCTTGCTCGCACCAGCTCGTATATCGGAAGCTGCCGGACCTCGCGGCGCAGAACCAGGTGGAACCGATCCTCGAGAAGAGTCTGCAGCATTCGCAGAACATCTTCCCGTTTGAGGACGTCGCCCGGTTGCGCCGACGCGGCTTTCGCGGAAATGTCGTAATGCGCCGAATCGAGCCAGGAAGGTCCGCCGGAGATCTGATACGGCTGAATATGCCAGGCATCCTCGATTAATGCCTTCAGAGTAAGGTTGCTGATTTCGATTCTCCCGCCCGGAGGCATCGCAGTCGCCGACATCGTCTCATCCGGCGCGGATGGCTTGATGGATGCGACTTCGAACGCGGGGCCGCGATTGGTCTGGGCGATGACTTCGTTCGCAAGCAACAGGAGCAAACAGACAGCGGTCCTCATCACTGCCTCCAGTTTACGGAAGTGTCAGGCCGACGCTCGATTCGGCTTGCCGACGCTCCATCGATTCCTTCGACGAGGCAAAACAAAAGGCAGGACCGAAGCCCTGCCTTTGTCAATGAGTTAAGACAGCCTGGGTTAGAAGGTGATCTTCGCACCCAACTGGATGCGGCGGGGATTGTTTGAGAACACCTGATCCCACGCGCCGAAGAGCGGATTGCCGGGAGTGAGATAGTTGGTCTCGCCGATGTGCTGCTTGATGCTCACATTGTCGATCGGACCCGCCGTATATTCCGAGTGATTGAGGAAGTTGTAAAAATCGGCGCGGAACTCAAACTTCGTGCGCTCGCGGATCGAAAAGATCTTCGAAACATTGAGGTCGACGTTGTCGATCGGGGGTGTTTGCAGGATGTTGCGGCCCGAGTTGGCATAGACGCCCGCCTGCGCGCGAATAAACTGCGCGCTGGGATTCCTGACGAGATAGCCGACCGTGGCCCCGAGCGTGTTTTTAAGCGCCGTAACGTCGCTGCTGGTGCCGGGAATACCGGAGGCGTTGATCACCACACGGTCGCCGGCCGAATCGCCATTGAGATTGGAATCGACAGCGCTCTGCGGCGTGACCCACTCACCGGTCTCATAGGTATAGACGGCCGAGAGGCGCCAGTTGCCGAGGACATTCTTCTTCATCCACATCTTGTCGCCCGCAAACCAGGGCACTTCATAAAGAGGAGTGAAGGTGAGGCGCTGCCGGTGATCGAGCGCGGAAGAACCCTTCTCCGCCGAGAGATCATTGAAGTCCTGTGGACGTCGGGGCGTCAGTGTGGTGGAGTTGACCTCGGCGGTCGAATCGTCGATCAGGTGGCTGAAAGTGTAGGCGCCGAGGAAGTACAGGTGGTCGGAGAATCGGCGCGTCAACTGCAGCGCCAGACCGTGGTACTGCGAGTTGCCGAGCGGCTCATAGCCGGTGATCGTGCTGCTGTAGCCATAGGGCAGCAACGGATTATTCAGGCTGGCCTGATTGCTGCCCACCGTGATGCAGGAAGGCGCGGCGGTGGCGGCGCCGGCCGGGCACAGGCCGTACCGCTCGGAGTCGAGCACGCCCTGCGCAGGCTGTGAATAGAAGAGAGGCAGGTTCACGGAAGGCGTGATCAGCGCGTTGCGGTTGATCTGCGTCTGGAAGAGCAGGTGGACGCCCTTGGTGCCGACATAGCGCGCTTCGAACGTGTAATCCTTCGCGAAGACACGCTGGTAGCTGAGGTTCCAGGTCAGCGAGTAGCCTTGCTTCTGCAGCGGCGGCAGATAGGATGAGCTGGCGGCGCGTGCCTGCACTGCCGTCAGAGTGGATGGAACGCTGTTGGGCGTGATTCCGCCAGTCGACAGGAAGTCCCCATTCACATAGCTCGAGGCGACGGCATTCACCGTCGCGCTCGCCTGCGGCGGCGTGGCGTTGGTGCCTACGTTGTCGAACACCTGGTCGTACGCGACACCGAACCCGCCTCGGATAGATGTCATCCCGGAGTTGCCGGGCGAATAGGCGAATCCGACGCGCGGAGCAAAGTTGGTTTTTTGCGGCTGCGGAGCCTGGAAGGTCAGGACGCCCGGAGTGTTGGCGATCGCATCGGCATCGAACAGCCGCATGGATTGCGCCACGCCATTGAATTCGTAACGGATGCCGAGATTGATCGTAAGGCTGTGGGTGGCTCTCCAGTTGTCGTTGGCGAACCAGTAGTATGCGGTCATGTTGCCGGAGTACGGCCGCCCGCCGATGTTGCGCTGCGCAAGCTGATCCGGGAATTGGTCGCGCAGGAACAGGTCGAGCGTGCTGTATTCATAATCGCCGCGCAGGCGCTGAATGAACGTGCTGGCGGCGATCAGATCGCGGCCGTCGAAACCGAACTTCAATTCATGCCGCCCTTTCACCCAGCTCACGTTGTCGACGAGCTGATAGGTGCTCTGGATGGTTCCCTGCGGTGCGTTCGGGTTGGGACCGATGTTGAGGTTCAGATCATTGTTGATGCCGATGTTCGGAAAGACATCGAGGCCGGGGAACGTGAAGTCCGGCACGACGTAGTTCTGATTAAACCGGTTGTAAGCAGCACGGAATTCGTTGGTGACGCTCGGCGAGAAGGTGTGATACTCCGACGCCGTTCCAATGTGTGCCGTAGTCGGCTGGGGCGTGAAGAAGACGGGCAGGTTCGCGCCGATATCGACCGAAGAAATTTTATTGTCGATATAGCGGCCGTGAAGCTGATCTTTGCTGCCGAGAACGTAATCGACCGACGTCAGCCAGGTATAAGTGTTCTGGAAGTTCGGCGCCACGATCGGCAGCACGCCGATCGGAATGCTGACGCCGCCCACCGTGGTCGTTCCGGCCGCTCCGGAAGCCTGCACGGGCGCGGGCGCCACGTACTGCTTCATCAGCGACAAAAGCGCGGGATTCACGGTCGAAATATTTCCGAGCGCCGCATAGCCGGCAGCCGTGGGGGCAAAAGAGGCCGAAGTCGGGACGCTCGCCTGACCCCACGGATTGTACTCATAGGATCCGAAGTAAAACAGCTTGTTTTTGACGATCGGCCCACCGATCATCGCGCCCAGGCGATTGCGGTCGAAACGCGGCGACGGAGGAAGCGTGGTGCCGACGAACTGCCTCTTGAACGACTGGTCGATCGCGTTCAGGTCTTTGTTCTCGAGATATTCCCAGATCGCGCCGTGGATCGTATTGGTGCCGCTGATCAGCACGGTGTTGAACTGGCCGCCCGAGGAGTGGCCGTATTCGGCGCTGAACTGATTCTGGATGATCGTCAGCTCGGCAACCGTGTCGTTGGGAACGCGGGCGACCGGACCGGTGACGTCTTTGCGGTTATCGTCAACGCCTTCGATGTTGAAGCTGTTGTTGCGCGGACGCTGGCCGCCGATAGCCGGGCCGAAGCCCACGCCGATGCCGCCGGCGCTCGATACGCCCGCGCCAAGCAGCGCCAGATTATAGACACCCGTGCCGCCGCTGCCGGCCGTGTTAGCCGCGATCGGAATATCGGCAGCGAGCTGATGGTCGTAGGCGTTTGTCAACTGCGAAGTCGTGGTATCGATCTGCGCCGCCGCTTCAGTCACCTGCACCTCGCTCGAGACTGCGCCTACCCTAAGCGTGATGTTCACTGTCGACGTCACATTCAGCTCGACGGCGTTGTTTTCAACCGAGGCGGAGGTAAATCCGGGAGCCGACACGGTGATCTTATAATTCCCGACAAGCAGATTGCCGGCTCGGTAGAGACCAGCGGCGTCGGTTGGTTCAGAAGCCTTCACGCCAGTGGCGACATTCTCGACAGTGACGGTCGCATTTGCGACAGCCCCGCCGGAAGGATCGATAACCGTTCCGGTGATCGCGCCGCCAGTGGCCTGCGCGAAGACGCTCGAGAGCGCCATGAAGAAAAACAGCGACACAACGGCCGCGAATTTGGCTAATGTTCTGATCATAGAGTTTGAAGGGCTCCCGGTACTTTATAGTTCAAATTGTATCGAACCACCCGGTTTTCCACAAGGAATTCGCTAAAAAAGTCAACAAATCTGGGGTGAACACGACCAGCATGTCAAGAAACGCTAAAGCAGCGGAGCGCCTTTTGTGCGGCATAAATTGTGTTACTCACAAGTTATCCCGCGCCGAAAAAGCCAACAAAAAGGCCACGCCGCCAGGAAGTCCCGGCGGCGTGGCCTGAAAACCACGAACTAAAGACTAAGAAAGTCAGTTAACCAAAGTCATCAGAATTTGAACTTCAGTACTAACTGAATAGCCCGCGGGTTACTCGAGAAGACCGATTCCTGATCGTTGAAAGCGGGATTGTTGGGCTTCAGGATCGTTTGGTATGCCGGGCTGTTGAAGGAATCCAGGAAAACATCGTTCAACCTGCCCGCGATGAACTGCGGATGATTGAAGAAGTTCAGAAACTGCGCCTGAAATTCCAGTTTGTAGCGCTCTTTGTAAGAGAAGCGCTTTACCGCCGTCAGATCGATGTTATCGATCGGGCGCCCAGGCAGCGTATTGCGCGCCGCGTTTGGAAATGTGCCCTTGTTGGCCGTAATGTACTGAGCCGTGGGATTGTTGGCCACATAGGCAACGACCTGACCGGCTGAGTTCGTGAGAGGGCTCGCGCCGGTGCCGGTGCCGGGAACGCCGTTCACATTCACGACCACGCGGTCGACTGCGTCCCCGTTCAGATTGGCGTCGATGCCGCTCTGAACTGTGTAGTATTCCGGCGTTTGGTAAGTGTAGATCGGCGCCACTTCCCAGTTACCGACGATGTTCTTCATAAAAGCATTCCCGCTGTGAGAGAACAAGGGAACGTCATAAAGCAAAGACAGTGTAAACCGCTGGCGGCGATCGAGCGCCGAAGTGGCCCGGTCGAGCGACAGATTACCGAAATCTTCCGGACGCCGCGGCGTCAGGTAGGTCGAAAATACCTCGGCGGTGCTGTTGTCGATGTTATGGCTCCAGGTATAAGCGCCACGGAAAATCAGTCCATTAGTGAACCTGCGGTCGAGTTGCACGTCGAGGCCGTTGTAAAACGACCAGCCCTGCGGCTCATAAGCGGTGATCTTACTTTGGAATCCGGCATTATAGAAGGCCGGGATTTCAGATCCGGCCGAATTATTGGGCGTGCCTGTCGCAGTCGCCTCCGCGTTTAACTGCGTCAGCGTCAGAGGCAGAGAGTTGAGAACCGCCTGCCCCGGATTGGTGATATAAGTCGGCAGCGAGTTGCTCGCGGTAACAACGGCGTATTGATTCAACTGCGATTGCAACGGCAGGTGGATTCCGCGGGTTCCTACGTAGCGCACTTCCAGCGTGTAATCTTTCGCGAAAACGTGCTGAATGCCGAGTGTCCAGTTGAGCGCATACGGCAGCACCTGATCGGGAACGAAAGCGGAAGTATTCGCGCGCGCCTGGGCCGGGGTAAAACCGGAGGCCTGTGTGCCGGGTCCAATACCGCCGTTTTGCAGGAAGCCGGGCGCACACTGGTAATCGAACTGGGTCGTACATGTCCGATCGACGGTCTGCGAGAACTGCGGCGGCGCCGACAGAATGCCGAGGTTATCGAAAAGCACGTCATACGACATCGAGAAGCCGCCGCGAATCGAGGTATTGCCGCTGGTTCCGGGCGAATACGCGAATCCAATGCGCGGACCCCAGTTCTTCCAGTTCGGCTGCGGAGTTCCAAACGTGAGGAGTCCGGGTACGTTCGAAACCGCGTTCACCTTCTGCAAACGCTCGGCATAGGGCACGCTGGTGAATTCCCAGCGCAGGCCGAGATCGAGCGTGAGGTGATGATTAACCTTCCAACTGTCGCTGCCGTAGAAATAAGTCGCGATCTGGTCGCCGTAATAAGTGAAACTGCCCGTCGATCGTTCCGCGAAATCGTACGGCTGCAGGTCATACAGGAAATCGGTGACCTGCGTGTATTCATAATCTCCGAGTGCGCGCTGCGTGAACGACTGCGGCGAAATAATCTTGCGCCCGTCGAAGCCCAGTTTCCACGTGTGCTTGCCTTTCACCCACGTCACGTTATCGGTGAATTGATAGGTGTTCTGGATCGTGAACTGAGGCGCGCTGGTGTAAACACCGAGCTGGATGCCGAGGTCGTCAAAATAAATATCCGGGAATTTGTCCAGACCGGGGAATTGGAAATTACCCTCGGGGATGTTCTGGTTGTAACGATTGAATCCGAAGCGGAATTCATTCGTGAGAGACGGCGTGAAGTTGTGATATTCCGAGAGCGTCGCGAGGTAATAACGGGATGGCGCCGAGAGGAAAAACGCCGGCAATTGCGGCTCGGCCGAAGGTGGGAACCCGTCGTTCTTGTTGATGATGAAACGGCCGCGCAACTGATCTTTATCCGAAAGACTGTAGTCAACCGAGGCAACTCCGTACAGCCAGTTCTGGAAATTTGGCCCCGCGATGTTGGCGGTGCCGACGGGAACGGAAATGCTCGTGCCATTTGGCAGCGTGTAGGGCTGCAGCCCCCCGTCGGCGGTGGGAGCCACGGGCGTGTACTGCTGGAAGATCTTGAGGTTGGTGGCGCTGACTCCAGGCAGTGCGGAGAGTTGGGCGATGCCGGCCGCGGTAGGAGCCGTTACGCCGGCCGTGCTCGTCAGGCCCGTCGGATTGTATTCCCAGTCCGTGAAAAAGAACAGTTTGTTCTTCTTGATAGGGCCGCCGAAGTTTCCGCCGAAGCGGTTCTGGTCGTACCGCGGATTCTTCGTGATGCCCTGATTCTGGAAAAGCTGATCGATCGCGTTGAGATCGCGATTGTCGAAATACTCGAACGCGGTCCCGTGGAAATCGTTGGTACCCGATTTCACGATGGTGTTGAACTGGCCGCCCGAGGAGTGGCCGAACTCAGCCTGATAAACGTTCTGCAGAACGCTGAATTCCTGTGTCGCGTCATTCGGCACATACACGAGCGGTCCTGTCACCGACTTGCTGTTGTTGTCGACGCCTTCGATCGTGAAGTTATTCGCGCGCGGACGCTGGCCGCCGACCGATGGACCCTCTCCAACCCCGATACCGCCGCCTGAAGCCACGCCCGCCGACAACAGCGAAAGATTAATCACACCCTGGCCGGTGCTCGTATTCGGCAGATCCTCGGCAAATCGCTGATCATAGTTGTTCGTAATCTGGGCTGTGTTGGTGTCGATCGTCGCCACCGACTCCGAGACCTCGACAGTCGTGGCCGTCTGGCCTACCTGCAACGAGAAATTCTGCGTGCCGATACGATTCAATGCCACCGGGACACCCTTTGCCGAACTGCCGGCGAAGCCGCTGGCGGTGACTGAAAGATCGTAGGTGCCAACCGGCAGGTTGGAAAAGCGGTACTCGCCGGTCGAATTCGCGGTCTGAGAGGTCTTAACGCCGGTCGTCGTGTTAACCGCATCCACGGTCGCGTTAGGAACTCCGGCGCCGGAAGGGTCGCTGATTAATCCAGTGAGATCGCCGCTGGTAAGCTGGGCAAATCCCTGGTGAGGAACGAGCGTCAGGGCAACCAGGGAAATGATCGCCGCCAGACCTCGCCTTGGAGAGATATTGGTCATAGCCACGAAGCACAGCAACTCTCGCGCCAATTAAGCCTTCTGTATCTGCTTGATTTTAAGGAGATTAGTAACTACCCCGGCGCGAGTATTCCATTTTTGGAAGATGGCCTCGGATTTTACGGTCGTAAGACTATGTAAATCCGTCGAACATCTTCTTTGCTGTCAATCACTTTGGGGTGAAAACGCACCTTCTCCGAAGGCCAATAACTCCTCGTCGCAACCCGGCATGCCGGCGATCTGGATGCCAACCGGCAGCCCGGCCGTTTGCCATGGGATCGAAATGGCTGGTAAACCCAGTACATTAAAGGGCCTGACAAACCGAGTCGATGCCAGCCGGACATCCTCGTCGGCACTCCCAAATGCCACCTTTTCCTGCCCGATCAGAGGAGCTTCAATCGCGGTGGTTGGGGTGAAAACGAAATCGATCTGATTCCAGAGTTCCGCCCAGCGACTCTGATAAACCCGCCGCAGACGTTGCGCATCGATGTAATCGGTAGCGGAAACCAGCAGTCCCTGCTCCAGGAGCGCCAGCACATCGCGTCCGAACTCCTCGCGCCGGTCGAGGTAGCGTTTCAGCAGGGCTGAGGCTTCGCTCAGAAGAATGAGCCGGCCGACAGCGCCGATCGCGGCCGGATCGGGCACATCGACAGGAACCAGATGCGCGCCAAGACACTCCGCCTGTGCCATCGCGGCTCGGAAGGCGCCTTCCACTGCCGGCGACAGACGTTCCGCAAAGAAGTTGCGTGGAACTCCAATGCGGCAGCCAGCAACCGGACGCGTTGCGTATTGAGTCCCGGCGATCGCCTGCATCACGAGCGCGGCATCGCGCACGGTGCGGGTCAGCGGACCCACGTGGTCCAGCGTAAAACCCAGCGGGAAGACACCCGCGCGGCTGACGCGCCCGTACGTCGGCTTCAGCCCGACGCAGCCGCAATAAGAAGCCGGCACGCGGATGGACCCGCCGGTATCCGTCCCCATCGCGAAGTAGACAAGTCCCGCCGCCACCGCGACACCCGAACCGCCGCTCGAGCCGCCGGGGATGCGCTCGGGATCGTGCGGATTGCGAATTGCGCCGAAATGCGGATTATTACTCGTGATTCCGTACGCGAATTCGTGCAGGCCGGTCTTGCCCATGAGAACCGCGCCGGCGGCGGTGAGCTTCTCATAAGCATCCGAATCGTGATCGGTCACGCGGCTGGCGAAAATTTTCGATCCGCAGGTCGTCGGGATGCCGCGGGTTGCGAAGACATCCTTCAGCGCGTAGGGGATGCCGTGCAGCGGACCGCGATCGAGACCGCGCGCCAGCTCGTCATCGGCGCGGCGCGCCTGTTCGAGAGCGAGTTCGTCCGTGATCGTGATGAAGGCGTTGAAGCGCGGTTGCGCGGCGTGAATGCCCGCCAGCGATTCGCGAGCCAGCTCGACGGCCGAGATCCTGCGCGCGCGCAGTTGCGCCCCGGCTTCGCCGATGTTCACGCGTTGAAGACCGGCGCCGGAAAATCGTCTTCCGAAAGCTCTTCTGTAATTCCGCGGAATTCTTTGAGGAATGCTTCCACGATCGCGCTGCTGTCGCTGTCGCCCATCACGCACTACTATAAGCGAGAGTGCTCGATCTGCTCTTCGTTTACGGTACCCTGCGCAGCGGCTTCGAGAATCCGTACGCGCGTCTGCTGCACAGTGAAGCGGAGCTGATTGGCCCGGCTACTGTGGGCGGCTCGATCTACCGGGTGCGGCATTATCCGGCTTACAGGAACCATCCCGACGGCGAAGTGCGCGGAGAAGTCTGGCGACTGAAGAATCCCGAGATGACGCTGCGCGTTCTTGACGACTATGAAGGCGAGGACTTCGAGCGGGTCGTGGTGAACGGCCATTGGCTCTACCGCTATTTGCCGGTACCGCCCGCGGGATCCAGAATCCTCTCCGGAGACTTTCTCTCCCGATGAAGTTCTCGGCCCGATTGCCAGGCGAGATGCGCCCCAACGCGCTCGCCGAGTTGCTGTGCGCGAAGCATGAAGCGGGCGCCCGCATTCTCGATCTCACGGAATCGAACCCCACGCGCGCCGGGATCGAATACCCGCCCAGCTTCCTCAGCTCCCTTGCGGATGCGGCTGCGATTCGCTACGAGCCCGAGCCTTTCGGATTGCGCGCGGCGCGGGAAACGATTGCGCGCGAGTATGGCGCGCCGGTGGACCGTGTCGTGATGACAGCGAGCACGAGCGAGGCTTACTCCTGGCTGTTCAAGCTGCTTTGCGATCCGGGCGATGAAGTGCTGGTTCCGCGTCCGTCGTATCCGCTGTTCGAGTATCTCGCCGCGCTGGAATCGGTGAACGTGCGTCATTACGGATTGTTCTATGATGCTCCTGGCTGGTTCATCGATTTCCACACTCTGAGAGGCGCGATTACGCCGCGCACGCGGGCCATCGTGCTGGTGAACCCGAATAATCCGACGGGACACTTCCTGCGGCGGCACGAGCTCGACGAACTCCGCGGCTTTGGACTGCCGATCATTTCCGATGAAGTATTTCGGGATTACCAACTGGACCCCGCCGCCGACTCGATCGCCACGCTGCAGAACGCCGGCGACACTCTCGTATTCGCGCTCAGCGGGCTTTCGAAAACGGTGGGGCTGCCGCAGATGAAGCTGGCGTGGATGATCGTGAACGGCCCTCCAGCTCTCGTGAATGACGCTCTGGCGCGCCTCGAAATCATCGCCGACACGTATCTTTCGGTCGGCACGCCCGTGCAGTGCGCGCTGGAGTCGCTGCTGGCGCTGCGCGAGGGCGTACAAAGCCAGATCATGAAGCGTCTGCGCGCGAATCTTCAAACGCTCGCGGTATCGGGGCTGCGCGCGCTCCACGTCGAAGCAGGATGGTACGCGATCGTCGCGAATCAGGAAGAAGGCGCCGAGCTGCGCCTGCTGCGCGATTCCGATGTGCTGGTGCAACCGGGATACTTCTACGACTTTGAGAGCTCCGGCAACATCGTCGTCAGCCTGCTGGCGCCGGCGGAGATCTTCAGGGAGGGCACGGAACGGATTCGATCCGCGTGAATCCCTCTTCCGCGGCCGGCGGCTCGAGCCTGGCGGCCATGGCTTCGAGCGCTTCGTCGGGAACGACGCGCGACCGCGCCGCATTGCGCGCCCTGCAAACGGAGAGCGGCACTTCAAAGTAGAGCGCCTCTGCCGCCGCACCATGCCTGCGCGCCACTTCGATGAACGGCAGGCGATCGGCCCGTGTGAGATTCGTTGCGTCGATATACGTTACCGGCCGCGCGAGTTCCAGCCGCTGCGCAAGAAGGTACCGCATGGTGGCAAACACGCGCTCGTGAATCGTCTGGTCCGTTTCGTCGTCCACCAGTTGCATCCGGATCGCATCGCTCGAAATCGGATGCGCGCCGAGTCCGGCGAGGTAGCTCGACTTGCCCGACCCCGGCAATCCCACTGCGAGGACCACGCGGGGCGTCAAGCCGTATACCGGCCGGCGCTCAGCAGACGCTCAGCGATGCGGCGCCGCAGCCCAATCGTGTCCACTGGGTCATGTTTGGCGAAACGCCGCAGGATCGCCATGTTCGTCCGCAGCGCATCGCCTTCGGAGCACGCCGCCAGCACGGGCCGCGCGAACATTTCGATGCGCGCCATCGAATCGGTCACGAGCACCGCGCACATGTCTGCCCCATTTCCCGTCTTCGCCGACCGCAATTGAGCCGATTCCATCGCGAACGCCTCCATCACGACATCCGCGATTCCGGCCACTACCTCCTGCTGCTTCTCCAGCCCCGCGCCGAATTTTTCGAACGCCAGCGCCATCAGCAGGAGCGCAATCTTCTTCGCGTTCGCGACCGGCGTACCGCCCGTCGAAGGTCCGGCGAGCACTTCGTCCATCAACGCTTTCGCCGCTTTCACCAGCCCGAGCCGCCCCTGCTGGGCGCGCTTCAGCAGCATGCCGGTGATCAGCAGCCGGTTGATTTCGTTCGTGCCTTCGAAGATCCGGTTGATGCGCGAATCGCGGTAAGCGCGCTCGACCGCGTAGTCCTGATGGTAGCCGTAGCCGCCGTGGATCTGCACGCCTTCATCGACGACGTAATCGAGCATCTCGGACGCATAGACCTTAATGATGGAGCACTCCGCCGCGAACTCTTCGACAGCCTTCATCATGCGGCGAGCGGCGTCCGGTTCGTTCCAGGTGAAACCTTCGAGGTGGCCGCCAA
This sequence comes from Bryobacteraceae bacterium, assembly GCA_035552355.1. GTDB lineage: Bacteria > Acidobacteriota > Terriglobia > Bryobacterales > Bryobacteraceae > BOG-234. The sequence continues at coordinate 9,022 of DASZLP010000011.1, read as the reverse complement.
TCAGGCCTTCGACCCGGTAGGTCATCGATTCAGCCGCATAGATGCGGATGGCCATTTCCGCCAGCTTCTGCTGGATCATCCCGAACTGCGAAATGGTCGTCCCGAACGCCTTGCGGTCTTTCGCATAGGCGATCGAAATCTGCAGGATGTTCTTCGACCCGCCGACAGCAAACGCGCCAAGCTTCAGCCGGCCGATGTTCAGGATGTTGAACGCGATGATGTGGCCGCGCCCGGCTTCGCCGAGCAGGTTCTCCACCGGAACGCGCACGTTGTCGAAGAAGATCGGCGTCGTGGAACTGCCTTTGATCCCCATCTTCTTTTCTTCGGCGCCGTTCGAGACTCCGGGAAACGCGCGCTCGACAAGGAATGCCGAAAACTGCTCGCCTGCAATTTTCGCGAATACGGTGAAGATGTCGGCCTTGCCGCCGTTGGTGATCCACATCTTCTGACCGTTGAGGACGTAGTGCGTGCCATCTTCCGAAAGATCGGCGCGCGTCTTCGCGGCGAGGGCGTCCGAACCGGCCTGCGGCTCGCTCAGGCAATAAGCCGCAACCATTTCGCAGCTCGAAAGCTTCGCCAGATACTTTTCCTTCTGCGCATCCGTGCCAAAGAGCAGCAGCGGAAGCGTGCCAATACCCGCGTGCGCCCCGTGCCAGCCGCCAAACGACCCATCGCGCGCGAACTGTTCCGCGACGACCATGACGGACGTGAGATCCATCTCCATACCGCCGCAGCGCTCGGGCGTGAGCACCGATTCAAGACCCAACGCCGCCGCTTTGCGCAGCAGCATGACCGCGACGTCGAAGTTGCCATGCTGCATCTCCTCGACGCGCGGAGCCACTTCCTTATCGAAAAATTCGCGCGCCGTGCGGGCGATCGCGTGGTGTTCTTCGGTGAGATCTTCGGGCGTGAAGACCGCGGCGGCAGGCTGGTCTTCAATCAGGAACGAGCCGCCTGCTGTCTTCGGAGGAGCGGTCGCGGTGGCCATGTGCATCTATATCCTTTCAAAGATTCCAGCAGCGCCCTGACCGCCGCCCACGCACATCGTGACCATGCCGTAGCGCACTTCGCGGCGTTCCATCTCGCGCAGGATCGTCGCCGTCAGCTTCGCGCCCGTGCAGCCGAGTGGATGCCCCAGCGCAATCGCGCCGCCGTTGACGTTCACCTTTTCCGAATCGAGCCCCGCCGCGCGGATTACTGCCAGCGCCTGCGCCGCGAAGGCCTCGTTGAGCTCGATCACGCCAATGTCGTCGAGTTTCAATCCGGCGAGCGCCAGCGCTTTCGGAATCGCAACCACCGGACCGATGCCCATGATCTCCGGCGGCACGCCCGCCGTGGCGAAGCTGATAAGGCGGGCTTTCGGTTTAAGCCCAAGCTCGCGCGCTTTCGAGGCCGACATCACCAGGGCTGCCGCCGCGCCGTCACTCGTCTGCGAAGAGTTCCCGGCCGTGACTGTCCCGTTGGCATGGAACACCGGCTTCAGTTTCGCCAGCGCTTCGAGCGATGTGTCGGCGCGCGGTCCTTCATCTTTGTCGAAGATCGTTTCGGTGCGCGCGGGCTTCGACCCCGAGCCGTTCATCGCTGTTGTCTCGACTTTCACCGGCACGATCTCATCGGCGAAGCGGCCTTCCTGTTGCGCGCGCAGTGCGTTTTGATGGCTGCGGAGCGCGAACGCATCGGCGTCCTCGCGCGAGACGCCATACTTGCGCTGCACCTCTTCGGCCGTCAGCCCCATATTGATGTAGATCTGCGGATAGTGATCGACAAACCAGGGGTTCGGCGCGGGCTTGTTGCCCGCCATCGGGATCATGCTCATCGATTCACTGCCGCCGGCGATCAGGATGTGCGCGCCGCCCGCATGAATGCGGTCGCAAGCCATTGCGATCGCCTGCAACCCGGAACTGCAGAAGCGGTTGATCGTGACCCCGGTGGTCGTGACCGGAAGGCCGGCGCGTATCGCGGCCATCCGGGCCATGTTGCTGCCCGACTCCGCTTCCGGCATAGCGCAGCCGAGAATCACGTCTTCGACGTCCTCATTGGGAAGCTGCGGGAAGCGATCCAGCAGGCCGCGCATCGCGGTCGCGGCGAGATCGTCCGGGCGTGTGTTCCGGAGAGTTCCGCGGCCGGCTTTTCCGACCGGCGTGCGAAGGCAATCGACGATGACTGCGTCAGGCATTTGATGATGTTCCAGATTCAATGTCGCACAGTGTCTCAGGTACGAAGCAACACAAATGCCGGCTCGCGCCATTTGCTTCGGCATTCGGAATGCTTGTTTGCGCGGCATGAGGTTCCTCGCGCCATGCACGCTCCTTTTGGTTCAGACACTTGCCGCGGCTGGTGGCGCGGGTTCCGCGCATGCGTGGACAGTGCTCGATACATCGCTCACGGGCAATGCGGAGCATCGGGAACAAGCTCTGGCCGCTCTCGCGACACTTGGCTCAAACGATCCGGAAGCGGTGCGGCGCGCCGTGACAGCCCTCGATGATAAGACGTTGGAAGTGCGCCGAGTCGCCGCCCTGACTCTCGGAGAATTGAAAGCGGCCTCGGCGATTCCGCGGCTGACGCAGGCTCTCGACGATTCGCCCGAGGTTTCGTTCGCCGCTGCGAAGGCTCTCGTCGAACTGGGGGATCCGGCCGGACGCGAAGTCCTCGTCGCGGTGCTCGCGGGTGAACGCAGAGACGCACCCGGAATTCTTGCCAATGCCATGCACAAAGCCAAAGGCAAACTGCATCATCCGGGGCAACTCGTCCTTATGGGCTCGCAGGATGCTACCGGCGCCATGTTCGGTCCGGTATCCATGGTTATCCCCGCGATCAAGGACACCGCCGATCTGAAGAGTAAGGGAGCGCCGGGCAGGGCCGCCGCCGCGGCTTATCTGGCGAAGTATCCCGATGAGTACGCGGTCCAGCTTCTCGAATGGGCACTCAGCGACGACAACCAGTTCGTGCGGCTCGAAGCCGCGAAAGGACTCGGCGAGCGCGGCAACGCGGGCAGCATCGCGAAGCTCGAGCCGCTCCTCGCGGACGATCACAACATCGTGCGCGACATGGCCGCGGTTTCGATCCTTCGCATCGACGCGCGGAACGGCGCGGCGGGCGATGTGGCTCCGGGCGCGGTGGCTCCGCCGCAAACCAGCAAGAAGAAGCAGTAAGCAGGCCGGCGCCGCAGTGTAGATTGTCTGCATGGGCGCGTACCGCTCGACTCTCGGCCGCACGGCCTGGGAGTTCGCGGATTTAAAGACCCTTCTCGCGAAAGCAACGCCCCTGCGCTCAGGAGACGAACTCGCAGGCATCGCCGCACAAAGTCCCGAGGAACGCGTGGCCGCTCAGATCGCGCTCGCGGACTTACCGCTCTCAACGTTTCTTTCGGAGCCGGTGATCCCCTACGAGGCCGACGAGGTCACCCGCCTCATCCTCGACGAGCATGACGCCACGGCCTTCGCGCCCATCGCCTCGATGTCCGTCGGCGAATTTCGAGACTGGCTGCTTGGCGACGCAGCGACGCCGCAACTCCTGGCGGACCTCGCGCCAGGCATCACACCGGAAATGGCCGCGGCGGTTTCCAAAATAATGCGGCTGCAGGATCTCATCATCGTCGCCGCGAAGATACGCGTCGTCACGCGATTCCGCAACACCCTGGGACTCGCCGGACGCCTCTCCACGCGCCTGCAGCCCAATCATCCGACCGACGATCCGGCCGGCATCGCCGCCAGCGTCATCGACGGACTCACCTACGGCAGCGGCGACGCCGTGATCGGCATCAATCCCGTTTCCGACAACGTCGCGAGCGTTGTCACGCTCACTGGCATGCTCGACCGCATCCGGACGACATTCGACATTCCAACGCAAACGTGCGTGCTGGCGCACGTCACGACGCAAATGGAAGCCATGCGCCAGTGTGCTCCGGTGGACCTGGTTTTTCAATCCATTGCCGGAACCGAGGTGGGCAACCGGTCGTTCGGCATCGATCTCGCCCTGCTTCGGGAAGCGCGCGCTCAGGCGCTTGAACTAAAGCGCGGGACCGTCGGCAACAATGTGATGTACTTCGAGACCGGCCAGGGAAGCGCGCTCTCCGCAAACGCGCATCACGGCCTGGATCAGCAGACGTGCGAAGCGCGCGCCTACGCGGTGGCGCGGCATTTCAAACCGCTGCTCGTGAATACGGTGGCCGGATTCATCGGCCCCGAATATCTTTACGACGGCAAGCAGATCCAGCGCGCCGCGCTCGAAGATCACTTCTGCGGCAAATTGCTCGGCCTGCCGATGGGCTGCGACGTTTGCTACACCAACCACGCCGAGGCCGATCCGGACGACATGGATTCCACGCTCACATTATTGGGCGCTGCCGGCGTGAATTACATCATGGGCGTGCCGGGCGGCGACGACATCATGCTGAATTACCAGACGACGTCGTTCCACGATGCGCTGTATCTGCGACGGATACTGAACCTGCGGCCCGCGCCTGAATTTGAAAGCTGGATGCAGACCCGCAAGGGGGAACTTCCGGGCGCACGGGCATTGCTGGAACGATGAGTCTGCCCGAGCTGCGCGATTTCACCACTGCGCGCGTGGGCCTTCCCCGCGCGGGCATCAGCCTGCCGACGAAGGAAACGCTCGCCCTGCAATTGGCTCATGCTCGCGCTCGTGGCGCAGTTCACGCAGCGCTCGACGTGCGCCAACTCGTTCTCGATCTGAAGCCGCTGGGGCAGGAACTTATTGAAGTTCACAGCCAGGTTCCGGGCCGTCCAGCCTATCTCCGCCGCCCGGATCTCGGGCGCAGGCTCAACGAAAAATCACGCGCGCTGCTCGGCGGCCGCCGCGGCAAGCAGGATGCGGTGTTCGTAATCGCCGACGGACTTTCGGCCGCCGCTGCCCAGCTTCATGCCGCCCCCACGATCGACGCGACGCTCCAGCTCATCGACGGCGCGGATTGGAACCTGGCGCCGTTCGTCATCGCGGAACAAGGCCGCGTTGCGATCGGAGACGAGATCGGCGAATGCCTGGGCGCAGCACTGTCGGTTGTCTTCATCGGCGAGAGACCGGGCCTCAGTTCGTCCGACAGCCTCGGCATTTATCTGAGCTGGAATCCGCACGCCGGACTCGCGGACGCCGATCGCAACTGCATCTCGAACATTCGCGCCGCCGGGCTCAGCTATGCGGTCGCGGCCCATAAGCTCGCATTTCTGATGACGGAAGCACGGCGCAGGAAGCTTTCGGGCGTGGCATTGAAAGAGGACGCCAACCTGCTCGGGAAATAATCAGTCCGTTCCCTTCACCACCCAGTCGGGCAGCGCCGCCGTATCCAGCCAGTCCGGTATCTGCCTCCAGGTCGCAATCGAATTCGCCACCAGCGTATAAATCACCAGGTAGTGGTAATACAAAAACAACTTCATTACGCCGGTCCGGGACAGGTTAAGATCGCGCGCAGCCCATCCGAGCGTTGCGATATTGGCGAGAGCGATCGAACCGAAGACCGGATCGGTCAGCGCACCGCGGAGGGCACGCGGCAGTTTTTCGAGAAGATCGCTCGCCATCCCGAAGGAAAGGGCATCCGCCACTTTCACTCCATAAGTGATCGGATTCAACGCCGGATTCAGGACGATATCCGGCTGATTCACGCAAAATTCCATGTGGGCCTTAATTGCGCCAGTCTGCATGATGCGCCATGTGTACGTCATGAATCCCTGATCGAAATAACCGGGACCATAGCCCACGATAGTAGTGTCGTAGGGGATTTTCAGCGTGGCAAGACCGTAGCCGAATTCCCCAACAATGCCGTCGGGGGCGTCCCACGGATAAGTCTCGTTGACAATGAAGTCCTTGCTGATGACCGCCAACTGCGTCTCGCGCAGAGGAAGCTCACCGTAAGGAAACTGGTCGCCAAGCGGCAGGAACGAAAACTGGAAACCGAACATGCGCGCGTCGCCGACCATCCATTCGTACTTCGTGCCGATCTCGCGCAGATCGATGATGGTGATTTCCTGCTCCTTCGGAAACTTGCCCACGCGTCCGCTGTCGAGCAGCTTGTAGTAGAGCTGTTTCTGCCCGAAACCCGCGCGTTCCATTTCATTCCGCGGGCAGAGCCCGAAAGGATTCAGGTAAGCCGGCGGATCCGGCGCGCCTGGCTCGTAATACTTCGGCAGTGCCGACGAGCTCGTGCGCGAATAGTAGCGCATGATGTATTCCTGCAACTGGTCGCGCGTCCACTCGACGGAGGCTTGCCTCGCTTCCGGGGTGGCATCGCGCGGGATCTTCGTATTGTCGTAAAACATCTCCTGCATGTCGCCCATGATCGGGATGCGCGTGCCGCCGACAGTGGCGTGATCGAAGTAAGCGAAGCTCGTATCCGGACGATTAATCGTCAGCGCAGTGGGAAAGCGCTGCTCGAAGTTGCCGGTCGCATTCGCGCGTTCCCACCAGGCGTGCAGTTCGAGCCCGTTTGCCAGCGAGCGCTCCACTTCGCTCAGAATCTTCAGATCGTGAGACGTGAGTTGCGGAGAGTTGTCGCGATCGACGCGTTCTTCAGTAATGGGGTCCGCACCGGTGGCCTGTGTAGTCATCCCTCATGAGAAAACGCGCCTTCGGAAACTGTCAAGATAATTCTGGTCTGTGGGGCAGAGCCGGCACCCCTGAAGGGATGCCGGGCGCGGCGGCCGAGACAGCCCTCGCCACTCAGTTGCGCAGGGGCTTACCCGTCTTGAGCATGTGTTGAATGCGCTGCTGCGTCTCGGCCCGTCCGCAAAGGCTGAGGAAGGCCTCGCGCTCGAGATCCAGCAGATGCTGTTCGGAAACTTTGGGAGTCCCCGTCAGCCGCCCGCCGCTCAATACATACGCCAGCTTCTCGCCGATCAGCGCGTCATGGGCGGAGATGTATCCGCCCTTTTGCGCCATCCACACGCCCATCTTCATCAGCGCGAAGCCCTCGTCGCCGGAGACCTCGATATCCGTCCTCGGCGCGCCGGGAGCGTGGCTCGGGACCAAAGAAAGCGCCAGTTGCTTCGCATCGTCGATCAGGCGTTCGGGATTCATCGACACGCCATCGCCGTCGCGCAGAAAGCGGAGCTGGCGCGCTTCGGCGGCGCTCGTCGAAACTTTGCCGAATCCGATCTGCTCGAAGATCTTCTTCAGATCGCGCGAGCGCAGCAGCATCTCCTTGCACCCGCCCCCGGCGGGGATCAGCCCGACGCCAACCTCGACAAGCCCCATGTAAAGCTCCGCCGAGGCCTGTATGCGCGCGCAGTGCAGAGGCAGTTCGCAGCCGCCTCCCAAGGCGAGTCCGAACGGCGCGGCTACGACGGGTTTCGGCGCATATTTCAGCGCCATGTTCATCCGCTGGAATGCGCGGACGGCGGCATCGAGGTCGTCCCATTCCTGCTCCTGCGCGGCGAGCAGCACCATCATCAGGTTCGCGCCGGCTGAAAAATTCTCCCCCTGATTTCCGATCACCATCGCGTCGAAGTTCGTTTCGAGCTCCGCGAGGCCCGCGCGCGCCATCTGCAGAATGTCATCGCCCATGGCGTTCGCCTTGCTGTGAAACTCGCAGCAGAGCACGCCGTCGCCGAGATCGATCAGCGAAGCGCCGGGATTTGTCTTCACCACGCCGCGCGCGCGCTTCAAATCGGAGAGCACGGTGATGCCGGACCGCGGCTCGAGCACGCGCCACTCCGCCGCTTCCAGATTGAAGTACTCCGTGCGCGGCTGTCCGTTGGAGCCCGCCGGACGATAAAACGATCCCGCGCCATTCGTCCCCAGCATTCGCAGAATGTGCTCGGGAAGCTCGCGGCCTTCCGATGCAATGCGCCGGGCCGTCGCTTCGAATCCGAGCGCATCCCACATTTCGAAAGGTCCGAGCTCATTGGCATAACCCCAGCGCATTGCTCGGTCGATTTCGACGATGCGGTCGGAGATCTCCGGCACCATCCGCGCCGCGTAACGGAGGTGCTCGCTCAGCAACTGCCAGAGGAATTGCCCCACTTTGTCGTCCAGCGCGATGAGAGCCTTGAGACGCTCCGCGAGCGGTTCGATCTTCCGCACCATTTCGAGCGACGCGAAGCGGGGCTTCGCCGCTGGATGATATTCGAACGTCCTGCGGTCGATCGCGTGGATCTCGCGACCTTTGCCCACGCGTTTATAAAAGCCCTGCCCGCGCTTGTCGCCGAGCCATCCGCGCTCGATCATCCCGGTCACAAACGGCGCCAGCCGGAAGCTCTCGCGGAACGGATCGTTCGGCACGGCTTCATACAAATTCTTTGTGACGTGCTCCCAAACGTCGAGGCCGACGATATCGAGCAGCCGGTAGCTTGCGCTCTTCGGAAGGCCGATGAGCGGACCCGTGAGCGCGTCGACTTCTTCGATCGTCAGGTCGTGTTCGACAGTCAGGCGCTGCACGGTGGAACCGAAGAAAGCGCCGATGCGGTTGCCGATGAAGTTGGGCGTGTCCTTGCAGGGCACGACGCCCTTGCCGAGATGGCGATCGCAGAAATCGGAAATGAAAGCGAGGATGTCCGGCCGCGTCTCGGGCCCGGGGATGATCTCGACCAGATGCAGATAGCGCGGCGGATTGAAGAAGTGGGTGCCCAGAAAATGCTCGCGAAATTCCGCCGGATAGCCTTCCGCGATCTTCGCCAGCGGGATGCCGCTGGTGTTCGTCGAAATGATCGTGCCGGGCGCACGATGCTCGGTCACTCGATCGTAGAGAGCGCGCTTGATCGCGAGATCCTCGGTGACGGCTTCGATGATCCAATCGCAGTTTTTGATCTTCGGAAGGTCGTCGTCGAAATTGCCCGTGGTCACGATGCCCGCAAGTTCAGGTGTGAAAAACGCCGCGGGCTTGCTTTTGAGCGCCGTCTCAACGCCGTTGCGGGCCGCCTGGTCGCGGACCGCCGCATTCGGAAGAACGACGTCGAACAACAGTGAAGGAATGCGCGCATTGGCAAGATGCGCGGCGATGCGGGAGCCCATGGTCCCGGCTCCGAGAACGGCGACGCGGGTGATTGTCTTCATCCGTTGGGAGTTTACCGCG
>DASZLP010000010.1:0-44224 GCA_035552355.1 Bryobacteraceae bacterium | reverse complement strand
TCGGCAATCGTGCCGGCGCTTGTGGTCTAAAACGTGAACTTCATCGCGAGCTGCAGAATCCTGGGATCCAGCGCGCTCGTAATTTCCCCAAACGTGCTGGCCGCGCTGAGCGAGACGCCGGGATTGTTGAAGCGCACATTATTCAGCACGTTGAAAGCGTCGACGCGGAACTGCAGACTCTCGCTTTCCCGCACGCGAAACTCGCGCACCAGCGACATATCGAACTGGAAGAACTTCGGGCCGAGCACGTTATAAACGCCCATGTTCCCCAGCGTGCCGAGCGCCGGTTGCGCAAAGGCCGCGGAGCTCAGCCACGAAACACAGGGAGCGAGATTGGCACACGCAGAACCCTGATAGCTCGACGCTGTGACGCCCGAGATCTGATTCGGACGTTCGCCGCCGGGGTTCGCTCCGTTAAATCCGACTAACGCCTGATCGAGCCCCGAGCTGATCGTGAGCGGCGCGCCCGAAGAATAGCGATATATCGCCGAGACCTGCCATCCCGAGACGATCAGGTTCATCGCCTTTCGGCTGAGCCGTGGAGTACGGGCGACAACCGTCAGATTGAAAACGTTGCGGCGATCCTGCGAGCAGTTACCCATGTCGAGCGAACGATCGTTGAGATGGACGTAGTTGTAGCCGGGATTCGGCGTGGTCGTCCCATTGTTCGCCAGACCGATGCAGTGCGACCAGGTGTAATTGGAAATAACGTTGATCGTGTCCGTGGCGCGCCAGGTCTCGGTCAGGATAAGTCCGTTGTAATTGGCCGTCGCGCCGGAGTCGTAGGCGGTGAGGTTCGAAATGGCCTGGGCCGCGACCGGGTTCGCGAGATTGAGTACACGGCGCGCATTGACATTCGCCGTGTTCGAGCACGGGCCTGCGACGGTCAGCCCGTACTGTCCAGCCGCGCAAGTGCCGGGAATGTAGACGCCCGGATTCAATTCCACGTTGTCCGGCAGATGGATCGTGTTGCTGCCAAGATAGCTGACTGACGCAAAGAAGCGCGGCGTGAACTGGCGCTGCAGCGCGAAGTTCCAGCTATAGACTTCGGTAGTCTTGAAATTCGGTTCCACCGGATCGTAAACCGCGCCGATCGGGAATTTGCCGAGGGGCGGCGTCGAGTTATAAGGGAATGGATCGCCGCCCGGCGTGGTGCTCCACGGCGCGGCGATCGGCACGGGTCCGAGCACGGTCGTGTCACCCGCGAACGGCGCCACATTGTCCTCGTTCTGATACGACTGCAGATTGATGAAATCGAAATTGATGCCGGCTCCGGCGCGAATCGCGGTTTTGCCGTCGCCGAACGGATCGAACGCGATGCCGACGCGCGGCTCGAAGTTCTTCCACGATCCGTTGATGCCGGCCTTGCCATTGAAGCCGGGGTCGCCCGGATAGTAGAAACCCGGAGGCGCGTTGGTCCACACCTGGCTGCGCGTGCCTGCGTAGAAGCGATTCAAGTCGAATGTGTAGATGCGGCCGTCGCCAACCTGCATGGGGAAAAACGGCTCCCAGCGCAGTCCGTAATTGACCGTCAGGCGCGAAGTGGCTTTCCAGGTGTCCTGCGCGTAGAGCCCGAAATACCACTGGCGCACGTCGAGATCGTTGGGAATCGACTGGCGCATCTGCGAGAGATCGCCCGCCATGAAGTCGGCCAGCCCGAGGCCCGTCGTCTGTCCGTTAATCGTGTAATTACCGATTGAGCGGACGTTGGCAAGGTCGAGGGCCAGCGCGCGCGTTTCGCTCGCGCCAAACGAGAACTGATGGCTGCCATGAATCCAACTGAAGTCGTCGTTGATGGTGCCGAAGGTGTGGGCGTTCCACACATACTCGGCGACGCCCGATCCGATGCTCGGTCCGCCGGTGATCGCGAGCGTCATGACTTTCGGAAGATAAGTGAACGCATCGATGCCGACGTCGGTCGGCCCGAAGTAGCGCGCGCCGTCGTGCAGCATGCCGATGCGATTGATCGCGAGGCGCAGCGAATTGACCTTCGTGCCACTGATCAGCCAGGTGTGGCCCACCGCCGCCGACTGCGCGAGATCATCCGACAGGTTGCACGTGAGGCAACCCGACGCAAGCAGGTTATTCGGCGTCAGCGAATAGGGCAGCACCTGATTCTGCTTGGTCGCGATGTAACGGAAGAAGATCGACTGCTTGTCGTTCACCTGATAGTCGAGGCGAAACGGGAGTTGCCAGTAATACTGCGACGTATCGATTACCGACAAATATTGTCCGCAGCCGTTGAGAGCTTTGGGGAGAAAACTGGCGATCTTCAGCGCGACCGGACTGATGGAAGAAGCAGGCAGCTGATTCGGCAGTCCGTTGAGGGTGGTGAACGGAGCGTTGAGCGTTACGTTGCGTCCCTGGCATGCGGCCGAAGCGAAAGTGCTGAAATTGCCCTGCAGCATGTCCTGCGTGGGCACGAAAGCCGTCGTCGGCGCGGCCGAGGAGCGCAGCGTGGTGCCCTGGTATCCAACGAAGAAGAAGATCTTATTTTTCCTGATCGGCCCGCCGACCACGCCCCCGAACTGATTGCGCTTCAACGTATCCTGACCTGGCGAAAAAAAGTTACGGGCATTGAGATCGCCGTTTCGGAAGAACTCGAAGGCATCGCCATGGAATGCATTCGTGCCCGACTTCGTGACTGAATTGACCTGCGCTCCGGAATGCGTTCCGCTCTGCGCATTCTGCGAGCTGGTGTCGACTTTGAATTCCTGCAGGGCGTCGGGAAATGGCAGCGGCAGGTTGGTCGAGTCGTACATGTTCATGTGCGGCGCGCCGTCGAGTCCGTAAAAGACGCCAAAGGAGACACCGCCCGCCACCGAGATCGTCACGCCCGTCTGCATGCTCCACGGAACCGACGCGCCCGTGGGTACCGCCGCCGGAGTGAGCGCAATGAGATCGGTGGGGTTGCGACCGTTCAAAGGCAGATCGAGCACGCGCTGCGTCTCCATCACAGTGCCAACACCGAGCTTCTGAGTTTCGACCTGCGAGGCGTTGGCTTCCACCTGAACGGTCTGCGTCACATCGCCGAGCCCGAGCGTGATCGGAATCGAGGGACTGCTGTCGACCTGGAGCTGGATACCGTTTTGCACATACGTACGGAAGCCCGCTTTCGCCGCTTCCAGACGATAGGGTCCGATCTGCAGATTGGGGAGCGTGAATGTTCCGGCCTCGTCGCTCATCGCGGCTCGTTTGATACCGGTATCGGTGTTGGTGACCGTGATTTCGACGCCCTGAATCACCGCACCGGATTGATCTTTAGTAGTGCCGCTGATTTGCGATACCGCCTGGCCCCAGGCGATTCCGCCCGCCATGACAACGATTGATAGAATTGCCGGACTCCAACACCACGCGCGTTTCGTCATGTGTTCCCTTTCGAAATCCCTCGGGTTGGCTGAAAAGAAACGACCCGTCCAGATTGGCGAACAGTTTATTCCTATGTAGACGCGGAGACAATCCCTGCTCAATCTATTGAGGAATTTCGTAGACCGGCCGGAAATACTCAATAGATTGAGGACGCGATTGACGGCATCGGAGCGGCATGGAAAGCTGTATCTCGTCCATGAGTCCTGTTTCTATCCTCGGGCGAGACAAGCGCTGCCTGTGGTGCGGACACTTTGTCCGCCACGCCCGGCATCCCTTTCAGGGGTGCCGGCTCGGCATTCGTGCCGGCGCATGGCTGGCTTTCGCGGCCCTGTGCGCCGCCGGAGCGTGGGCGCAAACCAAAGTCGATTACAACTTCGACGTGCGCCCGATCCTTTCCGACAACTGCTTCCGCTGCCATGGACCCGATGCCAGGAGCCGGGAGGCGGGTCTCCGGCTCGACCAGTCGCAGAGCGCTTACGCGCAGGCGATCGCGCCGGGTAAGCCCGATCAAAGCGAGCTGATCGCGCGCGTCACGTCCAGCGATCTTTCGTACAGAATGCCGCCGGCGTCCGTCCATAAAGAGCTCTCGGCCGCCGAAATCGCCGTCTTGCGGAAGTGGATCGAGCAAGGAGCGGAATACAAGCCGCACTGGGCTTTCATCGCGCCGGTGAAATCGGCGCCACCGCAGGTCACGGGCACAGTACGGAACACGATCGACCAATTCGTGCTGGCGCGGCTGGAGCGCGAGAACCTGCGGCCATCCAAAGAAGCCGACAAAGCCACGCTGATCAACCGCGTCACTCTTACTCTTACCGGCTTGCCGCCGACGCTCGCCGAGGTCGATGCGTTCCTCGCCGACAACAGCCCGACCGCTTATGAAAAGGTCGTGGACCGCCTGCTGGCTTCTCCGGCTTACGGCGAAAACATGGCTGCGTACTGGATGAACATCGCCCGCTACTCCGACAGCGACGGCTTCCTCGACGATCATCACGACCGTCTGTTCTGGCCTTATCGCGACTGGGTGATCGCTGCATTCAACAGCAACATGCCGTACGACCGGTTCTCCACCTGGCAGCTTGCCGGCGACTTGCTGCCGAATGCGACGAAAGAACAAAAGCTCGCGACGGCGTTTTTGCGCGTGGGCAAGCGCACCACCGAAAACGGCGCCATCGACGAAGAATATCGCGTGGAATATGCGCTCGACCGCGCCAACGTGGTGGGCCAGGGGTTTCTCGCGCTCACCACCGGTTGCGCGCGCTGCCACGATCACAAATACGATCCGATCGCACAGAAGGATTATTACGCTCTCTCCGGCTTCTTCAACAACGCGGACGAGCCCGGTTTCTTCGCGCCGGGATTCAGCACGATCCAGGGCGGTCCGACGCTCCGCTGGGCGGATGACGCAACCGAGAAAAAGATTGCCGCGGCCGAGGCCGTATTGAAGGCGGCGGAGGACGCCGATGCCTCTCTGCAGAAGCGAGTGGCGGCCGAGGTCCCTGCGAAGATAGCGGCAGAGGCGAAACTGCCGCCCGCAGATCTCGTAGCGGAAATCCGCAATTCGGTTGATGCCGCGACCGTGGCTTACTATCCCTTCGAGACGACCGCGCCGATTCCGGACGACCAGCTTCCCAAGTCACGAGTGAAGCGCGGTGAGCAGCCGCCGGCGAATCTGGTCACGCCATTTCGCGGGCGCAATGGCCCCCCGCCGGAACAACAGGCCGCAGCGCCGAAAGCAGGCGGCCGCGGTGGCGCCCCGAGAATGCCCAACAGCATGATCCGCGAGAAGCTCGTCTTTTCGCCGAGCGGATTGCCGGGCGGCGAGCCGGCGGTTATCGAAGACGCCAATATTCACGCGGGCGGCGCAAAGGGCAACGCGCTGTTCTTCACCGAGCAGAACCGGGGCCTCCTCGGTCCGAGCGTGGGTTTTTACGACCGCACCCAGCCGTTCAGCTTCGATCTGTGGTTTCTCGCCGGATCGGAATATGAGAACTCGCCGATCCTCATTCATCGCGACGACGACAACTCCGGCGGGGCCGGCTACAAGCTGAGTCTCGAGAAGAACCACCTGTCGTTCTACATGATGCATTCATGGCCGTATAACATGGTGCACGTCATCTCGAAGCGGCAGATCCCTGTCGGCAAGTGGACTCACATCGCGATGACTTACGACGGCTCGAGCCGCGCCGCGGGCATCGTGCTTTACGTCGACGGCAAAGCGTCGGATGTGGATATCGAGCACGATCAACTGACGGAAAGCAGCCTGCCGCGAACCTACGGGGCCGTGTTCAACGAATTTGTCGGCGTGGAGTTCGGCCGGCGCTTCCGTGAAGTAACGCCGAAAGACGGAGCCATCGACGAGATCCGGTTTTTCAATCGTGCCCTGACGCCGATCGAGACCGCGTTTCTGCACGAGGGCGAAGGCGTCGTCGAGTCGCACCGCGCGAATCTCGCCGGGGAGCTGACGCAACTTGCCGTCGCGAACGATTCCAGAGTTGCGGAATCGGCAAAGGCATTATACGCCGCGCGCGAAGCGGAAAACCAGGCTGTCTCGTGGGTGCCGGAAGTGATGGTGATGGCCGATGCCCCGCATCCGCGCCAGACATACGTGCTCAGCCGCGGGCTCTACAATCAGCATCTCGATCCCGTGGATCCCGCGCCGCTCACGCAAATTTTCGCGTTTGACTCGAAGCTGCCGCGCAACCGCATTGGGCTCGCGAAATGGCTGTTCGATCCGAAAAATCCACTCACCGCGCGCGTGTTCGTGAACCGGCTCTGGCAGATGCAGTTCGGAACGGGGCTGGTCGAAACGTCGGAGGATTTCGGGCTGCAGGGCTCGCGTCCGGCGAATCCGGCATTGCTCGATTGGCTTGCGGTGGACTTCGTCCAATCCGGCTGGAATATCAAGCGGATGAACAAGATGGTCGTGATGTCGGCCACGTACCGGCAGTCGTCGGATCTTTCCGAAGAGCTCTTGAAAAAAGACCCGAAGAACGAGTTTCTCGCCCGCGGGCCGCGTCTGCGCATGTCCGCCGAACAGGTGCGCGACAACGCGCTCGCGATCAGCGGTCTGCTCGTGAAGAGGGCCGGCGGACCGAGCGCGTATCCTTATCAGCCGGACGGCATCTGGGTCGCGGGCGTGACGCAGTACCGCTATCCGAATCCCGATGAACTTTCGCCGGACGATCAGCACCGCCGCAGTCTCTACACGTTTGTGAAACGCAATTCGCCGCCGCCCTCCATGTCGGTGTTCGATTTTTCGGAGCGGCACGCCACGATCGCGCGCCGGCTGACTTCGAACACTCCTCTGCAGGCGCTGGTGCTGCTGGACGATCCGCAGTATCTCGAGGCGTATCGCGTGCTGGCGACGAATGTTCTTAAGGCCAAAACGGATCGCGACGACGAGATCCGTCTCGTGTTCCGGCTGGCAACGCGCCGCCTTCCGACTGATGCGGAGATGGAGGCGCTTCGTCTGTACTATGAGGCGCAGGCGGCGGAATTCGCGGCGGATCGGAAGAAGGCGGCTGCGCTTGTGAAAGTTGGCGTAACGCCGGTCGACGACGGCCTCGATGTTGCAGAACTCGCGGCCCTGACCAACGTGACCGCAGCGGTAATGAATACCCCCGATGCCTATTCGATTCACTAAAAAATACAACGTGGCGCGGGCACTCGTGCCTCCCGCGCCGGCAATCGTGCCGGCGCATGTGCTGACTCACCAGGAAGAATAAATGCACCCACTCGAAACACTCCTCGCCCGCCGGCTCTTCCTGAAAGGAAGCTGCAGCCTCGCCGCGCTCGCTCTGGCTGAGTTGGCTCGTGCGGATGTAACGATCCGCAGCTACGGCGTGCTGAAAAATCCCGACTTCGCCCCGCAGGCCAAACGCGTCATCCGCATCCACCAGATCGGCGCGGTCTCGCAGGTGGACACGTTCGAATACAAGCCGCTGCTCGAAAAGATGCACGGCGAAGAACTGCCGCCATCCGTTCGCGGCAACGGCCGCCTTTCCACCATGAGCGCCGCGCAGGTCTCATTTCCGTTAGTAAAACCCATGAGGCCCTTCGCCCGGCACGGTCAGAGCGGCGCATGGGTGAGTGAGCTCTTTCCATACACCGCGAAAATCGTCGACGACCTTTGCTTCGTCAGGACCGTCCGCACCGACCACGTGAATCACGATCCGGCTGCGAAGTTCATGCACACGGGGTTTCAACTGGCAGGCAGGCCGCCCGAAGGCGCATGGGTGAACTACGCGATCGGCTCCGAGAATCAGAACCTGCCCGCGTTCGTCGCGCTGACGTCGGGCACGTTCAGCGGCGTCAGCCACGATGCCTCGAACTGGGGCTCGGGATTTCTGCCCTCGCAGTATCAGGGCGTGCCGTTCCGCTCCGGGAAGGATCCGGTGCTCTACGTCAGCAACCCAAACGGCGTCGACATGAAGGACCGCAGAGCGATGCTCGACGCTGTCGCAAAGATCGTCGACGCGCAGCACGAAGTATCGAACGACCCTGAAATTCCCGCGAAGATCAGCCAGTACGAAATGGCTTACCGGATGATGACGTCCGTCCCCGAAGTCGCCGACATCAGCAACGAACCGGAGAGCGTGCTGGATATGTACGGGCCGAACGTGCGCAAGCCGGGCACGTTCGCGCGCAATTGCCTCCTCGCCCGCAGGCTCGCCGAGCGCGATGTGCGCTTCATTTCGGTGATGCACGTAGGCTGGGACCATCACACGAACATTCTGCAGAGGCATCCGCCGGATTGTCTCGACGTGGATCAGCCCTCGGCGGCGCTGGTGATGGATTTGAAGCAGCGAGGCATGCTCAAGGACACGCTGGTGATGTGGGGCAGCGAGTTCGGCCGAACATCATTCGCGCAGGGCAAGATCGACATCAACGTGGGACGCGACCACCACGGAAACAACTTCGTCTGGTGGCTGGCAGGCGGCGGGGTGAAGGCCGGATCTTCCTACGGTGAGACCGACGACTTCAGCTACAACACCGTGAAGGACCCTGTCGAGATTCACGACATGCACGCAACGATGCTGCGCATTTTGGGCATCGATCACGAAAAGTTGACGTACCGCTCGCAGGGCCGCGACTTCCGGCTCACGGATGTCGCGGGAAAAGTGGTGACTGGAATTCTCACGTAGCTTGTCGCGCGGCAAAAATCGGATCGCTGATGGAAAAAACATCACGGCAGGGCAGCCACACCTGAGCGCCGGCCACCAGCGCAAGCATGTATCCACTGGCCTGTGGCCAGGAACGCAGCGGGATGCTCCAGGGGCTCTCCGGTATCGCCGCAAAGCACCACGGACACAGCGAGCCGTACACAATGAGGCCCACCGCCAGGAGGTACACCGCTACGCCGCCTTTGGGAGGCTGACGCCCGCCGGCTCACTTTTTGCGCGGAGCAGGACGGCCGAACTTCGCCTCGTCGATCGGGACGTTTGTCTTTATGTCGTTCAGCACGATGAAGTCTCGTCCATCGAGCCAGACATTTGCCAGGCGGAACGGAAACTGAATTCCATTGACATCCCGATAGTCGGAGTAATCGATCTGCATCGGAACCCGGCCGATCGGCGTCTCGCTATAGCGCAGCTCGCGCACGAGGAGACCGCTCGTGCGGTCAAAATACAGAGTGACGAGAAGCCCTCGCGGCCCCGTTCCCTGCACGACATTCACGCTGTAGGTTTTACCAGTCGTCACTTTGAGAACGTTTGCCTGGCTCGCCGACATCGGGATGTCGCTGATGGTGGTCGGCACGCCTGTCTTCAAGTTGGTGAGGATCTGTTTGATCTGTCCGGGGAACGACAACTGGGCATCGAATCGCGCGCCGTCGAGGTCGCCGCCCTGCAGTTGATACTCTCCCAGCACGTTGAGAGGCGTCCGCAACCAGCCCGTGCGCCCGTCGTATGACCGGATCTGATCGCCGCGGCCGGTATCTTCCTTGAACAGGATAATCGTCGCGCGCTTGTCCGGAGCTTTGGCGGCAATTTCCAGATCGCCGCCGCCGCCGAATCCGCCGAAACTCGCGCTGGTCCCTTTGGCGTCGAAGCTGGTCAAACCGGCGAGGCGCTGGGCGCCGCCGACGGCCTGGATGTATTTGTCGAGAATCGATTCCGGCGATGGCAGACCTGGAGTGTTTACGACGATGTCGTCCGACACCAGGGCGGGCTCACCGTAGATGGTCTCGAATGTCGGTGTGGAGAGCGGCCTGTCGCGGTTGCGATGACAGGTCCAGCAGGTGACCATGTTGCGGCCGGCAAAGTTGTTCTTATTGATGGTCGCGACCATGTTGACCATCATGCGCGCGGTGACTTTTCGCGGCGTGTCGGCCGCCCAATCGACTTTGTCGGTGCCGGCGCCGGTATGGCAATCCGAGCAGTCGAACGAAAGGGCGGCGGAAATGAGCCCCATGGTTTCCATGAAATCGTCGACCGGAATGCCTTTGAGCGCGCGGATGTTCTTGAAGACTTGTTCCGCCATGAGTGGCTTCTGGGGCGGCGCAGTCTGGGCGGGAAGGAGCGCGCCGCAGCCGAGTGCGAGCGCGGTAATTCCGATCGCGGCTGAGATCTGGCGCGCCGCGGAGCGTGTTGGTTCGTTTTGCTTCATGTTAATCGGACACATTGACTAATATCACAGTGGGTCGGCCGCGAACGAGGCGCAGCAATACACAACCCGCGCCGACCGTCTTGTTCGTGGCTGTCTTTAGTGCCGCGACCGGCGCCTGGCGACCGCTCTGCCCGACAGGTTTATCCGCGCTATCGCCCGTTGGGACTGGTAGCCGCGTTCGTCTTGCTCTGAGGAGCAGGCGGCGGCGGAGCCGCGCCCACGTTGGCGCCTGAGCGGATCGGCGAGCCGGCGACCGGCATGTTAGTCGCGCGGGACGGAGCGTTCGCGTTTGCCGGAGCCATTCCCCGCTGACCCGGGAGTGCAGCGGTCTGCACGGGAGCGGAGCCGCCTCGCGCCACTCCGGGATTGGCCGCGCCAGGGTTCCGGTTTCCGCCATTCGCGTAATTCACCGGCACGTAGTAATACCGGATCGTGTTCGGACTGAAAAACCCGTAGCCCCACGGATTCCACAGCGTGCCGCGCGCCGGAATGAAAGTGAAGGCCCCAAAATATGCGTTGAAGTACCAGTTCGATCCGCTGAAGGCCGATCCCACGTCGCGCGCGGAGGCGATGTTCGCCGCCGAGAGGAACTGCGAGCGGTCGCGCGACCACACCAGCAGTCCATCGCCCTTCTTCGAGTTGAATTTCTCCGTAAGCAGAGCTCCGTTGAACGAAATCATCCGCCCTTCCCTGACGCTCACTTTGTCGTTGCCGTTGGCGACAATCACCTCGCCCTGATAGACCTTCATCTGCGCCGGGTTCGTGCCAATTTCAAAGAGCCCGTGCTTCACCGGATGAATCTCGTAATTCCTGTACAGCAGCGTCACGGGCGAATCCTTCACCGAAAGGTCGGGGTGGTCGGCCTCGACGCTGACATTCCCCGAAAGAATATCGAGACGCGTGCTGACGAGGCGATTGTCCAGCATCCGGATGGAGCTCTGCTGGCCAAGCCGCAGGAAAGCGCCGGGAGTCAGCAGCACTTCCGCGTTGCCCATTCCGGTGCTCAATACGCTTTGCTCTTTGATCTCATCGAAACGGCCAGGCTTCGTCTGCACCTCGATGCCGTCGATACGCACGTCGCCTTCGAAATAGTGCAGGGTGCCGGAGTGCGCGGCGAGGACGCTCTGCGCCGGGGCGGCCGCGGGCGTGAGCGCGATCAGAATTGCAGCAGAAAATGCCAGGTATTTCGCGGACACGGAAATCTCCTTTACTTTTCGAAGTTCAGATTCTGCGGAGCAGTTGGCGCAGCGAGCATGTTCGTGACAGGCACGCTGGCGCCGACAATTTCAAACTTGACGCCGGTTAGCCAGACCGCCCCGGACTTCGCCAGCAGGATGCCGAAAGCGATCGCCGTCGCGTCCGCCTGCACGTCCAGCACGACTTCATAACGTTGCCACTCCGTGGTGCCTTTGATCGCCCGGTTTTGCATGTTGTCGAACGAGAGCGTGGGCGAGCCTTTGCGGTCCACGCGCATCCAGAGGGCCGCCCAGTCCGTGACGTTGTCCGACTTCACGTATGCGCTGAATCGAACCCGTTGGCCGGCATATTCTTTGGTGGCGTTAAACATCTGCATCAGGGTGCCGAAGTTCTGAACGCCCTGTGGGGCCTCAGGCGCGGCGCTCGTGGTCTTCAGATAAGCGCTGGGTTCGCCCCCGAAAGTCGTCTTCGAGTCGATGCCTGTCTCGTAATTGCGCGGATTGCCGCCGGCGAGCAACCATCCCGAAGGCGCCGCGGCTTGCAAAAAGCCGCTCGCAAGCAGGAGAACGCCTGCCGCACTGCACTTCGCCTTGTTCATCATCATGTCGTCTCCGTCACTTTGAACTGAAATCGAGGTTTACCGGCCCATCCCGCCGCGGCGATACGGTCAGCGGAACCGCGGTGCTCACTTGTTCAAAACGAAAATCGTCCGCCCATATCGTTCCGGATCCCGCCAGCCGCAAACCGAACTGAATGGCCTCGGCGCGCGCCGGGATATCGACGACAAGCTCGCGATTCATCCAGCGCGCCGGGCCGGAGATGGGCGTAGCGGCTCCGGCGGCAATCCCGTTCGGGCCCGTCGCCTGAAGCCAGAGGATGGCGTTTACAGACCCTCCCGCGCTCGCCAGAAATGCACTGAGCCGCACGCGCCTGCCCTCGAAGTTCGTCGCGGCAAATGCCTGCGAAAGGATTGTTTCGCCCTGGGGCATCGGCGTCAGAGAGCGGATGAACAGGCTCTGCCGCCCACCGTGCACGAAATTTCTGTCCACGCCCACCTGGTATTCCTCCGGAGTCGTTTCGCGCGCGTTCCACCCTTCAGGTATGCGCCACGTCTTACCGCTCGCAATCTGCATCCCCGCGTAAATCGGCGCCAACTCCGGCGTCAGAAGACCCTCGGCGCCGAGCGATTCAAGAGAGTCCTTCGCTTGGCCGGCAATCAGCGCGGCGGTCTGTGGCGGCACGTTCCGCGCGTCGGGCGATTTGTAAATCTCGATCACGCCCTGCGCCAACGCTTCCATTTGGCGGAGGCGGCGTTCGGCATTGGCGCGTTCCTGCTGCGCGAGCGCGGCCTGGCTCTCGGCCCGTTTGCGCTGCTCTTCCTCACCGCGTTCCTCCGCCGATGCAACGGCTCGCGCGGCTTCCGCGTTGGCGGCCTGCGCTTCCGCCTGCGCCAGAGCGCGGCGAGCGACACCGGCTTCGATGCTCGTCGTAACGACTCCGCCGGCCAGCAGGATTACGATCGCCGCCGCCGCCACGACCCCGGTCTTGTGCCGCGCAACAAACTTGCGCGCGCGATAGAGGAGCGAGTCGGCTTGCGCGTTCACCGGCAGTCCACCGAGGTAACGGCCCAGATCCGCATCGAGCTCTTCGACAGTGCGGTATCTCTCCTCGGGCGCGGCGCGCATCGCCTTCAGCACGATGTTGTCGAGCTCGCCGCGCAACGAGCGTATCCGGCTGCCGTATTCCGGATGCCTCGCCGCGGCCACACTCGGCTTCTCGGGCTCTTCTTCGCAGATGCGCCGCAATACCTCATGCATCCCGGCATTCGCGCCGGTGAAAGGCTTGCTGCCTGTCAGCAATTCGTAGAGCAGCACGCCGAGCGAAAAGACGTCCGTCAGCGTTGAGGTAGCTTTGCCCCGCACCTGTTCCGGACTGGCATAGTCGGGCGTCATCAGAGCGGTGATAGTGTTGGCCGAAGCGCCGAAATCGGCGGGAGAGTCGAGCAGCTTGGCGATCCCGAAGTCGAGAAGCTTCACGCCGCCCGCCGCGGTTATGAGAATGTTGCCTGGCTTCAGGTCGCGGTGGATCACGAGATTCCGGTGCAGGTAAGCGACCGCACCGCAGATCTGCCGGAAGAGCTGAATCAGGGCGTCCACGTCGAGCAGATGGGCCAATGCGTATCGATCGATGGGCTGGCCGTCGACGTATTCCATGACGAACCACGGGCACTTGTTCTCCGTCACCCCGGCATCGATAAAGCGAGCGATGTTCGGATGATCGAGCGCGCGCAGAATGGCCTGCTCACGTTCGAACCGCCGCGCGAACTCACGTGACGGCCAACGGATGATTTTGAGCGCGCAGGGGATTTCGCTGATTCCAGCCGACTCCTTCGCGAGGTAGACGGCGCCCATTCCCCCGGTCCCGATTTCGCGGATTACTTCCCATCCGCCGACCTGATCGCCGGGATGTAAAGCTAAGCCGTCCTTCGGTCCTTCGGCGGCGAGGCACAGCGGGCGATCGAGAATCGCGTGTTCGTCTTCAGCCGCCAGCATGCTTTCGACGAGCTCGCGCAGCTCGCGGTCGTCGCCGCACTCGCGATCGAGCCATGCGGACGGATCGTCGTGCCGCAATGAACAAGCCTCGAACAGGGTGCGCGCCCGCCGCAGGTCGGTGGCTGGAACGCTGTGCAGTCCGCTTTGCAACATGGCTTTCATCACCGTAAGCGCAGTCCGGCGGAAACAAGTATCATGTCACTGAGCGTACAGCCCAAAGGGCGTTGTGCGCGGTAAAGATATCGACCAGCCCAAAGGGCGTTGTGCGCGGTGAAGATATGGACCAGCCCAAAGGGCGTTGTGCGCGGTAAAGATATTAATCAGCCCGAAGGGCGTTGTGCGCGGTGAAAAGATTGACGCAGGACCAGCCCGCACCGGACAACAGTTCTTCCTCCATTACGCAGCACCTGCGCGACTGGAAAGATGGCGACCCGGCCGCCGCCGGAATCGTGATCTCGGAGCTCTACACCGAGCTGCGGCGCATGGCCGCCCGGATGTTCAGCAGCGAGCGCGCGGGGCATACGCTTCAGCCGACGGCGCTGGTGGGTGAACTTTATCTGCGGCTCGCGTCCGGCAGCACACCGGATTGGCGCGGACGCACGCATTTCTTCGCCGTCGCCGCCGGCAATCTGCGCCGCATACTGATTGAGCACGCTCGCGCCCACAGGGCCGCCCGGCGCGGCGGCGGACAGATTGAGATTCCACTCGATCTCGTCGCAGCGGGCGTTACGTGTTCCTGTGACGATCTGTTGATCATCGATGAGGCGCTGGTCAAACTGGAAGAAGCGGACCCCCGCGCCGCGCGCGTGACCGAACTGCGATTCTTCGGCGGTCTGACCGAGGACGAAATCGCGAAAGAACTCGATGTTGCCGAAATAACCGTCAAGCGCGACTGGAAGTTTGCGCGCGCGTGGCTGGCCGCCCACCTGCGGCAAAGTCCGCGAAAATCCTGAGAAGTTTAGACTCGGATCGCACTATAGCTGTAAGCATCACGAATGATCCTTCCGGGGCGATAATTTCCTCCACAGAGCCCCGGAAGCCCCACTTTGGCTCCGTGATCCGGACTTCCAGTCAGATGACGGGCAAAGAAGTCGTTAGCGCCCTATCGGGAGTGCCTCGGGAGCGAGTGGATGGGGGAGGCGAATTGTTCGGGCCGAGGCAGTTTCGATAGGGCGCTAACGACTTCTGGACAATCAGGCGCGAAATGGCGACTGATCGGGAGTATTGTCCCAGCAGCTTCGGCACTGTCTCGCAGTCGTTTGCATAAACGTCGCGATTGCCTATCGTCCGGCAATAATCATATCCTGAGACTCGATGCCAAAGCAGCTCTGGGTGGTGCGCGCGGGAAGGGACGCGATTTACATTGAGGATTTCCTTGAAAAAAAGATGGTTGCGATCGGGTGGAATCAGGTTGGTGACCTAAGCGGACTGCGTTCTCGCGAGCAAGTCGCGGCCGTCCTCATCAGGAGCTATCCCGAGTACACTAAATTTCAGCTTTCCATGAACACCGGGCAGGTTCACCGGTTTCTTTGCGAACTCGTTAAAGGCGAGACGGTCGTGACTTACGACCCGGGCAAACGTATTTACCATGTAGGCACAGTGGTCGGTGACTACGTGTACCACCCGGATTACGATTTGGAACTGCGGCACACGCGAGCCGTGATCTGGACCGCGACGATTGACCGCGACAGGTTATCGGCAAGTGCGAAGAACTCCCTTGGATCCATCGCGACCATCTTCCGCGCCTCGGAAGTCGCGTCCGACGAAATCGTTGGATTGGTCGATTCCAAACCGGAAGTTCCGGACCTTGCGCCGCCAAATAGCAACAGCGAACCAGCCGACGATGAGGTTGAAATCCTCCAGGATACCGAGCAGCGCGCCATGGACTTTCTCCAGGACCGACTCAACAAACTCTCGTGGGACCAGATGCAGGAACTGGTCGCGGGCCTGTTACGCGCCATGGGGTACAAGACAAGGATTTCCCCTCCGGGTCCGGACCGCGGCAAAGACATTATTGCTTCTCCCGATGCGCTGGGCTTCGTTTCGCCGCGAATCGTGACGGAAGTAAAACATCGAAAGGGCACGATGGGCGCTCCCGACGTGCGCGCATTTGCGGGAGGATTACGCAATCACGACAACGGCCTGTACGTAAGTACAGGAGGCTTCACGCGTGAGGCGCGTTATGAAGCAGATCGGGCGAATCATCCCCTGACGCTTATGGACTCGATTGATCTCGGCAAAGCCATCGTAGAGAATTACGACCGAATGGATCTCGAAACGAGGACATTGTTGCCTTTCAAAAAGATCTACTGGCCCGTTTGATTGTCCGACAATGCCGACTTGCCGGATTGCGATGCCGCAAGTACCGGCGACAGCAAAACAACAGAGACTCGGCTGTTCCAGATCGACTACGGAAACACGGGAGAGCAGCGCTGGCAGGCGATCGGCGCGGTTCGGAGTGAGCCGGAAACTATTGCAGTACTGTTTATAGTTCACGTCTACCGGGAGGAACATAGTGGCGAAGAAATAATCCGCATCATCTCAGCTCGCGGCGCTGAAAAGCATAAGCTCAGAAATATCAGGAACAGACAACTGACTGTTCCCGGTCTTCAGGAGATGCCGAGCCGATGGCCTGTCACTCACGAAAATCGCAGGCTGCGCTACATACTGTACGGGAACAATCACACGTCTATCGGGTGATCGGGTATCCTTGAACGCCAAAAGCGCGTGCACGTTCTTCCTGTTCGCCGCGACGCGCGAAGTCATTTTGTCTGCTGCTACGCATTTTTCGATTCTGCAGGGGCCCAGCCGCGCTCCGGTAACCAAACACGCGCCGTCACGTCGGCAGCTTCGATCTATTGCCAGGCTCCGGTGTCCGGGCGGCTTGCGCACCGGCTCGGGGATGCGCTCCTGTTGACATGCCACATATTTGTATGCGACCTTCATGTTGTATCGCAACAGGAGTCCTGAACCTGCTGAGGTGTCCGTATGGCTGATGCGAAACTCGACTCGACCTCCTGCAAGGCACGCTGGACCTGATGGTTCTCCAGACGCTCGACACCATGGGTCCCCTTCACGGCTACGGCATCGCCCGGCGCATCGAGCAGTTGAGCGAAAACGAGATTCTGCTCAACCAGGGCACGATTTACGCGGCGCTCGTGCGCCTGCGGCAGCGCGGCTGGATCAGCGCGGAATGGGGCATTTCCGAAACCAACCGCAAGGCGAAATTCTACGCCATCACCAAAGCGGGCAAGCGGCAGATGTTGGAGCACCGTTCGCAATGGGAGCGCCTCATAGCGATGATGGGCCGCGTCCTGGCCGCCGAGCGCGCCAAATAATGGACACCGCGCAGCAGTTATGGGCCCGCGTGACGGCGCTGTTTGAACGCGATGCCCTGGACCGTGACTTCGATGAAGAAGCCCGATCGCACATCGATCTCGCCGTGGAGGACTACCTCCAGCGCGGTTACCCGCCCGGCGAAGCCCGCCGTCTGGCGCACGTGCACTTTGGAGCCACGGAAGCAGCGAAGGACGCGCATCGCGACTCACGCGGACTCGTCTGGCTGGATTGCCTGCTCCACGATCTGCGCGACGCTTTGCGGGGGCTGGCGCGCGACCGAATGTATTCGATGGCGACGATCGTCATCCTGTCGCTCGCGATCGGGTTGAACGCGACGGCTTTTCGCGTGGTCGATGCCACTCTGCTTCGCGGCTATCCCGTTGTGAAGCAGAACAACCGCATGGTATTCGTGGACGAAATTTTTCCTTACCCGGGATGCTGCGTTTCCTACATGGACTTTGAAGCCTGGCGAGCACAGGCGCATTCGTTCCAGGATCTTGCGTTTGGAGTTCCCATGGCGATGACTGTGGGAGAATCCGCCGATCAGGGTCGCGATATCTGGGCACTGGCGGTCACCGCGAATGCCTTCCACGCGCTTGGCGTGCAGCCGAAGCAGGGCCGCGAATTCAGCCCGCGCGATGAAGTTCCCGGCTCGCCACCTGTGGTCATCGTCAGTTACGGTTACTGGATCACGCACCTCGGCGGCCGCGGCGGCGTGATTGGCCACAGCGTCTTCGTAAACGGCGCGCCCGCCAGGATCATTGGTCTCATGCCGAAGGGATTCGATTTCCCAGGCGCCAACGAAGTCTGGGTGCCGGTGTCACTGACTCCCGACTTGCACACGACCGTCGCAAATGGAGGATACGTCTTCGGGCGGCTCAAAGACGGCGCGTCAGAGGCCGCGGCGCGCGCGGAAGTCGAAACGATCAACGCCCGCCGGGCCGTCGAATTTCCCGCAACCAACCGCGGCGTGCGCCCCGTAGTCACGAATTTCATGAAGAGCGCGGCGGGGCCCAATGGCCGCGTCATCTATGGCTCGCTCTGGGCGGGCGCGCTGATTGTGCTCGGAATTGCGTGCGCGAACCTGACGAATCTTGCGCTCGCGCGGGCGCAGGGGCGCTTGCGGGAGATAAGCACGCGGATGGCGCTCGGGGCCGGTCGCGGCCGCGTGGTTCGGGAGTGGCTCATGGAAAATCTGCTCCTGGCGGCAGTGGCGGGTGTATTGGGCTGGTGGGCTTCGGCCTGGAGCATCCGCCTTTGGGCGGCAACGACGGTGACGGCATTTGAAAGCCACTACTACACGCCGAGCCTGACAGCGGCCGTTTATGTGGTTCTGGTAACACTGCTCTCCGCCATTCTGATTACCGCGGCACCGATGAGTCGTCTGGGGCGGCTTGACCTGAATGGCGCATTGAAAGGCGAGCCCCGAGGCGGAACGATGGGCCTGTCCGCCAGGCGTCTCTCAGCAGCCCTTGTCACCGGACAGATGGCGCTCGCCATTGCACTAATGTCCGGTGCGGGCGTTCTGGGCCACAGTCTGTGGAATGTGCTGACGGCCGACATTGGCGTTCGGTCCCCGGAGACCATCCTGGTGGGACAGGTCGCCTTGCCCCGAGGCCGGTACCCGTCTGCCCGATCGCGCGTTGCCTTCTTCAATTCTCTTGACGCACGCCTCGCTACCATTCCCGGTGTGACTTCGGCCGCAATCGCAAGCGGCCGGCCCGCCGACGATTTCGAGCCTCGCCCTGTCGAGTTGGAGGGTGCCCTGGGCTCAATTCACGGGGCCCCTGTGTTTCCATCCGGCCCCGGGTATTTCCGCACGATCGGAGCGCCCATTCTTGCCGGCAGGGAGTTCAACTCCACGGATAGCCCCGAGTCGTCCGCGGTTGCCCTTGTGAATCGGAGTTTTGCGGAGACTTATTTCCCCGGCCAGAACGCCGTCGGCCGGCGTATCCGGCTCTACGAAAAGCGGAATCCCTCCCCAGGGCAATGGCGAACCATTGTGGGGGTTGTATCCAACGTTATGCAGAACGATGTCTTTCGGCGGCATCTGCTCCCCGTTGTCTATGTGCCGTTCGCACAGGAGCCCACAACATCGGCATGGTTTTTCGCCCGCGTGCCATTTATTTCCGATGGCCTCGCTGCGGCCGTTCGTGCGCAGGCCGGCCAGGTAAATCCCGGTGCGGAAGTCACGAACTTCGCTACCTTAAAAACCAGC
Source organism: Bryobacteraceae bacterium (assembly GCA_035552355.1). Lineage (GTDB taxonomy): Bacteria > Acidobacteriota > Terriglobia > Bryobacterales > Bryobacteraceae > BOG-234. Next base: position 24,943 of record DASZLP010000010.1, on the reverse strand, counting down.
CTGGGAGTTCAGTTCGGGAAAGGTTCCTCCGATTTTATGGGCTTGTCGAAGAACGCGATTGTGGCGCCGGTCTTTGCGGCGCTCGCGCTGCTGCTGGCCGCAATAGGACTCTATTCGGTAGTATCGCGCTCCGCTATCCAGCGGACCAAAGAGATCGGGGTGCGCATGGCGCTCGGCGCCAGCGCGCGCAAAGTCGAGCGCCTGATGCTTCGGGAAGCGATGACTCCCATCGCACTTGGCCTCGTACTCGGACTGGTGGCATCACTGGCGGTGAATCGTATTCTCCAGTCTCAACTGGTCGGCGTCTCGCCATACGATGCGCCCACCCTCGTCTTCGCACCCGTAGTCCTGATTCTGGTTGCCCTGATCGCCTCCGCGCGTCCGGTGCTTCGAGCCTCGCGTGTAGATCCGGCGGAAGCGTTGCGCCACGATTGAGAAATTTCAAGGCCCGACTTTGACGGTCACGGTGCCGGAGTCTTCTTCTTTGTCTCCGCCGTGCGCGTTGATCCGATAGGTCGTGGTCTTCTTCGGATAGTCCGTCAGACAGTTGGTTCGGCGATTGAGCTTGCCGGGCTTTCCATCCACCGATTTCGCGTTCTGGACCTTGAAACACACTCTCACCATCGCCCCGCGCCGCACCTGCGTCGAATTCGCCTTCAGATCGGAAATGCGGGGCGGCGGAGGCCCGACCTTGACCTCGACTTGCTTCATGTCCTGGCCGGCCGCGGGATCGGCTCCAAATGCGGTCAGCGTATAAACCGTCGTCGCTTTGGGCGCAATGTCGATGCAGCGTTCGGACGCGGGCAGAATGTCCTCCACCCTCGGAGTCAGTTCGAGACGAGCCGCATTCTCGACCCCGTAGCAGAGCTTCCCGGAGATGCCGGCAGCAAGAACCGCCGGATTCGCCTTGAATTGCGTGATATTGGGCTTTTCGGCTTTGGGCGCCGGATGACTGCAACCGGAGACGGCGGCAATCGCGGTCACGGCCACCGCGATGTTACGAACCATACCAACGGGAGGCATGCAAACAGACGGCCAACCTATACGAATTCGTAGCCTTTGCGCGAGACCCCGCTTGAGATTACCTCGGTCGTGCAGCCGTTCATGGCAAATACGTTGCGCACCAACTCGCATACCGAATCGGCGCCGCGCTCGAAGAACACAATCACTGCGGGTCCTGCGCCACTGAGGGCGCAGCCGAGCAATCCCGGCTTGCGCAGCCGGAGGATTTCCGTGAGGCCCGGCACCAGTTGCGACCGGAAGGGCTGATGCAGCCGGTCGTCGAGGGCCATCGGAAAGACCGAAGCATCCCCCGTCGACAAAGCCGCGATCAGCAGAGCGGTGCGTTGCACGTTGAACACAGTGTCGGCCTGCGAGTAGCAATCCGGCAGGACGGCGCGCGACTCCCTGGTCGGAATCGCGAAGTTGGGCACAATCACCGCGACGTCGAACTGCTCCGGCATATCGAGGCGGATGGCGCGCGTCAGCCCTCCCGGCTCGACCCCGCTCGCCACGATCGACCCCATCACGCACGCCGCCACGTTGTCGGGATGGCCTTCGAGCCGCGCCGCCTCATCGAGAATGCGCGCGGGCTTCCAGCGCAGCTCCAGCAGCCGCTCGGCGATGATCACGCCGGCGGTGAGCGCAGCCGCGCTCGACCCGAGTCCTTTGCCGATGGGAATGTCGTTGTTGATTGCGAGCTGAATGGGCGGCAGCGGTAAATGCGCGCGCGCCGCGACCGCGAGGGCCGTCTTCCATATCAGATTCTCCTCGGTGGCCGGAATCAGGTGAGCATCGCGGCCCGTCACCCGGATCGACAGCCGGTTACTCACCGAAAACCGGCATTCCAGATAGACTTTGAGAGCGATCGCGAGAGCATCGAAACCCGGCCCAAGGTTGGCGCTCGATCCGGGTACACGCAGGGTGCTGGCTGGGGTCAAACAGTCATTATGCCTTTACGGCGGAAAGTTTTTCAATCTTTCGCTTTCTGATTTGGCCTACCATAGCTGGAAGGGAAAGCCCGCTTCCCATCGATTTGTGCATGGACTCTCCGCGATATCTCTGCTCCCAGCTTGTCTCCTTACGAAATACTTCCCTCACACCACCGCCGAATTCCATCGTCAATCTGGAAGAAATATGGCACTCAGGGGCGGTGCTGGAGTCGGAACAGGCTGTCGAAGAGGGATCGCGTGTCGAGATTCGCTGTGGCACAGCGTTCTTCTCGGGCCTGGTAACCGGCGTGGAAAAGCACGAGTTCGGATGGCGGGTGGAAGTGGAGTTTTCCCCGATGACGCCCTGGACGCCCGAAGAGTTTCAGCCGGAGCACCTGCTCGACCCGCGACTGGGCCGTGCCGATTAGACCGCAATGATCAGCGGATTTCGAGGATCTCTTTTTCTTTTGCCTTGGCCGCCTGATCGACTTTCAACATGTAGTTGTCGGTCATCTTCTGCATCTCGTCGTGCGCCCGGCGATCGTCATCTTCGGTGATTTTCTTGTCTTTCGTCAGCTTCTTGACGTGATCGTTGGAGTCGCGCCGGACATTCCGTAAGGCCACGCGATGGTCCTCAGCGACGCCATGCAGTTTCTTGACGAGCTCCTTGCGGCGTTCCTCTGTCAGGGGCGGGATGGGAATCCGAATCATCTTGCCGTCGTTCGAGGGATTCACGCCAAGCTCCGCAATGCGAATCGCCTTTTCGATCGGCGCGATCTGCGAGGTATCCCAGGGGGTGATCGTAATCAGACCCGGCTCGGGCGCGTGCAGATTCGCCACCTGATTCACCGGCGTGGGCGTTCCGTAATAATCGACGCGCACATTGTCGAGCAAATGAACCGACGCGCGTCCCGTGCGAATGGTCGCCATGGCGTGCTGCAGGTCTTCCAGAACCTTGTCCATGCGCTGCCTGGCGCTCGTCTCGATTTCTTTGACAGTGTTCATGATGTCAGCTGATCAGGGTGCCCAATGCCTCGCCGGATACCATACGCATTATATTGCCGCGTGTATTCAAATTGAAAACCAGGATGGGCAGGCGATTATCGCGGCACATGGCGATCGAAGTCGAGTCCATCACGCCCAGCGCCTGGGTCAGGACTTCGGTGTAAGAAATCCGCTCGTACATCACCGCGTCCGCATGCTTCATCGGGTCTTTATCGTAGACGCCATCCACTTTCGTGGCCTTCGCGATCACCTGCGCCTTGATTTCAAGGGCGCGCAAAGTGGCTGCCGTGTCGGTCGAGAAGTAGGGATTCGACGTGCCGGCCGCGAAGATCACGATGCGCCCTTTTTCAAGATGCCGGATGGCCCGCCGGCGGATGTAGGGCTCGGCGACCTGGTGCATCTCGATCGCGCTCATGACCCGCGTGTGCGCGCCGATTTGTTCAAGCGAGTCCTGCAAAGCGAGGGAGTTCATCACCGTCGCCAGCATGCCCATGTGGTCGGCGGTGACGCGGTCCATGCTTTTCGCCGCCAGCGCGATGCCGCGGAAGATATTGCCGCCACCCACCACCACGCCCACCTGGACGCCATAATTGGCGATGCTCGCGATTTCCTTAGCCAGCTCCTGGACGCGCTCAGGATCGAGACCGAAAGACGCTGGTCCGGCCATGGCCTCACCGCTGAGCTTCAGGAGGATGCGGCTGTATTTTGCCATGCGGGGCGGTTCTAGCTGGCCGCGGGTTCGGGTTTTTCCGTCGCGAAAGCGTCGCCGACTTTGAAGCGGGCGAACCGCGACACGGAAATGTTCTCGCCGAGTTTGGCGATTTTGGTCTTGATCAACTGGTCGATCGTGATCGTGTTCTCCTTTACGAACGGCTGTTCGTAAAGGCAAACCTCTTCGTAGAACTTCGCCATGCGCCCTTCGACGATCTTGTCGACCATCTTCTCGGGCTTGCCTTCATTGAGAGCGCGCGCCCGCTGGATATCCTTCTCCTTGTCGATGGCGGTCTGTGTCACATCTTCCTTGCGGACGAACTGCGGATCGGCCGCCGCGATGTGCATCGCGAGGTCGCGCACGAGGTCCTGAAAATCGTCGGTGCGGGCGACGAAGTCGGATTCGCAGTTGACTTCAACGAGCACGCCCAGTTGCGCGCCGGCGTGGATATACGATCCCACCACACCCTGTTTGGTCGTCCGCGATGCCTTCTTGCCGGCGGATGCGATGCCGCGCTTGCGCAGGACGACCTCGGCATCGCCGATATCGCCCTTCGACTCGACAAGGGCGCTCTTGCACTCCATCATCCCGGCTCCGGTGCGCTCCCGGAGCTCTTTGACTAAGCTTGCTGTGATTTCGGCCATTTTCCTTTAACTTTTCAGGGGAAAAGAAACGTGCGAGGCAGGCGAAACCGCCTGCCCACCCTAAACCTAAACCTGACTGGCTTCGGTGGCAGGAGCCTCGCTCGTTTCCGAAGCCGGGCCCTTGCGGCCAGCCGAGCCCGCCGCGCCGGCTTCATCGGCACCGATGCTCAGGCTCTCCTGCATCAGTTGCTCGGCGTACTTCGGGTCCACGTACTGCGAATATTCTTCGGTGATCTCTTCGACCGGCGCCTCGTCTTCCTTCACCTTTTCGGCGGTGAAGTCGTGCTCGGTCGCAAGCGCGCGGCCTTCGATCACGGAGTCGGCGATCTTGCTGGTGAAGAGGCGAATCGCGCGCAACGCATCGTCGTTGCCGGGGATGACCCAATCGACTTCGTCCGGATCGCAATTGGTGTCAACGATGGCGACAACCGGAATGCCGAGGCGCCGCGCTTCCTTCACCGCAATGGCTTCCTTGTTGGAATCGATCACGAAGATCACGTCGGGAAGGCCCGGCATGTCCTTGATGCCGGCGAGATTCTGGTCGAGATGCTTGCGGTCGCGCTCCAGCCGGACGATTTCCTTCTTAGGACGCCCGCCGTAGGCACCCTCGGCAGCCATCTGCTCCAGCTCCTTCAGCCGCTTGATCGACTTCTGAACCGTCGTCATGTTCGTGAGAAGTCCACCCAGCCAGCGCTGGTTCACGTAGAACATCTGGCAGCGGTTGGCTTCTTCGGCGATAGCTTCCTGCGCCTGTCTCTTGGTGCCGACGAACAGGACCGTCTTGCCCTGCGCGGCCATTTCCACTACATAGCGGGCTGCATCTTTGAAAAGCTTCAGCGTTTTCTGCAGATCGATGATGTAGATTCCGTTACGTTCGCCAAAGATGTATTCCTTCATCTTTGGATTCCAGCGCTTGGTCTGGTGCCCGAAGTGAACGCCGGCTTCGAGCAATTCCTTCATTGATATTGCCGGCAAACTAGCTCCTTAAATAACTCTTGCGACCCTCTACCGAACTGGCGCGATCCAAAGCGAGATTTGCGCCGTCCGGATGAAAGGGCGGTCCAACATAGTTGCGGGGCGCGAGTCATGCCCGCGCCCCGGCCGCGTACAGAAAAGTTTACCGCTTCGAGAACTGGAAGCGCTTGCGTGCGCCCTTCTGGCCGTACTTCTTGCGCTCGTGCTCCCGGGGATCGCGCGTCAGAAGTCCGGCTTTCTTGAGCGGTCCGCGCAATTCGGCGTTGAACTCGACCAGTGCGCGCGCGATACCGAGTTTGATCGCGCCCGCCTGACCCGCCACGCCGCCTCCATTTGCGAGGATCAGCAAATCGAAACGATCCGTCATTTCGACCGTTTGCAGCGGTTGCCTCACCGGCGTTCGCCCTGCCTCGGTCGGAAAGTAGTTCTCCAGTGCACGCCCGTTGATCGTGATCTTTCCCGATCCGGGCCGCAGAAACACACGGGCAATGCCACGCTTGCGGCGCCCCGTCCCCAGATACTGCTCGATTTTTCGTAACGCCAACTTAAAAACCTTTCCTATTTCGGCGCGGCTCTTATTTGGGCGCAGCCGCGGACCGCCGCACGGTCAGCGCCACCGGCTTCTGCGCGGCATGCGGATGCTTGTCACCCGCATAAACCTTAAGCTTCCGGTACATCTGCTTGCCGAGCTTCGTCTTCGGCAGCATTCCCGAAATCGCTTCCTCGATCATCCGCGCCGGACGGGTCGCCCGCACCTTCCGCACGTTGGTCTCGACCAGGCCGCCCGGATAACCCGTGAAATGCCGGTACACCTTGTCGGTATCTTTTTTCCCGGTCAGCTTAACCTTCGCGGCATTAATGACGATCACGTGATCGCCGGTATCGAGAAACGGCGTATAAATCGTCTTGTGTTTGCCCATGAGAATCCGCGCCGCGTGGCTCGCGAGCTTCCCAAGGACAACATCGTCGGCATCGATAACATGCCAGTCTCTTTCAATTCCCGGTTTGGACGGGAATACGGTACTCATTGAACACACCACTCCGTCTATGTATACGACTTTACCAATACAGGCTAGCGAACCTGGGCAGTTAATGTCAATCCCATGAAATAAAATGGATTACCGCGCACGTGCGCCAATTCCCCGATTCGCGCCTATCGCCAGTCGTCGATCACCAGCACGTCGGGCCGGTTGTAAATGGGTTCATTTTTTCTCTGCATCGCGACGCCTTGGATCTGAGTGCGAAAGCCGGCTTCGAGCATCAGCCGCCAAGCCTCGCTTCGGGCTGTATTGACTCCCGCTTCCATCTTACGTAATCCCCGGGCGCCGGCCATCGACTCGCAAGCCGTGAGCAGGCGCTGGAAACTGACGCCATCCGGACGCGCCGCCGCGAACTTGACGTAACAATTATCCGGACCTGCCTCTGTACCCGCACCGCAGTAACAGACCGCGAAGCCGTCGAGGCGATCGCCGCCCCAGAGCAACACGGTCTCACCGAGATTCTGTGCCGCCACGGCTTCGATCTCGCAGGTCACGTCCAGACCTGCGAATAATGAATCCGTAAGTTCGCGGGCTGAGCCAACCGTTTCTGACCGGCGCGCGTCGTCGAGCGTCGAATAGCCTGTCCATTCCGCATTGCCCGCCGGGTTACCCGCCAAGCTGCCCGCGCCGATTTCCTTGATCATGACCGCTGTCAAAAAGCGCGGCCAGTAGCCGAACTTCTGGTACAGGTTGACGTGCTTCGTGCTGTGCGCAAACGTGAAGAGTCCGGATTCGGAGACGCCGCGCTCCTCGAACAACTCCACGGTGCGCGCCAGAAGATGCTGCGCGATGCCGCGATCCCAGAGCTCCGGCTTGACCGTGAGCGGTCCGAAGAAGCCGAAGCTGCCCCAGATCGCCAGAAAGTTCGATCCAAGCAATTCGCCATCGCGTTCCGCCACAACCGCTGCCTTCGGGTCCGCGCGCCATCGCGTGGAGACACACTCGTGGCCTGAGAGAAAGTTCTCCTTGTCCGGCGCGCCGATGAAGGTCGCGAATGCGGTGCGGAAGATGCGGCGCACGGTGTCGAGATCGCGCTCCTGCATCGTTCGCACGGAGATACCGGCTTCCTTCTGAGTCGTCATATCCCGCACCAGTGTGTCATAGAGAGGAAATCATTCCTGACACGCGGTCAACCATTATTCTGCAGATCGACCAGCTGGAAGCCCCTCTATACGCGCCGCCTCACTCGTGGCACGCCGGCATTTGAGATGTTTGTGCAACCTGTCCGGCAAGTGCGGCGTCGAGAGCGTCGTTATGCAGTCTTGCCGCGGCAGACTTCTATTGGTCTTTTTAAGCGCCGCTTCTTTGTTGGCGCAATGGCCGGCCAGCAAAACACCTGGCGTTCCCAGAGGCGCGGATGGGAAACCGGAGCTCGCGGCGAGAGCGCCTCAGGCGGCGGATAGCAAGCCCGATCTTTCAGGGCTGTGGTCGATCGGCACGGAAGATTACTGGTACGACATCGGGACGGATATGAAACCCGCCGGCCTTCCGTTGCTGCCGTGGGCTGCCGCCGTTTACAAACAGCGGAGTGAGGATCTGGGCAAAGACAATCCCATTGCCCGCTGCATGCCCGCGGGCATTCCAACGATCGATACGATACCTCTTCCGTTCAAGCTCATCCAGACGCCCTCATTCATCGCTGTTCTTTACGAATACAACATGCAATACCGCCAGATCTTCACGGATGCACGCGGCCTTCCGAAAGACGCGAATCCGAACTGGATGGGCTATTCGACGGGCCACTGGGACGGCGACACACTCGTTGTCGAGACGGCAGGGTTGAAGGACAACACGTGGCTCGACATCTTCGGGCATCCCGCGACAGATGCCTTGCATGTCACGGAACGATTTCACCGGAGCAATTTCGGCAGTATGGACCTTGAAATCACGCTCACCGATCTGAAGGCGTACTCGAAGCCGTGGCATCTCGTATTACACCCGCATCTCATGCCCGATAACGAATTGCTGGAGTTTGTCTGCATCGAAAACAATAAGGGCGTCGAGCATCTTGTCGGGAAATAACTGACTCCGGTGTACCGGAAGCGTTTACGACCCAATAGTCTTTTGCCAGGCGGCGAAGACTTTCGCGCTTCCTTCCAGCAGGGCCTGATGCACGCGGCTGTGCTGCGTCGACATTTGCAGATCCATGAAGTCATGGAACGGCTGCGATTTGTAGACGCCGAAAGTGACGGTCTCGAGGAAGTCAGAAGTGCCGTAGAGCGGGTCGGGGATGAACTTTCCGAAGTCGAAGACCTTCTTCGTACGGGCGCCGGCGACGAAATCCATATCGCAGCGGACTTCATTGTTATCGCGCAGCAGGAACGAAAACGTCTTGACAGCCCAATTGAACTTACCGGGGCCAAAGCCGAAGTAGTTTGGAATAGGTGCGTAGTCGATGAAGGGATATCCGATCGCGACTTCAAGCTTGTAGCCGGGCTTCGGGTTCTCGACGATGTGGATGAAGTCGGGATGCTGCACTACGGCCACGGCTTCGCTGAGGACTTTCTTCACCGGTCCGAGATAGACGACAAAATCGTGCAGATAGATGGTGAAGAGGGACCACCGGTATTTGGGGCCGATATCGTTCCAATCCTGCGCCTCAGTCAACTGATCGTCGGGATAGCGGCTGTAGCGCCCGTCGGCGGTGCAATAGAGCATCTGTTTGATGGTGAAGCCGCCGGGATCGCCATCGTCGTAGGTCCAGCGCGCGGTATTGAGGAAGCGGCGCAGGACGAAATCCTTGAGAACCTGCTCGGGATTCGACAGCGTGATTTTGCCAAATTCGACTTCCTGCCGCGCGCCGAGAGCGGTGAGTGTCTGGCCGCTGATCTGGACGTCCGCGAGATAGCCGTAAGCCCTGTTCACCAGATTGTAATCGCGGTTGAGATTGAGGATATGCTCTTCGGTTTTGCGATGCGGATCGCGGGTCCAGCGCTCCAGTTGCAGTCCATCGGTAATGGCCGCGTCGGTCTTTTCCACGAGCGAACGCTCGAAGGCGGAGAAGTCTTTCGGCATTGCGAGCAGCCCGGCGGGTTGAGGTGTCGCCATCTGTTTTGCAGTCACTGTAGCGTCTCGCCGGGGGCCAAGTCAATGTTATCGAGCACCACGAACGAGCGCACAGCCCGATTCAGGAAAACCCGCGCCGCCGGTATACAGAAATTCCGCGGTTATTCCGATGGACGGTGGTAAATGAATAAGGAGCCGCAGTCCGCCGATGCGAAGACCCCCGGGTCGAAGAGTGGGGATTTCCCTCCGCGTGTCCGATCACCGCTGCGGAAACGCGAGCACAGTCCCGAGGCAGAGGCCGCGACACTTCATCCGACGCGCTCGGGGCGCAGCCTGCAAAATCGCGCACCCATCGAGCGGAAGGTGCTGGATCCCAACGAGCGCCGGCAGGAGCGCAAGGAGGCTGCTGAAATCGCGACGCTCAAAACGAAGCTCCAGCAGCAGGAAGCGCTGCAGTCGCAATGGAAGATCACGCAGGAAGAACTGGCTTCTCAGAAACTGGCCCGGACGAGCGACGCCGCGCGTATGGCCGAGCAGGTCGCCAGTCTCGAGAGCCAGATAGAGATCGTAAGCGCGAATGCGGCGCGGGCCGTGGCAATCGTCCTGAAAGAACGGAATGTCTGGCGAGCCGTGGCCGCGATGGCGGGCGCAGCGGCGCTGATTTTCCTTTGTGTGGTGCTGTGGCCGTCGGGGCATTCCGTTAACAGTGGTTCTGTGCAGACTTCGGCCAGGCTGCCGGAAGTGCAGATCCCCGAGACAGGAATTCCTTTGCCGGCTCCGGGAGCGAGGTATGCGCTCAGGACGCTTTTCCGCGATCCGCTGCCGAAGGATCCGCATGCAGCGCTCACAACCGCGTTCGACCGGCTCAACCGCGCACTCGAGACCATTCCGGGCCGTTCGCCTGAGCAGGTGCTCAAGAGCCTGGCCGCCGACGGAGACGGTTGTTCGTTCGTCTGGACCAACGATCTTCCGTCGATCGTTTTCGGGATGAAGCCGGCGCCGTCGAATTCGCTGGCGATGACGCTTGAGAAATGCGCCGAGACGGTGGCTGGGCTTCAGGTCAGTCCGCGGCCGTGACTTTGTGAGTGCCGCGGGCAAGCAGGACCGCGCACGGTCCCGCCGGCGCGCATGAAACGGGAAACGGGCGCCCATCCATTTCGAGACGCGCGGGTCTGTGATCGAAGCGGGCGATGGCGCGGCTGTCGCTCGAGTATTCGAAGGCCAGCCGGTTGCCGGAGCCGGCCGACGCCGAGAGAAGCTTTCCGTTCAGGTCGATCAGGGTCAGGGCTTCACGCTTTGGCGCGGCTTCCACGACGTGAGGACCGGGCGGAAGGTGCACAGTGGATCGCGCAACGGCGGGCCACGGTTTCCCGTCAACGCGGGCGCCAACCGCGGTCCAGTTGAGTTCGACATCCTGCGAAGAGTCGATGGAGACGCGCCCGTGATCGGTGGAGAATTGCGTCACCACCGCGGAGGCGGCGGCGAGCAGGGGGAGATCGGGCGGCAGAAGGCTGTTCTCGAAATAGAGAGCCACGCGGGGAAAAACGCTGGCGGCAGTGTGGACGAGTTCGAAGAGCTCGGCGCCGGTCTGTTGTTTGGTGGGATAAACATCCTGATACCGGTCGACGATGTTGAGATCGATAGCGAGGCGATCGAGGTGCGGCGTGAGGGGACGATACCGCTTCGCGATCTCAGGATATCGCTGAGGGCCGAGATTCCAGACGGTCGCGGGGTCTTCAATGAGGAACGAAAAGGCGTGGGTGTCGAGCAGCGGCAGGACGCGCGCGGCGTCCGCGCCAATCGAATCCTTCATGCCGGTGTCGAAACGGTCGTCGACGTGGGTGAGGACGATGTCGAGGTCCGGACGGAACTGGCGAAAAGACTCGGCTACGGCAAGCCACTCTTCCTGCATGCGGCGCGCGAGCGAGGCGCGGAAGTCGAGAAATTTCCGGAGTGACTCGGCGTCTTTACGCGCACCCCACAATTCGATCGGGTCCCAGCCGGCCTCGGCGCGGAACTGGCGGCGCACGTCATCGTTCATGGGCGTGAAGCGGGTCGGTTCGGCGGCGCCTTCCAGAGATTCGAAGTAGAGCTCGGCGAGGTTGACGCCATCCCAGTCGAAGCGCTTCATCATTTGCGTGAGGCCTGCACGGATGGCGGCGGCGCACTCGGCGTTTTGCAGGTTCATCAGCTTGCGCCAGTCGAGCTGGGCGTCCTGCAGGATGGCGGTCTTCTCGCGCCATGCGGGGTGGTCGTTCCAGAACCTTTCGCTCACGTGCGGCAGTTCAACCCACGCGTAGACGAGGATCGCGTTGCGATGGCAGGCTTCGATGAGAGCCTTCAGATACTCGTCGCGACCGGGATCGGAATCGTAAAAGTGCCAGGAGGCGACGTGAAGAGCGGCGATGCCGGCTTTGCGCCAGCGGGCGGCGAGGTAATCCGGGTCGGCGCGTGTGCGGTAGGAGTAATCGAAAAAGGCCCAGAGGCTGGAACTGCGATAGGACGGTCCGAAGCCGAGGTCGAGCAGGGCTTGCATCAAGTAAGGAAAGCGCTCGTAGCCGTTGGGGCCGGGGCTGGCAGCGACCCAAAGAATCGCGCCTGCGCCGCAATGGAGACCGGCGATGAGAGGGGCGTTCGTCCAGCGATCTTTGGCGAAGATCTGTGCGCCCGGTGGAACCTGGTAGCGGGAAATTTCTACCGGTTGGCTCCAGATGATCGGCAGCTTCGGGTTGTGAACGTCGATGGGATGGACGACCGGGATTATTTCGGCTTCGGGGCGAAAGCCGAGGCCGAAGGCGAGGGGCGACGAGCCTTCGAGGATGATGGCCGCGCCGCGGTCGAGGCGGGCTTTCCATTCAGGCGATTGGGCTGTGCCAGGCGGCGCGACGAAGATCGAGGCGGTGTCGGCGGAGCTGGGAAAGTGGCCCGCGGAGGCGAGGATGGCGGGCCAGGGTCCGGCTGGTGCGAAGAAGGTTCCTGCATGGCAGAGGGGTGCGAGGGTAAGCAGGAGCGCGAGGAGGCTACTTCGTGAAGGCATACCAAATCCCAGCGCGGAAATCGATGAAGTTGGGGCGGTGCGGATTGCCTTCGTTCCGCAGATAGGCGCCGCGGACCGCTCCCAGCGTGATGGCAAGCGAGGGGGGCGTGCCGGGCGGATGGAAGCGGACTCCGGGTCCGGTTTCGGCGAAGTTGGCCCAGTATTGCTTTTTCGCGTCGAAGGTGAGGTTGTTATTCCAGAATGTCTGAATTTTGAGCGGCCCGAGCGACGAGGTGTAACCGACGCGGTTTTGCGAATAGTTGAGCAGGTCGTTGTCGAAGCGGCTTACGAAGACGCTGTCGGCGAGGGTTTCGACGAACCATCCGCCGTGCTCGGCGGCGAGGGAAGCGCCGACCGTCTTTCCATAGGAAACGCCCCCGCGATAGTCGGGCGAGCGCGAGCCGTTGAGATAACTCACTGTGGTTCCGGCCTCAAACCATGCCATAGCGCCGCGCCAGTAGCGCGTCGCAACGCCGCCGCCGAGAATAAAGGCGCTTTCCGAGAGATTCTGCGGGGAGACGCCGCCGGTGGAGCGGCGCGCATCGCCCACGAACCGGATCGAAACGTAAGGGTGAACGGGCGACTTCTTCAAATTGAGCTCGGTCTTGATCTGGCCGTATCCGAACAGATCGTTCCAGCGCGAGGAAAACAGCGGATAGATCCAGAGGGTAGTGCGAACGAGCGCGAAGCCGGGGCGTAGATTTTCGTACGCCCGGCTGGCCTCGGTGGATATGGCGTGGTCGCTGCTGTGACGCGCGATGTCGAACCAGTGCAGAGCGGTGGCGTCGTCGTGCAGGAGGTTGTTCGTCCAGCCAAGCTTCAGCGCGATTGAGGCGTCGCTGGGATTCTGTTCGAGAGCCGCGAGGTAGTAACGTTTGGCGTCTTTGAAAAAGCCTGCCTGATAGCTGCGTTCGGCGAGAACGCGCGGGTCGGGGTTCGCGTCGTCGGGGCGCCGCTCCTCAAGGAGAGGGGGAAGCTTCAGCGCCATGCGCGCGCGATTTGCGGTGGCCTGGTCGGCGTTCGCCATGACATTACGCAGGATTTGCGTCGCGAGCGCGACCTGGTTGTCTGCAAGGTAAAGCAAGCCCAGTTGGACAGCGGACATATAGTCCGCCGGCGAGCGTTCCACGATATCTTTGAATTCCCGCAGCGCCGGATTCTTTTCGGACGTGTTCTTTTCGGACATGGCGAGCAGCAGGTATGCCAGCTCGCGATGCAGCGCATTGTTGCCCGGGTCGAGATCGAGCGCCTTGCGGAATTCGTAGACGTACGGGTAGCGCGCGGGGAGTTGTTCCTTCGCAAGCTCGGCGGCGCGGGTCTCGCCTCCGCGGGATGCGGCGAGCAGCGCCGCCATCGCTCCTTCGGGATTGCCGCGAGCTTTTTCGGCGCGGGCGAGCTCAAGCAGGATGGACTTGCGCTCGGGCAGCACCTGGAAGGCGCGCCTGTAACTGTCGGCGGCGAGATCGAGTTCATCGCGCTGCTCGGCAAGCTGCGCCAGCTCGTAAAGTCCGCTGAACGTCGGGGGCGATGTGGTCAGTGCCAGCCGCCAGCGCGCGATGCCGGCGGCGAGCGGGGCATCAATGTTTCCGAACGCCGTGGCGGCGGTCGCGCTCAACTCGGGATCGGGCGCGGTGCGAATACGGTCGAAAATGCGGCGGGCTTCGGCTTTGCGTGCCGGGGCGTTGTCGGTCGCTTCGTAGCAAAGGAACGCGTATTCGAGGGCAAGATGAAGGTCGGCGGGGTCGAGTCGCATGGCTTCGCCGAAGCGTTCGCGGGCGGCCTCGCTGTCGCCGGTTTTCAGAAGCGTGTAAGCAAGGTTTTTGCGGATGTCGGCGCGGTTCGGGGCGAGGCTGGCGGCCTTCTCAAAGAAAGAGATGGCTGCGTCGTAATCGCGGGCGCGCAGGGCGTCGAAGGCCTTCGTGAGCGTGGCGTAGGCGGGGTCGAGCGTGTTGGCGTCCTGAGCGAGCGCAGCGGCTGTGATCAGGCAGAGCGCGGCCAGTCGGATCTGGAATCTCCCTTTTGGTGTGGTGGGGATATCGGGGGAAATTCTCAGGATTTTTTCGCGGCTGGCTCGGAAATACCGGCCTTCGTGTATACGGGTCCGCTGTTGAAATCCTGGCCAGAGGCTGTGCTCCCATGACAGGCCGCGGCTCAGATGCGCTGGTAAACCTGCCCGCGCCTTTCGATCATCAACACGAAAACGATCTTCCGTTCTTCCGCAGCCTGGTGGATGATCCGCCACGCGCCGGTCCGATGGTTACAGTTTGGCCGGCGAGCGTAAAAGCGAAGCCGGCGAAAATGGCGAGCTGCCGTCCAACTCTATTCATGAAAATTCCTCCGAGCTCCCGGGAAATTTGAGCGGAGCGTCCTGGATTTGTCTTGCTACACCAGAGGAGAAATTGAGAGCCAAACGCAAAATTAATGTCAATCGAGAACGTGTTTTTTACTAACCCACGTCAACATCGCATCCCGCTGTTTGGGGCCGGTTTCGGGGAACTGCAAGCCCGTCGTGGAAAGCTGGCTGGGGGATGCCTGGTTGATCGCGAGGAACTGCGTTACCGCCACTTTGTACTCCCGATCGGGATGGACGGGATACCTGGCCGTGATAGCTGGAGGAAGCTCGCGGCCCTTGAAGCGGCCGACGACGATGTGGTCCTCAAAAGGCAGCATATTCCAGATCTGGCGGGCGAGAAGCTTGCCCTGCGGGAGGGTCGTGCGTATGTCGCCGGTCGTGATGAAGGCGAAGTCCGCGCCGGTGGCTTCGGCCATGGCTTTTTCGATCAGGGGCCGCAGTTGTTCCTTTGAGAAAGCGTGCGCCGCTTCGCCGATCGGCACGTCGACGATGCGGGAAACTTTCTGTTCCCACTTTGCGACTTCTTTGGCGACATCGGGCGCGGGCGTTATTGTGTGCGAGTCGATGGGAATGCGCTTCCATGCCGCGGAGGCGACCTCGTGCTTCGTCAGATCGTACTTCACGTCGAGCCGCCCGAGCTCAACACCGAAGGCCTTGAGCTCGACCGCATAGCGATGGCCTTCCTGCTCGATGGCGGGGAATCCGTCGTGGCCGTGCCCAATGATGGCGATCGAGACTTCCGGAGCCTTTTTTAAAAGATCCGCGGCTTCGGCGAGGTTGAAATGGCCGAGTGCGACGATGAGGTCGGCGCGGCCTTGCACTTCTCCGGCGATACGGTGGATCGTGTCGTAGACGGATTTCACTTCGAACGGACCAACCTGATCGCGCGTGGAATAGTTGCCGGCGAGGTCGCTCATCACGAGCCCGATGATGGCGACGCGGATGCCGCCGATATTCCGGAAAATGTAACCGCGCCCGGTGAGAAAGTGTCCGTCGGCGCTCTGGACATTGGCGGAGAGCAGCGGGAAGTGCGCGATGCGCGCAAAACCCTGAATGCCTCGCCATCCATAATCGAACTCGTGATTGCCGACCGTGGCGGCATCGAAGCCCATCAGGTTCGCGATCTCGTAGACAGGATCGCCGTGATAAATAGTGGAGGCTGGCGTGCCCTGTACGAGGTCTCCGGCGCTCAGATAAATACACGTGTTGCAGCCCGCGCGCTGGCGGCGCACTTCGGCGGCGAGATATGCAAAGCCGCCGCTGCCATCGGCGAGAGGAGTCAGTTGGGCGTGCAGGTCGTTGCTGTGGAGAATGGTGAGCGGGCGGATGTCGTCCTGTGCCCATGCGGTAACAGCGAGGAAGAGAAGAAGGAACGCGCGCTTCACGGGCTCATTGCCGATTATCGCAGACGTGCGTGAAATGCTTGTGAATAACGGGTTTCAGCGATAGCCGAACAAGGCAGGCCGATATAATCGCTTTGAGTGCCCAAAGTTACTTTCCTTCCAGCGGGTGAGACGTTCGAATTCGAAAAAGGCAAGCTGCCTTATAAGGGCCATGGGAAGCCGGAGTCGCTGCTCGACGTTGCGATGAACAACGGCTTTCACCTGGAGCACGCCTGCGGCGGCAGTTGCGCCTGCACGACGTGTCATGTGGTGGTGAAGGAGGGCGACGCGAACCTCTCCGAGATGGATGACGACGAGCTCGATCGCGTGGAGCAGGCAGCGGATTATCAACTGCGCTCGCGACTGGGATGCCAGGCGGTGGTGAGTGGCGACGTCACGGTGCATATTCCGGAGTGGAACCGGAATTATGTCAGCGAGGGGCACTGATCTTCCGCAAGCCGTGACAGAATTTCTGTATGCTGTCGCGGCGGTCGCTCCTGCTTCTCACCGGCGCCGGGTTCGTTCGTGCCGCGCCGGGCGACGATCGCAGATTCGCTCTAAGGGTATTTCGCAGAATCAATGAAATCCGCGAGAAGAATGGCGCGCCTGCGCTCGGATGGTCGGAAGCCGTCGCCGAGTGCGCGCGCGAACAGAGCCGCCGCAAAGTGGAACTGCGGTTTCCCGGACATAACGATCCCGAGCGCGGTGATGTGGCGCAGCGCCTGACCGCGGCGGGAATCCATTGGATGCAGTGCGGCGAAAATATCTTCATGGAGCGCGGCTACACCGATCCGGTCAACTATGCGGTCGTGTCCTGGTGGTACAGCGAAGGCCATCGGATGAATCTGCTGGATCCGGAATATACGCTGACCGGCGTGGGGCTGGCCGAGGCGCGCGATAAGACATGGTACGCGACGCAGATTTTCGTCACACCGCTTCTGACTCAGCAGAGGCAGCCGCCGGTACGCTCCCGCCACGGTTGACACGACGGCCGTAACGGAATAGCCTGACTGGCGAGATGAAAGCCACATCGACCCTCACCGCCATCGGTACCGCGTTTGTGTTGATTTTGCTCGGCGCAAACCCGCTGGGCGCGCAGGAACAGCGTTCCACGAAAGCGCCTTCGGGCCCCACCCCGCGCACGGCCAGCGGCAAGCCGGACTTCAGCGGCGTCTGGCAAAGTCCGCGCATGGCCGACGTCACTGAAGATACGGGTTGCTGTAAAGGCGTAAAGAATTTGCCTTTCACCGCCTGGGGCAAAGAGCGGTGGGAGAGTTACGATGCCTCGAAGGGTGACTACGCCGGGAGTTGTCTGCCATTCGGTTTGCTGCGGTCGGTCGGTGGACCGCATCCCATCCAGATCGTGCAGAACGACAAATACGTCGCGATGCTGTATGAGCAGAACACCTGGTTCCACGTCACTCCGATCGACGGACGCCCGCATCCGAAGAAGCCCGATCCCACCTGGTTTGGAAACTCTGTCGGGCACTGGGAAGGCGACACGCTCGTGATCGATACCATCGCCTTCAACGGTATGACGAGAATCGACACCATCGGCCATCCGCACAGCGATCAGTTGCACACGATAGAGCGCTTTAAACGGCCCGATCTCGGCCATATCGCTTACACGATCACCATTGACGATCCCAAAGCCTATACGAAGCCGTGGGACAGCGTGCGCACCTGGTACCTGCGTCCGGAGTGGGAGATCATGGAATACTCGTGCGAAGAGAACAACAAGGATTTGAAAGAAGGCCACATCGCCGCCGGCGTGCAGCCGTAGCCGGACCCCTCTCAGGTATGAAGATCACCGGGGTCGCCGCTTTCCTTGGCGCGTCTTTGATTGTTCTCGCCCAGGCTCCCGCGCCGCCCGCGCAGCCGACGGGACCCAACCCCAACTCGCAGTACCGACCTGGCCCCGATTCCCTGCCCCAGGATGGCGTTCCCAAAGGTGAAATTCGTGGGCCGTACACGCTGCCGAGTAAAGTCTACGCAGGCACGCAACACACTTACTGGGTCTACGTGCCGGCGCAATACGATCCCTCGGTGCCGGACGCGCTCATGATCTATCAGGATGGCCAGGCTTTCAAGGACGAAAACGGCGATCTGCGCGCCCAGAACGTGATGGATAACCTGATCTACCGCCGCGAGATTCCCGTCATGATCGGCGTGTTCATCAATCCGGGGCGCAAACCCGACCAGCCCGAGCCGACTCCGCAGAACTGGGGCGATCAGACCACCAACCGCCCCACCGAATACAACTCGCTCGACGACAAGTACGCGCGCGTGATCACCGAAGAGCTGATGCCGGTGTTGAACAAGGAGTACAACATCTCGAAGGATCCCGAGATGCATGGCATCGGAGGCTCGAGCTCGGGCGCGATAGCCGCATTCACCGTCGCATGGGAACGGCCCAACGATTTCCGGAAGGTACTGAGCAACGTCGGCAGCTTTGTAAATATTCGAGGTGGCGACGCATATTCGAAGCTCGTACTTGAAAGCGCGAAGAAGCCGATCCGCATCTTTCTCTGCGACGGACGCAACGACAACCGCGGCGCCGGGCGCGGCGGCGCTTACGACGAAAGGCGCGACTGGTTCCTGCAGAACGTCCGGCTCATGAAGGCGCTCACACAGAAGGGCTACGACGTCAATTACACGTGGGGCATGAATCTGCACGGCCAGAAATTCGGCGGCGCGATCATGCCGGAGATGATGCGTTGGCTGTGGCGCGACGGCCCGGTGTCGACCGATCCGAATGACATGGTGGAGCGCGGGTTCCGCGCGCCGGCCGCGAAGAAGTAAAAGCGCGTGACCGGCTTTAGATGGAGCGGAGTCGTTCAATGAACCCCGGACAGACGTTGGTGTTGGGGCGGACAGCAGCGAAGCTCTGTTTGCTGGCTGGCTTTCTGCTTTGTCGCGCGTCTCTTGCCGAGTCTTCGGGCGCCGTCGAAGGCGTTGTCGTGGACAACAAGACCGGCGTCCCGCTCGTGGGCGTTTCCGTCTATTTGGGTTCGGACAAGGGCCCACACTACGAATCGCAAACCGACCTCTCTGGCGAATTTCGGATCACTGGCGTGGTGAACGGAGATTACGGCTGTCACTTCGAGAAGAGCGGGTACATTTCGCAGTACTCGGGCGCCCGGAACTCCCCGCTGAACGTTGTCCACATCGGCAGCGGAGATGAACCGGTGCGGCTCACGGTTTCGCTCGCAACTTACGCAAAGCTCCGGGGGCGTGTCCTCGATCCCCAGGGAGAGCCGGTCGCACGCGCCAAAGTCAGTCTTGGGCAGCTGGAAGAAACGGCCGAAACGACCGATGACCAGGGGCGGTTCGCTTTCAGCCAGATCTTACCTGGTGCTTACACTTTGAAGGCGATGCCGGGCACGGATTCTGTGGTGGCCAGTCCGCAGGGCGTGAAGCTCGTGCCTGGAACCCCGAAGCGTGAGACGCCGCCCGGAGCCGAACCAACGGAGTTGCTTCCCACCTGGTACCCCTCCGCCACCGGGCCCGACCTCGCGGAGACCATCGTGGTGGGCGGCGGCGACGATCTTTTCGGCATTGATATCCGGCTTCAATCTTTGCCGGTGTATCGCGTGCGCGGAAGGGCTTTCAACCTCGACGGCTCACCGGTACACCTTGCAAATATCACGAGTTTCTCGCAGGCGGATCTCGTCGCTGCGGCCGATATCGCTGTCGGGAAAGCCGGCGCGGGGGGATTGGGCTATTTTACGCTGTACCGGTCACCTCCCGTGCCTCCCCTCGCCGACGCGCAGATCGGTATAGTCCGCGATGGCTCCTTTGAGCTTAAGTCTGTGCCGCGCGGAGTGCGCCAGTTCCGGGTCACGCCGCGTTTCGATTTTGATCAAACGAGAGAACAGCTGAATCGGCTTCAACTGGCTCGGAAGGAGGGCATTCTAAATTCGCAGCAGCCCGCCGATGCACCCGCTGTGATGGAGGTATTTCCCGTTGTGTCCCTGGTCGTCAATCACGATATCGGCGACATGGAGATCCGTGCCGAGGCGGCTATAACGATTGAGGCTACGGTTGGGTTAGCCGACACGTCTCCCGACAACACGCCGGCAGCGGTACGCGATGCCCTGGTCACGATTAGTGGGCTGGCTCCTTTCCTAACATCGGACAACCGCGCCATGGGCGGTAAGCGAACCGGAAACAGCTTTCGGTTCGGGCTCGTCACACCCGGCAAGGTCCGGGTTGCCGCGCCTCCGGGAGTGGCGGGCGGCTATTATCTGGCCTCTGTCACCGCAGGCGGACAGGACATCACCTGGAAGCCGGTCGATGTCCACGCAGGCTTCCCGCCGGTCAGCGTGATTTACAAGCCGAACGCGGGAACGGTCAAGGGCGCCGTCGAATCCGCGGATGCAACAGACATCGTGCTGATTCCTCAGGCGGCGCTGGATTCCGTTGACGTCCAATATGGACGGATCGCTTCGCCGGGACCGAGCGGATCGTTTCAGATCGACAGCGTCGGGCCGGGATCATACTACGCTTTTGCCATAGCGCACTTTCAGCCCGAAAGGCTTGACAACCCGGCTGTGGCGGGCCGAATCGCCGCGGCTGCCTCGCTGGTCCACGTCACGGAAGGCGCAACGATTTCGATCAAACCGCCCCTGGTGCGTTTCGATAACTGACTATGCGCCAAACTGCCTTGCCCTGCTGCCCGGATTACTTCTTCCCGATGCAGTAAGGCAGTCGCGAATCGGTATCGTCCTCGATCGGCTGCACGATCCGGCGTCGATTTGACAGCGCTTTTTGAGGCGTCCCTGCCTTACTTCCCTATCAGGTGAGCGTCGCTTCTTTCATTTTCCGAACAGATGAACTCGATGAGATCGGTGTTCAGCATGATCTGCTGGTTGACCTTCACCGTGAACGGCTTCGTGTACTGCGATGGATCGTCGATGGTGACCTCGATCTCGAGATGTCCGAAGTTGGGCCGCCGGAACTTCTCGATCATCTTCCCGGCATTGGTCAGCGGACTTCCGTTCACGTCGAGCCAAACGTCGTCGCGGAAGCCCGTCGTCTCGACAACAAGAGTGTCGCCGTCCCAGTGTCCGATCGAGTAGCCATACCACCACGGCTGCACATCCTTTGGCGGCAGCGGACGGCCGTCGGTGAAGATCTGCCGCACGCCGGCCTGCGCTTCATAGAGGATCGTCGTCACTGCGGGACTCTGGATAATCTTGCGCGGCTGCGGATGCAGGTGCAGTTGCATGAGTCCAAGCGGCAGGCAATGCGCATCGGGATTGTCCTTGCTGTTCTCCGCTTTACGCTTCTTCAGAAGCTCCGCGGCCGCGGGTTTGAGAGGAAGTCCGTCCTTGAAGCCCGCGCCGATGTTACCGAAAGTGGCGTTGGGTATGCCGTCGGCGGGGAGAGGCGGAGGAGGCGGTGGCGGCGGTGGTCCCTGTGGAGCGCCGGCCGGCGGAGGTCCGCCTGCCCTGCCCGGTCCACCACCTCGTCCTGCGGCGCCGCGGCCGGCCCCGAAGCCACGCCGGTTTTCCCAAACGCCGGAGAGATCGGGATGGCCGTCCGCGGTGCGCGGCGCTGGTCCGTCGAGGTTCGGCTTGCCATCGGCTGTCTTTGGCACGTTGGGAGTCGGATAGTCCGGCCACTGCGCGGCGAGGGCGATCGGAAAGGCGGCGAGGAGCACCAAAACTGATATAGCTGCTTTCATGTCTTGATGCATCCTATCGCATCGTGCCTACTTCCCATCCACCGACAGCGCCAGCAGCACGTTGCCCGGCATCCCGATCATCACGTTATACCCCGAATTCACAAACAGCATCCCGCCGGCAATAGCGGGTCCGGCCATGTTCATCGATCCGCCAT
Source organism: Bryobacteraceae bacterium (assembly GCA_035552355.1). GTDB lineage: Bacteria > Acidobacteriota > Terriglobia > Bryobacterales > Bryobacteraceae > BOG-234. Next base: position 3,014 of record DASZLP010000010.1, on the reverse strand, counting down.
GCGCCTTCACGCCGTTTACCGTTTCGAAATCCTTCAGCGTGTCAAGGTCCCAGATCAGCTTGCCGTCCGCGGTCGAGTGAGCGCGCAGATGCCCGTCCATCGAGCCTGAGAACACCACACCAGGAATCAAACTTGCCGCCGCAAGCTGCGCCGGACTGCAGCCGCGCTTTCCCTTACACGCGGGCTCGGCGGGAGGAACATACCATGCCTGCTCGCCGTTGGCGGCTTTCAACGCGAAAAGGCCGCCGCCGGGTCCTGGAAAGATGTCGGAGATCGGCGCGTAGACATTATCGCCATCCGCGGCGATGCCCCACTGGATACCGCCATTGGCGCCGCCCTTCGCGATCGTCTTCTGCCAGACGATGTCGCCCTTCTTATCGGGGTCGAGCGCAAACACCACACCCGACTTCTGCCCGACGAGAATCACATCCTTGCCGCCCGGCAGCGTGTGCAGAATCGGCGCCGAGCCAACGTCCACGTCGCGATCCGGATTCGCCGGGCAGCTCGGCTTGCCGGGACGTCCGCAGCTCGCATTCCACGCATCTTCGGTAAGCTGCTTCGACCACTGGAGCGTTCCGGTCTTCATATCGAAAGCAAGAATCGCATCGGACGTATTGGTCGGCGGATCGGAGTAGTTGTTGCCCGTGCCCGCGTAGATCAAACCTCGCTTCGTGTCGAGCGCCGGCGAGGCCCAGATGCCCACGCCGGAAGGCCCGTAAAGCTGCGTCCCTTCGGAGCTGACCTTCGTCGGCTTGTTTTGCGGAACCGTGTAAGTCTTCCAGACCAGTTCGCCGTTCTTGCTGTCGAGCGCCACCATGCTGCCGCGGAAGGTGCAGCACGGATACTTCGGATCTCCGGCCGCCACTTCTTCCGAAGACGACCGCACCCCGATGTAAAGGTGGCCGTTGTAAAGTTTCGGCGTGCCGGTGATGCCAGCCATCGGGTGTTCGTCAAGGCGGCGCTTCCAAAGCAGTTTGCCGGTCTCGGCGTCGATCGCGTACATGTTGGTCTCGGAATCGCCGAAGTAAGCCGCGTACTTGCCACCGCCGGTGGAGGCGACGTTGAGCGCGGTGCGCATGCGTGTGTCGGCTTTGAACGTCCAATACTCGCAGCCTGTTTTGGCGTCGAGCGAGTAGACCGTCCCCGTGGCGCTACCGAAGAATACACGGCCCCCAACCAAGGTCGGCTGCGCTTCAACAGTCACTTCATATGGAATTCCAAACGCCCACTTCACTTTAAGTTTCGGGATGTCGTCGGCGCGCAAACCGGCGGCCTTCGCGGTCTGCATGCGGCTGTTGGTGAGATCGACGCCCCAGCCGTTCCAGCCATCGAGGCCGGTGAGCGGGTGCGGCCCCGGCCCGCATGGATTCGGCTTGCCAGGGTTCTCTGACGCGGCGGTCTTCGGCGAAAGATAATCGGCGACGGCGCGGCGTTCGGCGGAGGTCATGCGAGCACCCTGCGAGCGCATGGCGCCGGCCTCAAGCGCGACCACAATCGATTCATTCGGCCGCTGCTGGAGGATCTCAACCTGCGGCGCTCGGGCGTCTCCGCCAGGCGCATGGCACATGGCGCAGTTGGCGGCGAAGAGCGCCTTGCCATCTGGCTTCTGGGCCACGGCGGCGGGAATTACCACAAAGCAAGCAAGAGCGGCGAAGGTCCGAAACATGGCCCTCATTCTCTCAAAACCCACTCGTCCGCGAGCCCGCATCACGCGGGAGCGTTGGATTGCGGCTCTCGCTGTTCCCTTGCGACAATGAATCAGTGGATCTTGAAATGGCGAACTTCGAGCATATTACCGTCGATCCCGCGCAGATGGGCGGCGTTCCATGTGTACGCCATCTTCGCATTCCCGTAGCAACCGTGCTCCGGCTGCTGGCTGGCGGCCTGTCTGAGCGGGAAATCATCGCGGAGTATCCCGATCTTCGGACAGAAGATGTCCGTGAGTGCCTTCGCTTCGCGGCGGCGTCGGTAGTGGAGCGAGACCTGCCGTTGCCGCAGTCCGTTTGAAATTCCTTATTGTTAACGCTCTGCCTCCGCGGCTGGCGGAGCTGCTTGTTTTGGCCGGTCACGACGTGAGCTGCCCGAACGCAAACGATAAAAAACGATCGTCTGCGCTACAGATCGTACCGCGATTTACTGGTCGAACTCGGGCTTCGTCGCGCGATCGATGACGATGGCCTGAATCGTGACTTTCGCCGATTCGAGCTTCAGGCCGAGTTGTTCTTCGAGGGCACCGAAAATCGACGGATGTTCGTCCGGAGTGCCGGCGCGGCTGGATTCCAGTTGCTGGGGCGTCCAGTCCAGCGCGAAATTGAAGCCGCCTTTGAGACCCGTCTTGTCGACCACGAGCTTGGCGACATCGGGATTACGGGAGAGCCTTCGGGCGAGCGCTTCCATCGTGTAGTTCGTCGCCCCGAGATGCGATCCGTTGGAGTGGCTTTCGGAACCGTCCTGTTCCGGCCTCGCCGGTTCCATCTTCGATCCCTTCTTCACAACCCTTAATTCGTAGCCCGCCATCTGGCGCGGCTCGCGATGAATGGCCAGGTGAAATCTATCGATGAGGAGATTCCGGGTCATCTCGCGGAGGGCGTCCTCCTTCGCGGCCCCGGGTTCACGGGGAATACGGGCGTTGATATCGAAGCCGTCGGAATCGGCCCAGCTCGGTCCGCCGGAGATTGTCCCGGCATCGACTTGCCAGCCGTTCGCGATCAGCCGTTTGAGCGTGAGGTTGTGAATTTTGTAGAAGCCGCCGTCGCTGTCGGAGTCGTGGTTGCCATCGTCGATAGCGGGACGGATCGAGGCGACTTCAAATTCCTGGGCGGCGGCCACCCCCATGATCATCAGCAGCAAGGTGAGGTATTTCATCCGCTCCCTGTGAAGAGAATACGACGGATTCGGAGAAAGGTTCGTGGCACGCGGGCCACACGGTCAGCCCCCGATCGCGCGCCAGGATAATTGACCACCGATGTAAACCAGCCAAAGGCAAAGCACCAGCCGCATCTTTCGGGGTGAGA
>DASZLP010000009.1:0-18958 GCA_035552355.1 Bryobacteraceae bacterium | reverse complement strand
CAGGTCAAGAATGGGCCGATCGATTTCCAGGTGCGCGAGCCCGCGTCTCCGCTCTTCGGAGCGCTCTCGAAAACCAACGAGACGGTCGAGTTGCAAATCACGCAGGAGTACATGGGGCAGGCGCGGCATTTGGTTTACCTGGTGCCGATGTGGAAAGAAGCGCTCGATTTCCCGATGCCGAGACCCGTGAGTCAGCTTGTGAAGGGCTTCGTCGGGGTCGCGAATGTCGGGCTCGACGACAATTGGCTCGGCAACCATCTCTCGCAGGCGAATCTCTATGGCTTCGGACGCCTCGCGTGGAACCCCGCGCTCAGCGCGCGGCAGATCACCGATGAATGGACGCACCTGACGTTTGGCGATATTCCCGCAATTACGAACATGCTGCTGAGTTCGTGGCGCACCTACGAGAATTACACCGGCCCGCTTGGGCTCCAGACCCTGACCGACATCACCGGCAATCATTACGGCGTGTCGGTGGAGGCCTCCGAGCGCAACGGCTGGGGACAGTGGCATCGCGCGGACAAAGATGGCGTCGGCATGGACCGCACGCAGGCGACCGGCACCGGTTACATCAGCCAGTACAATCCTGCCGTGGCGCGGACGTATGAATCGCTTGCCACCTGTCCCGACGATCTGTTGTTGTTCATGCATCATGTCCCGTACTCCTATAAACTCCATTCCGGTAAAACCGTTATTCAATCGATCTATGACTCCCACTACGACGGCGCGGACGCGGTTGAGGCGTACGTCCGCGAGTGGAAGACGCTCAAAGGCCGCGTCGACGACCAGCGCTACGCCGCCGTTCTCGCTCAACTCGAATACCAGGCCGGCCAGGCCGAGGTCTGGCGCGACGCGGTATCGAACTGGTTCTTCCGCGAGTCGGGCATTGCCGATGCTCGCGGACGTGTCGGAAACCATCCGAACCGCTACGAGGCGGAAGCTATGCAGCTCGCCGGCTACGTCGTGAAGGACGTGCTGCCGTGGGAGGCGGCGTCTGGCGGCAAGGCCGTCGAATGTGCCGCGGCGGCTTGTTCGGCTACGCTGCGCTACGCCGGCCCGGCCGGCACGTACGACATCCGCGTCGAATACTTCGACCAGAACGACGGCGTGTCGCGCTTCCGCTTCAAGGTGAATAACAGGATGCTCGACGAGTGGTCAGCCGACCTGCGTATTCCGACCCGGAAGATGGATGGGTCTTCATCCACCCGGCGGACGATCGCCCGCGTTGCGCTGAAGCCCGGCGATGAGATTCGCATCGAAGGCTCGCCCGATGGGGGCGAGAAGGCCGGGTTGGATTATGTTGAGCTGCTGAACTAAACCGGCCCCAATGGGCGGCTGAATCGCGCGCCCGAATAGATTTCGATTCTGTCGTCGTCGTTTGGTTCGTTCGAATATTTCACGTCTATCCTCCCTGTCTCATGCAACCGGAGTATCTGGCACTCCGGCAGTGCGCTGTTCGCCAGAAACACTCCTCCATCCGCCAGCATCGCCGCAATGTTCAGCGATGCCAGCGCGCGCTCGAACTCGTCATAGTAAACGAGTATGTTCGTCGCGACGATCAGATCGAAGCGCTCGTTCGCTCGCTCGGTCACTACGTTCAAGTCCCGCGGCTGCAGCAAATTCACGATCTCCGGCCGGATCGATACCGCGCGCCTCTCGACATCCCGCACCTGCGGCGGCGCGGGTAACGCTTCGACCGGCGAGCCGATCCGGTCGCCGAAGCGCCGCCAGTAAGCCAGCGCTTCGGGATTCCATTGCCGTCCGCGATCGAGAACAAGCTCGATTCGACCGGTTCGCCCGATGTGATCGAGCGTCTGCGCGCTGATATCGAACACACTCACACGCGGATCGCGAGACAGCCCGAGCCGCAGCAGCGAATCCACCAGCGCGAAGGGCTGCAGTGTTTGCAGCGGGTAGTAGTCGAACCCACCGTCCTTGTCGGTGAAGTCGAGACCCGGACCGATCACGGCCGCCCGTTTCACGCTTTGCAATACGCCGCGACGCCTGAGGTCCGCGAGCGTTTGTTCGATCGCCCAGTTGGGCCGAAAGTTCGTATCCACCGAGAGGCCGCGGTTCCGGTACAACTGCGCTACATCCGGATCGCGCGCGTATTGCTGCTGCTCGGCGAGATAACGCGCGACGGCGTTCCGCACCCACGACTCCGCGGGTTGGCTCTGCCGCGCGAGCACGCGCTTCAGCCAGATCAGACGCTCGTTCGAGCCCGGCTTCGCCACCGCGCGCAGGAAGTCGCCGATGCGGCCGTCGATGTCCTCACCACGGGTGCGACTCGTGAACGACACGCCGTAGAGGACGAAGTTAACGAGCGAGTCTTCTTCGCCTCGCAGCAGCCGCGCGCGAATGTCCGCATCGTGGCGCGCGATCCACCGCGGCCAGTTGGCTCGCCCGATTCCCCGCGGCGAGCCGTCGAGACGGCATGAAGCAAAAAGCGGACCGGCGTCGTCCCAGGAGACGAAAGCGGTCCGCTTTAACACAGCGGCCAGCAGACTGAACGGCAGGAATTCCCGCCGGGTTAACACGACCGGCTTACTCGCCCTTGCAGACGTCCACGATGCAAACCGACGTGGTGGCGGTCGGAGGTACTTCGATCCCCTTCTCCTTCATCAGCTTTCGGAGAAGCGCGGCCGCTTCCGGATGCGCGATCGACGACTGCACGCCTACCCGCACAACGCCATCGGCGTATTCGACGGGCAGCCATTTATAACCGTACTTTTTCTGGTTGGGATTGGTGGTGTCGCGGCTGCCGAAGTCGCGCACGTCCATTCTGGCGCCGTGGTCGACGAGCGCCTGAATGGCTTTGACGCTGCCCTTGTGCGCCGCGCCGTGGAGGGCGGTGCGCCCATCGCTATCGACCGCGTTCGCATCGATGCCGAGATCGAGACACAACTTCACGGCTTCGAGGTTTTCCGCTTCCGACCACTGGAAGGTGATGCCTTCGACCCAGCCGATGCCCGACGCGGTCGCGAGCGCCGTCACGTTGTGCGCCGTCGCGATCTTCGGGTCGGCGCCGTGGGCGAGAAGCAACTTCATCAGCGTCACGTCGCCGGACTGCGCGGCGCGCACGAAAGCCGTCGCGCCGTCTTCATAAAGCCACTGGTTGGTGAAGATCGTGCGGGTCTCGGTGCTGTCGCCCGCGCACACGGTTGCGGTCGACTTTTTGCCGCAGTTGCGTCCGTTCACATCCGCGCCCTTGTCGATCAGGAGCTTGATGAAGTCGAGATGGTCCATGTCCGCCGGACGGATCGGATAGTCGCCGCCTTCGATGTTGCGGTTGTCGGTGGCGAGATAGAGAGGCCGCCAGCCGCCATAGTTCGCGATGTTGGGATCGGCGCCGTGCTCGAGCAGGTACTTGCCGATCAGATAGTTCTTGTTCTGCGTGGCGGTGAGGAGCGGAGTCCAGCCATAGTTGCTGGCCTGGTTGACGTCGGCACCCGCTTCGACGAGGAGCTTGACGGTTTCGAGATCGCCTTCGCGCGCGGCGAAGATGAGGGCGGTGAGTCCGCCGCCGTCTTTCACCTGATTGCGATTGCCAAAGAATGCCGCGGCATCGGCAACGTCGTCGCCGGTTGTTACTGTGCGTTCGGGAGCGCCGGCGGTTTGGGCAGCGCCCCCGCGTCCCCCGCCGCGGTTACGATTCCGGTTGCCGCCGAGCTGGTCGCCGTTAGCGAAACGCGCCGCCGCGGAGGGCGCGAGGTATGCGCCACGAGGACGCACGTCAGGAGCCGCTATTGCCGCGAAATCCGCACCGCTGGCGAGCAGGAGCTTCACAGCCGCCGGATGCGACTGTTCTGCCGCCCACATGAGAGCCGTCGTGCCGCGAAGGGTTTCCTTCGTATTGACGTCGGCCTTGTGATCGATGAGCGTCTTAATCGCCTCGACCGTGCCGTTGCGTGATGCCATCATCAGCGGGGTCTCGCCGTGCGGACCTTTCTCGTTTACGTCCACGCCCGCCGCGAGCAGGTGATCGATCATGACCGCGTTACCGCGTTCGGAGGCGAGCGACATGGCGGTCGCGCCGTCGTGATTGGCCAGTTTTACGTTTGCGCCGGTTTTGATGAGCAGGTCGAGCATTTCGAGATCGCCGCGGTAAGCCGCCCACTGGAGCGCCGTCGCGCCGTCGGGCTGGGCGGCGTTCAGGTCGGCTTTGGAGGCGATCAGGGACTTGACAGCGGTTTTGTCGCCGGAAGCGGCAGCGTCGGCGAGGGGGCTGGCGGCGTATGCGCTGAGGGAAGCAACCAGCAGAACAGCAGGGAGTGTGATTCGCATGTTCATACCAGGTTGGGCATGCGGCCCGTGCTGTCGCCGATGGCATCGTGATGGATGCCGTAGAAGTCGAGCACGCTCAGCAGCAGGTTGCCGGTCGGAACCGTCTTTGAGGGGACCGCCAGGTGCCGTCCCCCTTTCAACTGGCCGGACGCCGATCCGATCAGAATGTGCGGCACATCGATGTGGAGGTGCTGGTTCGAATTGCCCATGTTCGTGCCGTAGAGCGTCAGCGAGTGGTCGAGCAGAGTGCCGTCGCCTTCCCTGATCCTGCTGAGCTTGTCGGCGAAATACGACAAACACTTCACGTGATAGGTGTTGATCTTCGAGTAGTTGAGAATGTTCGCCGGGTTTTCGGCGTGGTGCGACGCGCCGTGGAAGCCGGAAGTCGTGCCGCTCTCCGGATACGCCCGCGCCGTCAGATCGCGCGCATAGAGAACCGTCGAGACGCGTGTGATATCCGCCTGGAAAGCCAGCGTCAGCAGATCGAACTGCAGCTTGATGTGCTCGTCAAAGGAAGTCGGCACGCCATAGGGCGTGTCGATCGCCGGCACCGCAGCGGAAGCCTTCTTCGCGATTTCGAGACGCCGCTCGATCTCGCGGACGTCGTCGAGATATTCATCGACGCGATGGCGGTCCGCCGGGCCGATTTCTTTCTTGAAGCGGCTGGCGTGCTGCGTGATCATGTCGAGGATGCCGCGGTCCTGCTCGCGGCGCGCCGCGCGCTCGGCGGCCGATCCGCCGGCTCCGAACAGGCGCTCGAAGACAACCTGCGGATTAATCTCCATCGGCAGCGGCTTCGAAGGCGTGCTCCACGAAATCGAATTGGAATACGCGCAGCTATAGCCTTCGCCGCAATTCGACGAGTTCGCGCCGGGATCTTCCACGCCCAACTGCAGCGAGGGCATCAGGTTTTCCTGACCGATCTTCTCGGCGATCATCTGGTCGACGGTGATGCCGTCGCGGATATCCGCGCCCGCGGTCTTCTTCGGCTTGTCGGCGCAAAGGAACGCGGCGGCGACCCAGTGGTCCGCGCCGGTGACTCCGGGCGGCGGCTCGGCCGACTGGCACCACATGCCGCTGAGGATGTTGGTGTAGTCGCGGAACGGCTCGAGCGGCTTCATGATGGGCGTGAAGTCGAAGCCGGTCCCGACCTTCTCCGGCACCCAATAGCCGGGCGCCATACCGTGTGGAACGAAGATGCCGGTGAAGCGGGTGGGAATCGCGGCAATGGCGGTTTGGCTGGCCGGCGTCTGCGCGGGCAGCATGGAATCGAGCAGGGGCAGCGCCACAGCAGCGCTTGCGCCACGAAGTAGTGCGCGGCGGGAAATGTGCTTCTTAGTAATAAAGTTCATAGGGTTACTCGCCGGCTCCGGATTCCCCGCCGTATGTCACGCCTTTCATGTTCATCTGGAACTGTTCCGTCTTCACGACACCGAGTACCAGCGACGAGAAGCGGTAGTTGTTCTTCTCCGCATTGCGCACGATGGATCGCAACGTCGGCATGTCGTAGTATTCAACGCCGCGGCCGAGCGCGTACGTCATCAGGTGTTCGGTCGCCACGCGCGTGAACTGCGGCGAGTAGCGGAGGAGCGCCTCGCGCAGTCCTTTGAGTCCGTCGAGCTTGCTGCCGTCAACGAGATAACCGGTGGCATCGATAGGATTGCCCGCATCCTGCGTACGCCATGCGCCGATGGCGTCGAAGTTCTCGAGCGCGAAGCCGATCGGATCCATGATTTTGTGGCACGTCGCGCAGGGCTCGTTCTTGCGGTGCATTTCCATCTGCTGGCGCATGGAGGGCTTGGCCGCACCATGTACGTCGCTGTCGGTCGAAGCGAGTTTAATGATCACGCCCGGCGGCGGATCGGGCGGGCTGACGCCGAGGAAGACCTCCATCACGGTCTTGCCGCGGCCCACGGGCGAAGTGCGGTCGGGCTGCGAGGAGACTTCAAGGAATGAGCCTTTGCCGAGCAGGCCGCGGCGCATGTCGAGCGCCGGAGTGAGATTCACGCGCTGAAAGTCGCTGCCGTAAATGCCTGGGATGCCGTAGTGCTTCGCGAGGCGCTCGTTTACGAACGTATAGTTGCCGTTGATCAGATCGAGCAGGCTGCGATCTTCCTGAACGATACTGGCGAAGAAGAGCTCGGCTTCCTTTCCGAAAGCGTTGCGCAGGTTGTCGTCGAAATCGGGGAAGGCCTGGGTAATCGGCGCGCGGCCTTCGAGGCCGCGGACGTTGAACCACTGGCCGGCGAAGTTCTTCACGAACTCCTGCGATTTCGGATCGGCGAGCATGCGGCGCACCTGCGCTTCGAGCACCGCAGGATTACTCAGCTTGTGCTGCTGGGCGAGCGTAAGGAGGGTATCGTCCGGAATGCTGCTCCACAGGAAGAACGACAGGCGGTTGGCGAGCTCGACATCGGTGATGCGGTACTTTGCGCCCTGCGCAACGTTCGCCGGCTCCGCTTCCTTGCGGAAGATGAAGTCGGGGTCCATCAGGACGGCCTGGAGGGCCATCTCGACGCCGTGGTTAAAGTCGCCGCCTTCGTTGCGGCCGCGCTGGTAGAAGCCGAGCAGCGATTCGGTATCGGCTTCGGTGATCTGGCGGCGGAAAGCGTGGCGTCCGAGAGTGGTGACGATTTGTTTCGCGCAGGCCGTCTCTTCGCTCGAGTCTTTCGGATGACAGACGAAGATCTTCTGCCGGCTCGGAGAATCGGAAGCCCCTTTGGGATTGAATGGTCCGTCGATACGGATGTAGCCGACGTGCGGATAGAAGGTGTATCCGGCAATGCCGCCTGTCTCAATAGTGCTGCGCAGGAAGTGGCGGTTGAGGTCCGTCGTGTTGGGCGAGTAATTGGTCGCGAGGAACGTCACGCCGACTTTGTGCGGACCGGCATGCGCGGTGAACCGGAAAGGCGGTGTGCCGCCGTGAATCGACGCGCCGGAGCGCAGCTCGCGGTCCCAGTCGTAGGTGTGAAGCCGCTCGCCGTCGAGCAGGAATTCGAGCTTCTCGCCGCTGATGCCGCCGAAGGCCTGGTTGTTATCCATGTTGCCCAGGTTGACCGGCCAGACTTTGATTTCATATTCGGCATCGACGGGAAATTCGTGCGAGATGACGATGCCGCCACGCGTGCCGAAGGGCAGCCCTTCAAGGTGGTAGTCCTGCGAGGTGTCTTCCGGAACGTGGTAGGGAGTCTGGGAGGGCGTGGAAACGTCGCCGATGGCGACTCGCGCGATCTTCCCGGCGGCGGAGCGCCAGGCCTCGATCAGTGCGGGCGAGACGGTGAGAGTGCCGGCCTGGTTGTCGAAGCCGTGCGTTGAGTCGTCGGAAGGCAGAAATTTCGTGGCGTCGACTTCGAGCCCCAGGGTGTCGCGGACGGCGTTCGAATACTCGGCGCGATTCAGGCGGTGGAGGCCGGGCTGGGGCAGCTTGATGGCGACGTGGCGATCAAGCTCGTTTTCGAGGTAAACGATCATCGATTCCATCGTCTTCGCGTCGGGACGCGGCGCGCCCGCCTGCGGCATCATGCCGGCGCGGAGCTTTCGGACGACTTTCTCCCAGCGGTCGGCGTTCTTTTCCACGTGTGCGACATCGAGCTGGTCGAGCGCGAGGTCGCCTCGCCGGAGCTTCGCATTGTGACATGTCACGCAGTACTGATCGAGCAGGTGGCGTTCGTTGGCTGCGGCGGGGGAGAGCCTGGCGACAGGGGTGATCGGAGCGACCGGTTTCACTGGAGCAGGGGCAGGGGCTACGGAAGCCGCGCCTGCCGGGATCTTCGCACCTTGGTTTACCCACGCCGTGATGGTCGCGATGTCCTTATCCGAAAGAGGTCCGCCAGGAGGCATGGTCTTTTCGGTTATCCGCTTGACCAGCGCGCTGTTAGCGGCGTCGCCGGGGGTGATCACTTTGCCGGAATCGGCGCCTTTGAGGACGCCTGCGCCGGTGTCGAGGTGAAGTCCGGCGATGGCGTCGTCGCCCGCGTGGCACATCGTGCAGTTTTCGGTGAAAATCGGCTGAACGTCTTTGGCGTAATCGACTTGCGCGGCAGGGGGTTGGGAGGGGAGCTGGGAGACAAGCCCCAGCGTCAGCAAACTAACAAAGATCGCTCGTCCGGACATTCGATATACAGACGACGCTACCAGGCGGAAATTACCCATTCCTGCAATTATCCTGTAATTTTTGGTGTGGCCCGCGATCAAAAATTGATCCAGAGTATCAACCGGGCTGGATTGACGGGTCCGGCGTTCCAGAGGGTTGCCAAGGCGATGAAAACTAAATTTGTAAGAGCAGCTCATGAGTTCCCGGCCTCCCATTTCGTAAATATGGACGCCCGAGGCGCCGCGAAGCTTCCGCGTACATTTGATATATCTCTGTGGCGGGAGGCATTCCCCGGAGGGTCGTTGAACAAACGGAGCCAATTTTGCCAGTTGGCATTTGTTTTCAGGTGTTTATGGCTAACCTGCGCTTTCAAGAGCCGACAGGAATGCCGGCGCCGCGGGCGGAAGCGCCTGGCGAGAGCGCCCGCGCCACGTTGCTGCAATCTCATTCTGGCCTGGCCGGAGTGAGATTGAGGTGGCGGTGGTGGGCAAACTCTTTGTTTTCAATCGAAAATAGGTTTGCGAAGGGGGTGAATCATTGGCTGCGGCGAATTTCCTGCAGTCTGAGTCGGAGAGCAGGCGAGAGGAATCCTTCGACTTCGGGTGTGATGAGTCCGACGGAATCCAAATCCCGCACATGAACCCGATCGATGTCCCGGTTGTTGCCGAGCTTCATCTGGACAAGATCCATAACGGGAATAACGGCAATCTCGACACCGTGTATGGATAAGTGTTCCGGCCTGAGGGGCGGATTCGCTATGGCCTGATTCCGTGTGACTTTTTCGCCGCTGAAAATCAGATGCACGGCATTGCGGGTTTGAGTTTCTCCGCGAGGCATGAGCATGTCAACACTGGCCGCGTGACGGAAGGTGAATCCGTGGCGTTACGCTGTTTCCCTGATTCGTTCGAGGTCAGAGCGATGGACCATAGGTTAATATCCCTAAGGTTAATATCCCTGGTGTTCCGCACGGCGAAAGGGTCGACCCGGTTCACCTGCACCATGACAGCACCGCCGCCGATCAACTCGTATGGAATTCTTTCCGCAGCGAGTGGCTTTGCAATCCTTTCGAGCGTGCCGATAGGCGCAAACAGCTGTTCTTCAAACAAGACGTTTATCGACCCGCCTTTCTCTACGGTCTTCTGGATGAACTGCTCGAAAGTCAACACTCTCATCATCATGCATCAGATCCGATTCCGATCAGGCGTGTGACATGAGCCGGCACCCCTGAAGAGGATGGCCGGGTCGCGGCCCGGAACTCTGCCATCCTGCTTCCCAAAACTGACCCAGGCGCAAACCCCGGCGATACTCCGCGCCGCGGTCAGGTGATCGAATCGCAGGCAGTGCGGGAACGCGACGATCCGACGCCGCCCCAGATCTCTTGCATATTACCTACGTATGTGGTTATATGAACGTGTCTGTAAGTATTTGGACAACAGGAGTTCGTATATGGGATTGCCCCGCCTGAGCAAACTGGAACTGCAAATCATGGAAGCCTTCTGGATGCATGGCGCTTGTTCGGTGCGCGAAGTGCAGGAGTCATTTCCTGCGAAGAAACGGCCCGCGTTCACCACGGTGCAGACGATGATCTATCGTCTGGAAGTGAAGAAAGCGCTGCGCCGCACTAAGCGAATCGGCAAGGCCAACATTTTTGAAGCGGCGGTTTCGCGGGACGGTGTTCAGGGCAATCTGATAAATGAACTGCTGAACATGTTCGGCACCCGTCCCGTTGTGTCGCATATGGTGAAGACCGGCCGGTTGACACTCGATGATGTGCGCGACGCCGAACAGGAACTCAAACGGCTGGCCAGGAAGGAGCATTCGAAATGACTTCCCCAGCTCTTGTTTCCCTCGCGAATCACCTCTGGCAATCCACCATTTTTGCCGTTGCGGTGTGGCTCATCGCCTGTCTGCTCCGGTCGAATGCTGCATCTCTCAGACACCGCTTATGGGTGACGGCTTCGGTCAAATTTCTGGTTCCGTTTTCGCTCCTGGTCGGACTCGGCGCGCGGCTTCCTCTGCGGACCGCACCGGTCGCATCACCACGGCCGGTGTCCGTGGTGGTCAGCGCAATCGGTACGCCGTTCCCGGGGTCAACGTTCCCGAAGACAAGCAGCGCCGGCGGGGTGCTTCAGCCACCAGAGCCGCCGTCGAGCCGTCTTCCGTACGCGCTTGCCGCCTTGTGGTTTTGCGGATTTGCCGGTTGTGCCGGCTGGTGGTTCCTGAGGTGGCGGCAGTTTCGTCGAGCCTTGCGGCGCGGCGTTCCGCTGGATCTTGATATCCCCATCCCGGCGATCAGCTTAAATGAGCGTATCGAACCGGGCGTTTTTGGCGTTTTCCGGCCGGTCCTGCTGCTGCCGGAGGGAATAGCCCAACGCCTGACGCCGGAACAACTGAAAGCGGTGGTGGCCCACGAGATGTCTCACGTATGGCGTCGCGATAATGTCGCCAACGCAATCCACATGCTTGCGGAAGCGCTGTTCTGGTTTCATCCGCTGGTGTGGTGGATCGAACGCCGGCTGCTCGATGAGCAGGAGCGCGCCTGTGACGAGGAAGTGCTCCGGCAAGGTGGCGATCCGCAGGTGTACGCCGAATCCATTCTGCGCGTCTGCGAGTTCTATGTCACTTCTCCTCTGATCTGTATTCCCGGGATCACAGGCGCCGATCTGAAGATGCGGGTCAGGGAAATCATGCGAGCCGGCGTGAGGCCCCGATTGAATGTCGCCGGACGATTGTCACTGTACATGGCCGCAGTGCTGGCGCTCGCCGGACCAATGGTCGTGGGCGTCGCGGTCCGCGCGCAGACGACTGGAACGCGCGGCAGCCCCAGGTTCGAAGTGGCCAGCATCAAACCGGGTAACAAAGACTTCGGGTTCGCGGACCTTGGGCTTGCTATGCTTCCGACCTGCGGCGCAAACCCGCGCACGGTCGTCACTCCTGGCGGGATAAGAATGTGCGGCCCCTTGCGACTCATTATCCAGGGAGCGTATAAACGGGAGGACGAAAACCTGGTCGCTGCGGAAGCTCGGGGCGGTCCGGCCTGGCTCGATTCCGAGATTTACGAAATTATCGCCAAGGCTGAGGGCAATCCATCCATCTTTCAGATGGCCGGTCCTATGCTTCAGACGCTTCTTGAAGAAAGATTCCGCCTGAAGGTCCACCGCGATCAAAAGGAAGTCCCGGTTTATTTCCTGAAGGTAGCCAAAGGCGGCTCTAAATTTCATCCCGCCAAAAAGGGAAGCTGCATTACACTCGACCCCGAAAACCCTTCCCAACTCACCTCCCCCTCTCTGGGTAAGCCCGGTACCCGAATATGCGGAGGAGCGCGGTTCGATGGCAGAAGCCTCGAAATGTACAGCGCCACCATGGCAGACTTTGCCCGCCAAATCTCCCGATATTTTGATCGGCGTCTCATCGACAACACGGGGCTCACAGGGGTGTTTGACATCCACATGGATGTCGTTCCTGAAGACTCGCCGTCTCCCGCGCCCACCGATGCCGCCGCGCCGCCCGCAGGTGACCCGATGGCCGAGCTGAGGGCGATGACCCGCGTGCTGCAGCAGAGATATGAAGGCGTGATCGTTCCTGCTTTGCAGAATCAACTCGGACTCACAATGGAATCGGGTAAGGGACCTGGCGATACGCTGGTGATCGATCACATAGAAAGGCCGTCTCCGAACTGAGCGTGGTCTGCGGTCGCTCACCCGCAAGCGATGCCATTCTGATGGATTGCCGCGGAGCTTTGGACTGCTCCAAATCCGGAAGAGCCAAAATGAGCTTCGGCGGGCGTTTTCTTCTTCGTGATTGCGACATAGCCCCGGCCTCCCCGGCCCGGCGCCACCAGCATGATCCAAACTCCGCAGTACACCGTCAGGGCGGATCGATTCGCTTCGCGCGATTTACGGACAGACGATCATATCGGCGCACTGAAGCGGAATGCAGCATTCGGCGGAAGGCGCGGCGCTATCCTGACAGCTTTGCGCAAAGCTCTTCCAGATTCACCCACTGCGGCGAACCGGAGCAACTGGTCGCAAGTTCCGGAACGCGGAGCACCCCGTGTCCCAGGGCGCACATCCGTTCCGTCCCATACCAGCCAAGAAAAGCCTGCGAAGCCTTGCCCAACAGGACCGGACTTGATAAAAATCGCAGACACACGGGGCAACGCCGCCGTTGGTCTGTCACCGACCAGTAGAAGGCGCTGACGCTGCCCGGCACAAACGCAATCTGAAAAATAAGCGGGCAGAAGATGTCGGCCGAAAACAAGAGCAAAGCACAGCAATACACAGTTGGCACAATGAGAGCGGCCTTCGCCAGCAGAAACGCCCGCGCGCGAGCGTCCCGCGCCACGCCGAGTTTCAGCGACGTGGTTACAGTCACGACCAGGCAGGCAATCAACGCCATCCCGAAAACGCCGCTGAAGTCACGGACCCGCCGGCCCGGGCGAGGGAGGGTTGTTGGCGCAACGCCGGGAGCCGCCACCCGGCCGACGACGAACCCCTTCGCATGGGGCGGCGTTCTGTCTTCCAGCAGCCATGCATCGATGCGGCCCGCCAGCGGCCACGCGTCATCGGCGATCACGCCGGCAACCGGCAGTCGCTGCCCTCCGATTTCGAGAAAATGACCGGCGAGCTTACGGTCGTTGTCGAAATCCATGCGCCACATTTCACGGCTCACAAACAGGACGGGTCCACGAGCCGCACTCATTACGGGGACATTCAGCACCTGAAAAAGGTTATTTGTTCCCCGCACAATCGAGTAGAGCGCCATCGCGTGCGGGGTACGGACCGGTTCGCTGACCCATCGATAAAAGGCAAAACCGGCGAATGCAGGCCCGGCGTTCTTCCAGATCGCCTCATATTGATCGACCGGCGTATCCTTCAGTTCAACAAGGCCGCGCGCGTCGCGAAACGGTGGGGATAAAATCGCGCGGCCCGTGCTTACCAGCATCATCGCCGCGATGGTCGCCAGCAACGCCAGACATCGCAGCGGAGAATCCAGCGGCCGGCACGGACAGTGCCGCCGCAGCCAGAACGCATCTTTGTACGCGCCAAGGCAAAAGGTCATCGCACGCGAATCGCAGGCCCGCCGGATGTAACAAAGCTCTGCGTCCCACTCGGCATACCATTCGGCCCGCTGTAACGGTGGCACCAGCCACCGGGCACCCATGAGTATGGCGTCATGGAGGCTCACGCGTGTTCCACCTCTCGCTCCGGAATCATTCGCGCGAGTAAAGGATAGCGTTTCAGTGAAGCGCGAGCGTTGCCCTGCCACCGCTCGTCAGCCTGTAATACTTTCGCGGTGGCCGCTGCTCCGCATCCGCGATCGACTGCTTCTCCCAGTGCGAGCGAATCAGATCGTCGCGTTCCAGACGCCGCAGCGCGGGATAGATCGTCCCGCTCGGCAGTCCCGTCATTTCCATCACGCTGAAGCCGTAACCATGCCCGGCGCCGACGGCCTGGAGAATCATAGCGGCGGTGTGGGAAAGTTTTGGCTCGCCTGCCATGTCGGAATTGTATCTATGTAGCATTCTACTTGACACGGTATAGATAGCATGCTACATAGGTACATAGATATTTGGCATGAGGCGTTTTGAAAACATCCTGACCTGGACATTCACTGTTTTTCTGGCGGTCGTTTTTACTCTGGCCGGCGGGACGAAGCTCGTCAGTACACCCGCAATGGTTCAGGAATTCGCTCAAATCGGGTTCGGTCAGTGGCTTCGGTACCTCACGGGTATTCTCGAAGTCAGCGGTGCGATTGGGCTCCTGGTTCCGAAATACCGGTTTTGGGCCGCGCTGCAGATTGCAACAGTCATGGTCGGGGCGACGGCCGCGAACATTGCAATTCTGCATCTGCCGACTTTGGCCCGACTCACCGCCGTATTACTGGTGCTGGCTCTGGCGCTTGCATGGCTGCGACGGCCTGCACGGGCCGGCCAGCGAACCTCCAGTGCTTGAGTTGCGTCACGTTTCCACACTTCCTCGGCTTCCACACTTCCTCGGCTTCCCAGTCATGGCTCACGTCAGTTTTTTTGCGCGCGCCGGGGAAATCATCGGCTATCTCAGGCCGAACGGCTGCGGAAAATCCACACCCATGAAGGTGGATAAGGGGTTAATTGAGATGACCGGGGCGAGATCCTGTTCGAGGAGAGCCCATCCGGCGCGATCTGATCCTTCCGTCGGTTCATCGAGAATAAGCAGGTCCGGGCGCCGGGACAGGGCTCACTGCTCAGAACCGATGGGCTCAGGGTAGCGGGCTGACTCCATCGCGAGGCACTTGACGTAAAGCGCGCGATGAAAATGACCCCCGAGGGGTCATTTTCAACGGAGCGGTGTTCCAGCCGGTTCAGGACACCGCTCCCGCGGTACATCGCGGAAGTATTGAAAGTACTGAGCCGGAGACCAGACGCGGATAAAATCCGCGCGTCCGACATCGGAAGTTTGCTGTTGTGCCGCGCGGAGGAGTACGTTTCCCGCCAGGGCAGGAGCTTCCGGGAGTGGTACAGCGGCCAGGAGCGCGGCTTTCATTCGCGGCAAACCGAACATTTCTATATCGCGCGCCCTGGTCAATCCGGGACCACTTCAAAGACTTGCGATAAAATGAGCTTTTTGATACTTCCACGCCACTGGGCGGCTTGGCGCTGCTGTTTGGCCGCATTCATTGCGTCTACTGGCTTCGCCGGTCAGTCCCTCGTCGTATCCGGCTCGACTCAGCTTCAGGTCTCAGACCCTGCCCTCGCCCCCAGCCAGTCGTGGCGCGTCGAATTTCAGATCCATAACTGGGCGATCCCTCCCGCCGGCATCTATTCCGCTGGCTTGTTTCAACTCGCCGGGACAGGTGTGCTCGTCCGGATTTATCCCGACGGAACGCTGGAAATCGAAAGCGCCGATCCCGTCACTCAGCGAGCGCCCTGCTTTGCGCCGCTGACCGGGATTACAAACGGACTTGTGCGAGTCCAGAAGAACGCGCCATCGAAGTTGTTCAGTTGCGAGATCTGGAATTATGACGGCAGCGGGTATCGAAGCCAGGTTCTGAATATTTCGGATATGCGGCCGAAGCAATCCGACGGCGTGATCGGCATGGGCGCCTCCGCCGCGCTGGGCTTTCTGCGGGTTTCGGCGACGCTGATGGCGATGGGCGCGCGTCCGCCGACAACCGCCGATGGTGGCGACTGGACCGAGCTGAAGTTCGACGGCAACCTGAAGGATTCGAGCAGCCGCAATCACAAAGCCCTGGGATCTGCGTCGTATATGCAGACGCCGAACCAGGTTGCCTTCGCATTCCCGAAAACCATCGGCGCTCCCGCGTGGTCGTCATGGACCTCTTTGCGCGCCGGGTTCCCCGCGCAACTCGACGGGTCCGCCAGCTATTCGCTCGCCGATGCGAGTTCGACCGTGAGCTGTGTCTGGCAGGAGACCGCGGGCCCGTCGAATGTCTTCTGGACCAACCAGAACACGCCGACGCCGACGATCGATGGCCTGATATTCGGCACGTACGACTTCACGCTTCGCGTTACGGATTCAGCGGGCAGCACCGCATCCGCGCCGATCGAAGTGGGCGCGGTTGCGACGGACGACAACGGTGTGGTCGTCAACGCCGATCCCAACGTCGATAAGATTTTCGGCCCCATGATCGCCTTCGGCAAGAACCCCTGGGGCTATGCGGATGAGCGCGCACTCGCGGCCACGAAACTGCGCATGGCCGCGTACAAAGCGCAGGGCCTGGCACCTCCGCCGTGGGTGACTGCGCGCGCCGGCACCGTGACGTACGCATTTAACGGCCACGGGCCCTCGGGCCAAAGGACGACCCGGATCGCCCACGCGCTCGGGCAGGCCGACATGACGATTCAGATCGAGGATGCCGCGTTTCTCGATCTGAGCACGTTACCGACGAGAATCCTGCTCGGCAACTTTCCGCGCGAGGAGGTGCGTATCTGCGCGGCCAGCGCTATGAGAGGCTCGGCAGCGCTGACCGTTTGCTACGACGGCAGGGGACCCGCTCCCGGCGATGGCTACGCTCGCGTCCCCGCGCAGGACTGGCCGCCGGGAACGCTCGTGGGCCAAATGAAAGTCGCGGGGTCGGGCACTCGATTTCTCTCCACGATCTGCACGCCGGGGCCGGGGCCGACGGGCGTTTCATCCTACGCGACCGGATCGCTTCAACTCACCGCGGGTTCAACCGCTGTCGCGGGAATCGGTACGGCGTGGACAACCGCTAATGGGGTGAATCCGGGATACGCGGTGCGCGTGACGGCAACGCACAACGGCGCGCCGTTCCTGTTCACCGCGTATATCGGCGCCGTCGGCGACTCGTCCCACCTGACTCTGACGCGGCCCTATCCGGCTGACGCCGATTCGGGATCGTTTTCGTACTCGATTCTGCAGGCCGACACGCGACAGATCACGCTGCACTACAAACGCGCGGATGGAACGGAAGGCCAGACGTATTTTCAAACTTCGGGATGCGAGTCGGATACCGAAGCGTATTTGTATTTGATCCACGATATCCCCAGCCTGAACGGAAAGCAGCAAACGGGGATGCCGTACAGCTACATGGATGGCTTCGGTTACACCAGCGCGTTCGGCGCCAATTTCTACGGTGAGGATCTCGCCCACCGGGCGCTTTACTACCGCTCCGGCTGGACCACCGCTCTCGATGCCGCCCGCGTGATGGGCGATAACTACGTGACATCGCCGCAGGTGGATGGGGGCGATGTGGGCGGCATTCCGCTGCTGATCGGCGGCGGCGTGATCGGCGGATTCGCGGCGGCCATACTTGATACCACCGATCCGAACCGCCCGGACTGGCACGCTTTGCGTGGACTCGCGAGGAACGGCTCTATCGGCTCGACTCCTTGTTACTACTTCGACACCCGGGATTCCGGATATCTGGAATCGTGGCTCACTCTCGCGGCGGAATTCGACCCCGACCCCGCGCAGCGAAAGAACTGGCTGGACGAGTTGCAGCGGCAACTCACTCGCGACCAGCGGTGCAAGGGCAACGACAATTCCTGGGCCAACGGCTTTCTCTGGAATAATTCCAGCGCCGCGCTGAAGCTGACGAACGGCAGCGCGGTCGCTACCGGCAACAACATCCCGCAATCGATGTGTTTTGGCATTGCGAGCGGCATGATGAGCGTGGCGAACGAATCGGCAACGGGTCTTGGCTCGGGCTTTGTGGCTGGCAACAAGATCGTGATTACCGGCACGAGGAACGGCGCGCCCTACACCGGATTTTTCCAGTTCGCGGTCAACAAAGACGGTTCCGTGACTCTTGGTGCGCTTTGGCCGGGCGATTCCGGACAAGCGGCGTGGATGATCGAGAACAGCGACAATCTGACGACGATCGGCATCAGCAACGCCGATCCTCAACTGACGAAAAACTGGGCGTGCAAATGGAACAGCCCTGGGCAGATCACGTTGAATCGGCCCTGGGATGGTCCGACGGAATCGGGCGCTCATACCTACTCCGCGGTTCTGGCCGGCTTCGGCCAGCAGCCCTATATGCTCGGCATCAAGATCACTCAGATGAAGTTCGCGTCGGAGATCGAAGACAGCCCCGCGGCGGGCGCGTATGGCGCTCTGGCCGCGGATGCCGCCCGATGGATTCACGACACCGGCTACGACCCCGTGACGCAGGGACTGTTCTACGGGAAAGTAATGCAGGCGTGTGAGCCGGCGACAACCCCACCGCCCGCGCCTCTGTTCGCGGCCCGTTCACCCGGCTGCGACTTCGGGCTTGACCCGGGCTGGATCCGCACCGGACGCGTGCTCACCGCCGAAGCTTCGCAGGCGCTGCGCGTTTACTATGAATCCAATCCTACGCCTGAAGCGCGAGCCTGGGGGGACCGCGCCTATGGCTCGGTCTGGGGGAATCCGCTCTACACGACGGGCGGTGTTTACGCGGATTTAAACTACGTGCGCGATGAGAACTCGAATACATCGCTCGGCGCATATAAGTGGACCGGATTTTTCTTCGGTATGGGGATGTCGCATCAATGGCCGGCCGTGCGGCTGGGCGGTGTCGCGGCGCCGAGTTACCGGCAGGTAGCTGTGGACCTGAAGCCGGACGCGGCCGCCGCGAAGGTGCAGGTGAAAGTGACTGCGCCTTCCGGAGCCGTGAAGCTCTATATCTGCGACGCTTCGAAAACAACCTGCGAGGTAACGGTCGACGATCGGCAGGGCGCGCATCAGTACCGTGTCCAGTCTTTGTCGACGGAAGGGAAGGTCGTGGCTGAGTCCGCGCCGGTGTTAATTCCGCGGGAGAAAGTCGCGCCGAGGCACCTGGCTATGGCGACTCACCGCTGATGGCGTTCAGTGTCCGCATGGCAGCCCTGAGGGCGGCCGAGTTGTCCGGCATTAACTACCTGATCCATCAATTCCACGCCAGCAAGCTTCTGGTGCTTTGTTATCACGGCGTGCTGGAGCGGCGCCTGGCGCACGGCGAGGCGAACTTCGAAACGACCGTCAGCGCGGAGGACTTCGCCGAACATCTGGCTTTTCTCCTGCGATGGCGGCAGCCGGTCACGTTGTCGGACGTCCGCGCGGCGATGCTCGGCGGCAGACCGCTTCCCCGCCGCGCTGT
>DASZLP010000008.1:0-13064 GCA_035552355.1 Bryobacteraceae bacterium | reverse complement strand
AGCAGCCAGTCGCGCGCGCGGCCGGATTCGCGCACGCGCCACCAGATGAACAGAAAGAGTGTGGCGAAGAGGAATGTCGACGCGTGGGACATCTGCGAGAAGGCGTAATAGCCAACGTTGGTGCCGAAGAAGACCGCGCCGGTGGCGGCGAGCGCCCAGAGCGGCCGGTGAGGCGGGGCGATGCGGCCGCAGTACGCGGCTACCGATTCCAGTCAGCAGTAGAGGCAGAGGAGCCCCAGGCAGGTGGCGATGTTGCCGACGAAATAGAAGAACACGGCCGGCGGAAAAGGCGCCGAGAATGCGGATTCCGGGGCTGTGAGACATTTGCGAAGGGGACAGCATAGCAGGGAAAAGCCTATGCTACGCTGGCGTTGCGGGCCACAACGCCTTTCGCCTTTCATACAGCGTTTATCACAGGCAGGAGCCGGTAGCTCAGTTGGTAGAGCATCGCACTTTTAATGCGGTGGTCGCGGGTTCGAGCCCCGCCCGGCTCACCATTATTTTCAATAGGTTACATCGCATTGTTGGGCTGTTCTTGGCCTGACTTTGCAAGTTTTTTGTCCACGCTCGCCTTGCATGGGCTGGTTTGGTAGAAGACAAAACCTCCCATTTGGATCAGCGCCCATCGCTACGGGTCTTTCATGGCCGTCCGGATCAGGGCCTGTACGTCCGGGTCGAGAGTTACGGTCGTCCTCACGGGTACATCTTAGCGTCATGGAACTTGCTGTCATGATGCACGCGGAACAAATTACGTTCAATCCCGCTGTGATTTTCCGTCCGCTGGCGCGGCACCTGCGCCATATGTGGCGGAGGAAGAAAATCATGATTACGAATGGATGGCTAATGATCCTGGCTCTTGGCGCCGCCACCCTGCCGGCGGCCACCACGCAAAGCGCCCGGCCTGCTGACGACGCGACCGCTTTCCAGACGCCGCAATCCAAATCCGCCGGATCGAACGATAACGATAAGGTTACGACCGACGATACGGTCCTGAAGCCGGGCGATCCGGGCTACAACGATCAATCGAAAAAGACGAAGAGCCGGAAGGCTCCGAAGAGTCCGCCCAATCCACCAGTCGCCGCTCCGGAGCAGAATCCCTCGTCGCCGTCACCTCATCCAAAGACGCCCGCCGGCGCACCAGCGCCGAAATAACAGGAGTTATGCGACCATCTCGGATGCTTCGGCGTCCGCCATATCGGCGCTGTCGGATACCGTCTGCACAGGCGCCTCGCGCTTCATCCATGGCGCAAGTTTCTGCCCGTAGGCGCGTTTGATCGCGGGCAGGGCCTGTTCCGCCGCCGCGATGCCGCGCTGGATTAATTCGTCCGAGCGATAATATTCGACCCACGTGAAATCCGAGAGCTCCGGGTTGATCAACACATCCGCCGAGATCGCTTTGAAGTTTCCGAGCTCATACTGCAGGGTCTGCATCGCGTTCATGATGATGTCGAACATATTCGGAAGCCCCGAACTGTCTTCAATCCAGGTGAGCGGATTGAACCAGCTCATCATGCGGATCGCGTGCGACACCGCGTTTTCGACGCCCTTCTTCAGTGGAGGAACAACGTTGACGGCAATGCAAAGGTCCGCTCCCATCATGTTGACGATTTCAGCGGGAACCGGGTCGGATACGCCGCCATCCACCAGCACGCGGTCACCGACGGTCACCGGCGCAAAGACCATGGGCACGGAAGCGCTGGCGCGGAAAGCATCCACCAGGCTGCCTGTGCCGATCGCCACCCGCTCGCCGCTTTCGACGTCGGTGGCGACTGTGCGGCAGGGCACGGCTAGATCCTCGAAGGTCGTTTTGTTGCCAAGCAGGGGACGGAAAATCTCGACGAAGCGCTTGCCCGCCATCAGACCGGGCTTGGTAAGCGTCAGGTCGACCGGCATCAGGGCATTCTGGCGGCGCCCGAGCTTGTACGCCATTTCGATCATCTCGTCGACCGTGATGCCGGCCGCGTAGCCGACGCCGATGATCGAGCCCTGGGAGCAGCCGGCGATGAGGTCGATGGGAATTCCGTTGCGCTCCAGAACTTTGAGCACGCCAAGGTGCGCGATTCCGAACGCGGCGCCGCCGCCCAACGCAATCCCGACCGATGCGCCAAGAATCTTGCGCGCCAGCCTTTGCACCGGGAGCACCGAATGGGCCCGCGGATGCGACCGCGCATAATCCACGGGAGGGCCGTGGAAAAATCCCGGATCGTGCGGGATCACGAATGGCTCGCAGTGATTCAGCGAAATCGGATGCGAGCCGCGATTAAAGAGGTTGACGACTTCAAATCGCCGGACCTTGCTCGGGGCCTCTTCCGCGTTCGGGCGTGTGGGAGGCGGCGTCGGCACATTCACGATTTCGATGAAGACGTCCGAGAACAGCGGCACGCTTTCCATCAGGCCTGCGATGTTCGTGTTCAGGTCGAACACCATGAATGGAAACCGGCTGCTCAGGTTCGAGATCAGGTTCGAAGCGCGCTCGGCGTAGTACGGAATGGGAAGATCCGTGCGCGCCGGCACTTCGAGAACCGAAGCGCCGCCAATATCCGTGAGCAGCACGCCATCCATGCTTTCATCGCTCGGGTGCGAATCCTCGGAGAGCAGTTCTCCCACCATGCCGTCGGCGGCGGTCGGGCTGACGCGTACAGTAACCAGCAGGACATCCTGCCCGGTCAGCTCATGGAGGTAATCGGCGAGGCAGGCCGAGATGAGGCTCTTGCCTTTGAGCCCGGGCCGCGCGCCCACCGTGATGGTCAGCGTCGAGCCTCGCAGCACCTCGCCTTTGTTCATGTTCGCGAGGCGTTTGCACAGGATGCGTGTGAAGTATTCGAGGGCTTTCGGATTCTTGAGAAACAGCGTGTTGAACGCCGTCCTGCCGAGCGACATCAGGCGCGCGCGCCGGCTGGCGGCCACGGTCGCGGTTCGCTTCCCGCCCTGCAGCAGCGCCATTTCTCCGAAGAAATCGCCGCGTTTGAGCACCGCGATCAGATTCTGCTCGTGTTCGCCGGTCAGAACATCCAGCTCGCCGTCGAGAACTACATAAAACGTGTTGCCTTCCTCGCCCTGGCGGCAGATCGTGTCGCCCTTCTGATGGATTTCTTCAATGAACAGCTCCTGCACGGCAGCCAGTTCAGATCGGCCGAGAAAACTGAAGATGGGAATCGTCGCGAGTAGGTCGTGCCAGTCCGCCATGAATCGCTCGTCTGTAAAACCGGGGTCGGGCGGCTCTCCGGAGCCCGATCACCGATTTTCGCACGTGCGGCCCGCCTGTGGGGAAGCTTCAGGCGGATGCTACAATTTGCTGGTCCGAGGCTTATATGAAAGATCAATACTATCGGGAAAATGAATGGTGGGTCAGCCCTTATAACTTCCTGCCGGAAGTGCGCGGCACATACGAGCTCCCGGCCAGGGTGAGTATCCACGACGCGACACTGCGCGACGGCGAACAGACCCCCGGCGTTGTCTTCAGCGTCGCGGACAAGATCGCGATCGCCGAGAAGCTCGATGAAGTAGGCATCGACCGCATTGAGGCCGGCATGCCCGCCGTTTCCGAGCAGGATTTCGACGCCATCAAAAAGATCTCGAAGCTCGGCCTGAAAGCGAAGATCTACACCTTCGCGCGCGCCATCAACACCGATATCGACAAGGCGATCGAGTGCGGATGCCACGGCGTTATCATCGAAGTCCCCATCGGCTATCCGAAGCTCAAGTATCAGTTCAAGTGGACGTGGGAAGACGTCCTCAAAAAGAGCGTCGGCGTGATCAACTATGCCAAGTCCCGCGGGCTGCATGTTGTTTATTTCCCTTACGACACGACACGCGCGCGCGAAGATGACCTGCGGAATCTGCTCAGCCGGATCGTGCTCGACTCCAACCCCGATTCAGTCGGCGTGGTCGACACGATGGGCTGCATTCTCCCGGAAGCCATGAAGTATATGGTGCGGCTCGTTAAGTCGCTGACGAAGCTCCCCGTCGAAGTGCACACGCATAACGATTTCGGGATGGCCGTCGCGACCGAACTCGCCGGCGTCGAAGCGGGCGCCGAATGCGTGCACAGTTGCGCGAACGGGCTGGGCGAAAGAACCGGCAACGCCGCTCTCGAAGAGCTGATTGTCGCGCTGCATGTGCTCTACGGCTACAAGACCCATTACCACCTGGAGAAGCTTCCGGAGCTCGGCGAACTCGTCAGCCGCATCAGCCGGTTCGACACGGCCGTCAACAAGCCGATTCTCGGCGACCGGAACTTCACGAGGGAATCCGGCATCGGCGTCGATCTGGTGGTGAAAGAGCCGCTGGCAATGTTCGGCACCCACCCTGCTCTTACCGGCCGCCGCGGCGAAGTGGTGCTCGGAAAGAAGAGCGGGAAGGCGTCGATCACTTACAACCTGGAGCAGATGGGAATCACCGGGACCGATGATGAAACGGTCGCGGAGATGCTGAAACAGGTGAAAGACAAAGGAATCGAGAAGCGCGGTTTGCTGACGCCGGAGGAATTCCGGGGCATCGTCGACAACGTGCTGGCCGTCCGCAAGTAGCCGAATCGCTCACTCACGCCGTGCCGTTTAAGCCGGCCAGCGCTCGCAGCGTTTACTCCCCGCTTTGTCGCGCGGGTTCCTTTTGCGAGATATTCCCAGTTCGGGTTGATGTTCGAAAAGAACTGGATTTTCGATCGCGGCGGCCGGTCCGTGATTTACCAGCCCGACAGCGACTTTGACTCCTGCAAAGGAGGCAATACAACGCGAGTGCCATCGGAGCGTTGGCAGATGACCTTGTTACCGGCGGTGACTTTAGCGTGGGCGGTCACCCCGCAGTTTCCCGACCAAGGGGTGCCAGCGGGTAATGCACCAAGTCGATTTCGAAAATCTGTGTATCACAGTTGTTGATGTGAGGTTTCGAGAAGAAACTGGCGCAAAGTTTCTGCACGCGAGAGATGGCCGCCGCGTCATAAAACGTAAATCGAACACGTGCGCCGGATTTTCAGAGTTCTATTGGCCATTGCCGCGATCGCGCCGCTCCACGCGGCCGTCATTCGCGGAACCGTGGTCGAAAAGCGATCCGGCTATGGGCTCTCCCGGGCCACGGTAACGATCGAGCCCATCAACGCGCCGGGACAAGCCCCGCGCGCCGCGCACGCCGGCGAGACGGGCGTCTTCGAATTTGACGGACTTTCCGCCGGGTCGTACCTGATCCGGGCAACCGCGCGCGGATTTCTGCCCATGGAATATGGCCAGCAACGATGGAACTCCGCCGGCAGGGTCGTCATGATCGAAAACGACACGACACTTGCGCTCTATCTGCCGCTCGCGCGCTTCAGCGGCATCGTGGGCGTCGTGCGTGATTCCAACGAGGTCGGCATCCCCGATCAGGAAGTCGCCGCTTACACCAACACGCAGCCGCCGCAATACGTCACGCGCGTCAAAAGCGACGACCGCGGCGTCTTTCGCATCGGGGGGCTCGACCCCGGCAGCTATCTCGTGCGCACGGCGGGCGGCGTCGATGAAGATCGCGGATACCTTCCAACTTTCGCGCGCCAAACTCTGCGTGTCGAGGAAGCGCGTCCCGTGGAGGCTTATCTCGACGAAGACACGAGCGACGGCGACGTGCGGCCCGTAATAGGCCGGCTGTTCGATCTCAGCGGCTCTGTTTCCCTTCCTTCGCAGCCCCCTTATCAGGTAACGGTCACTCTCGCTTCTGACATGGGCAGGGTCGTCAGTCAGGGCCCGGTGTTTCACTTCCCCGCGCTCGCGCCAGGCCGCTACGAAATCTATGCGGAAGCAAAGGCACTATCCACGAGGGGCGTCAATGCTTTTGCTGCGAAGGCGATGGGCGGTTATGCGGAGATCACGATGGAACGTGACCTGATGAATTACGCGCTGCCGATGAATGATGTCCGGGACAGCCAGTTTGTGCTGGAAGGCGCAGGGAGCGAAGTTTCAGCGAAGGGATTACTGCGACGCAGAGATCTGGCGGGCGTGGGACCGACCGTGTCTGTCACCTTTAAAGGTGTCGCCGGAGTTCCGATCTTTCCGGGGCGCTGGGAATTTCAGGCGGCGGCGCCGGATGGCTATTACGTATCGCGCTTCCAGGGAGGAGCCCGCAATAATAATGCGAACGCGCGGCCGGAGGGATGGAACGAGCTGCTTGTGAACTTCGGTTATTCACGCTTCACGATTGGCCTGTCGAGCGGGGCGGCCAGCCTTCGCGGGATGGTGAAGAGCGGAAACGCGCCCGCCGCATTCGCGCCGGTTTTTCTCGAAGAGTGGGACCCCATCACCCGCCAACGCATCGTGGAACTGCGCAGCGCGCGCACGGATGCACGTGGCAACTACAGCTTTACAGGTCTGGCGCCGGGCGACTATCGCGTGCTGGCGACTTACGATTACGCTTCGCCCGACTCGCGCGCTTTCGATGTATCGGCGCCGCAATCCGTGCGGGTTGAAGTGAATACCAGTCCGCAGGTGGATTTGGAGTTGTTGGGCGGCCCGTAGCTCTCTCAAACGATCGCCAGAATCAGCGCCGCGCCACCCACCGCGATCACGTCCTCCAGCAACGCGATCGGCAGATCTTTACCTCCCGTAGCCGTGACCAGCCCCATCCGGAATTCGTAACCGCCGAGTGTGCCGGCGATGGCGCCGGCCGCTCCCGCGACAGCCGCGGTTAACAACGAGCCGGTTCCGGCTCCGATCGCGGCTCCGCTGAATCCACCGAGAACTATCCGGGCGATGAACGGCCCGGGACTTTTACGGCTGGGCGTTTTAGGCAGTTTGTCGTTGACGATTTCAGCGAGCGCGAGAATAGTGATGCTCCAGGCCGCCGCGGTCGAGCCCATCCAGGACAGGCGCGTGGATGCGAGCTGCAGACGTCCAAGATGAGCCGCCCAGCAAACAGCGGCGGGACCGGTCATCGAACGAAGTCCGCAAACAGCTCCGATCAGGAAAGCTGCCAAAAGAGGATTCATGTCGTTCGATTGAACCACAATAAATCCGGGAATGCATGCAACCGGCATATCTCGCGCGATCCGCCCCGCGTTCGAACGGGCGCCGCCGCGCAGGTCGCCCAAATAGTCCTGGTTGGTTGTTATGCCGGGGCAGCCGAACAGCGTAGTGTTTTCAACGTCCGCAGATGCTTCGAACTGTATGTTTTCACAGGCTTTCGGGCCTCTTCTTTCGGGTCGTCCACGCGCCAAATGGGATAATCGAAGCGCCAGCCACTATGGAAAAGCAACCTTGTTCCCCTCCCTTCGGCGCGCGATGAAAGACTTCGCACAGGAAGAGACCGGTGAAGCCGTTTCAGCACCCGGAGGGAGTACATCCTGGTCGCTCATTCGCGGCAACCGTTCCAGTGAACCGCCGTCCCGAGCACTCCCGGCGGCGAGGATGAGGAGCTTAATGGGCATCTCGCAGGTTGAAGCCGCCATGATAGCCGAACCCACGCACTTTTCAACCGACGACTACCCGCAGCTGGGCTCCATCGTGCGGAAGCTCTTAAATGCGCGGGGCGCGGCATGATATCAGTCGGCGCCAAAGCGCTCACCAATTTTGTTGTGGGCGGCGATCTGAAAGACAGCGTCTTCCGCGAGCTCATACAAGCCTTGCCGGTGGCGATCTACATGACGGACGCCCAGGGCCGCCTGACGTATTTCAATCCCGCCGCGGTGAAGCTTTCCGGCCGGGTGCCCGAACTCGGCACCGATAAATGGTGCATCACGTGGAGGATTTTCCTGCCGGACGGCACGCCTCTGCCGCACGACCAGTGCCCCATGGCAATGGCGCTGAAAGGCGCCGAGGTGCCGACCGGCATTGAATGTATTGCGGAGCGTCCGGACGGCACGCGCTTTTGGTTTACGCCCTGTCCCGCCGTCTTTCGGGACGCCGAGGGGCGGATTCTCGGCGGCATAAACCTTCTTATGGACATCACGGATCGCAAGAACGCGGAGACGGAGGC
Organism: Bryobacteraceae bacterium; assembly: GCA_035552355.1. Classification (GTDB taxonomy): domain Bacteria; phylum Acidobacteriota; class Terriglobia; order Bryobacterales; family Bryobacteraceae; genus BOG-234. The sequence continues at coordinate 5,126 of DASZLP010000008.1, read as the reverse complement.
TGCCGAACAGTTCCGCGCGATCGTCGAGACCACACCGGAATGCGTGAAGATCATCGCGCCGGACGGGACCCTGCTTTTCATGAATCCTGCGGGTCTCGCCATGGTTGGCGCTGCTTCCGCCGCAGACATAACAGGCAGGAATGTCTATGACATTATCGCGGCCGAGGATCGGGACAGATTCCGCGAATTCAACGAAAGCGTTTGCAGAGGAGCAAAAGCCTCCCTTCAATTCGACGTTGTGGGATTCGGGGGCGCGCGCCGTCACATGGAAACGCACGCCGCGCCCCTGCGGCATCATGACGGCGCCACCGTCCATCTCGCGATTACGCACGATGTTACCGAACGCAGGCAGGCCGAACGCGCGGCCCTGCTGCTGAGAGCGGTCGTCGACTCGTCGGATGACGCAATCGTCAGCAAGAACCTCAACGGCATCATCACGAGTTGGAACAAGAGCGCGGAGCGCATGTTTGGCTACACGGCGGAAGAGGGGATCGGCCAGTCCATTACCATGCTGATCCCCCCCGACCGGCTGGGCGAGGAACCGGAAATCCTCGCACGGCTCGCACGCGGCGAACGCGTCGATCATTTTGAAACCGTGCGCCGGAGAAAGGATGGCTCGCTTCTCGATATTTCGCTGACGATTTCTCCGGTGAGGGATGCCGCCGAGGGCGTCATTATCGGCGCCTCCAAGATCGCCCGCGATATTTCCGAGCGCAAGCGTGTGGAACGTGCCGGCCTTTTGCTTTGCGCCATCGTCAACTCGTCCGACGACGCGATCATCAGCAAGGATCTCAACGGTATTATTACGAGCTGGAATGAAAGCGCCGAGCGCATGTTCGGCTACACGGCGGCGGAGGCGGTCGGCCAGTCCGTTACCATGCTGATGCCTGCCGACCGGCTGGAGGAGGAACCGGAGATTCTCGCCCGGCTCCGACGCGGCGAGCGCGTCGAACATTTTGAAACCGTGCGACGCCGGAAGGACGGCGCGCTGCTCGACATCTCGCTGACGATTTCTCCAGTGAGAAATTCGAAGGGGGTCATTGTCGGCGCCTCCAAGATCGCCCGCGATATTGGCGAGAGCAAGCGCACCCGCGCGGCGCTGGTCGCCAGCGAAGCCAGGTTCCGGCAACTCGCGGACACTATGCCGCAGATTGTATGGACGGCGCGCCCGGATGGTTATATCGACTATTACAACGAACGGTGGTACGAATATACGGGTTTCAACCGCAATGTATTCGGACATGCAGGCTGGGAAGCCATCCTCCACCCCGAGGACGTCGAGAGGAGACACGAGACCTGGTGCGCTGCCATAAACGCGGGACAGCCCTACAACATCGAATATCGTCTGAAGGACAAAAATCTGAACCGTTGGCGCTGGTTCGTCGGGCGTGCCGTTCCGGTCCGCGACACAGAGGACAAGGTCGTGAAGTGGTTCGGCACCTGCACCGACATCGATGAGCAGAAGCGCGCGCAGGAGAAACTGCGCCGTGCCAACGATGATCTGGAGCAATTCGCATTCTCCGCGAGCCACGATCTCCAGGAGCCCTTGCGCACCGTCAAAATCTACAGCGAACTTCTGGCATCGCGCCATGTCGATGGCGCCAGCGGAGAGGCCAGGCAGTTCGTCACGTTCGTGCGTGACGGCGCAACGCGCATGGAGATGCTGGTGCGCGATCTGCTGGCTTTTACGCAAGTGATAAAGATGGACGATCCGGGCGATGAAATCGCCGACGCGAATGATGCCGTGAAGGAGGCTCTCGCGAATCTGGCCGGGGCTATAGCGGAGAGCCGCGCGGAAATCAGCACCGATCCGTTGCCCGCCGTTCGCGTGCATGGGATGCATCTGCAGCAGTTGTTCCAGAACCTCATCGGTAACGCCATAAAATACCGCAGCCCGCAGCGGCAACCCATCGTGCATGTGTCGGCCGAGCGGCGGAACGCGCATTGGATATTCACGGTCAGCGACAACGGCATCGGCATTGCCCCCGAGTACAAGGAGAATATTTTTGGTCTCTTCAAGCGTCTGCACAACAGCAACGAATATTCAGGAACCGGCATCGGGCTGGCCATCTGTCAGCGAATCATGGATCGATATCATGGCCGAATCTGGGTCGAATCCGAACCCGGATACGGATCTGACTTCCGCTTCAGACTACCCGTCTAAGGACACGCCGGCCGGCCTTCGCAGCACCGTGCTCATCGTGGAGGATAACGACGCGGACGTGTTCCTGATCCGCGAAGCGCTCAAAGCCAAAAACCTTTCCGTCGCCATTCACGTCGTCCGGGACGGAGAGCAGGCCATGCAGTACTTCGATCAGACGGATGCGGACGCTACAGCGCCCTGTCCATCTCTCGTCCTTCTCGATATCAATCTTCCCAGGAAGCAGGGTGCCGAGGTCCTGAGGCACATGCGGCAAAGCCTGAGATGCCGAAATGCCCTCGTCATAGCGGTTTCAACTTCGGACTCCGCTCGTGACCGCGAGCAAATGGCGGAATTGGGCGCAAACGGCTATTTCCGTAAACCATCCGAATATGCGGAATTCATGAAGCTTGGGGATGTCGTTAAGGTGCTGCTCGAAAGCGGGACCGGTGGCAAAGAGTAACGAGCTGGCTGCCAGGTTTGCCTGAAACCTGGCGTGCGCTGCTGACGACATTTCCGGTCAGGACGAACTCTACGCCGGTATCGCCGCCGCCGCTTCCCTGGGCATTCGCTCCCGCGTTCAGGCCGGCGGTATTACAGGACGCAGTGAATGATCGCATCGGAATCTCGATTGCGAACGAGATTTATCCCGTGCGTTAGTATTGGTCTCTTGATCCACCCTGATTCCGAACTCCGCTTTGTCAGCCCGGCTATCGGCTATGGGCTGTTCGCCACGCGTCTGATCCCAATAGGCTCCATCACCTGGGCCGGTGATCCGCTGGATCAGATCATCCCGCCCGCCAGACTTGCAAGGCTGCCAGCGATGTTGAGCCGCCATGTGCACCGGTATTCTTACCTGAATGGCCGGGGCGATCGAATTCTGTGCTGGGACCACGGCCGTTTTGTGAACCATTCCTGCGCGGCCGTCTGCCTCAGCCCGGGGTTCGATTTCGAAATCGCGGTACGGGACATCAAACCCGACGAGGAAATTACCGACGACTATGGCACCCTGAACCTCGAAGAGCCTTTTGAATGTCTTTGCGGATCGAAAAACTGTCGCGGACGTATACTACCGGACGATCCGTCGCGTCACGCACCCGAATGGGATGCCCTGCTCGCTCGCGCTTTTCCTGCGATTGCAAAAGTCGAACAACCTCTCTGGGATCTGGTTTCGGAAAAAAACGCGGTAGAGCAGGTGCTCGCCGGAAGTGCGACGCTTCCTTCCTGTCTGACTCATTACCGGGCATTGCAGCCAGCAGTTTAGGGCGTTTATCTCACGAGTCCCGGACACAAGCCACGCCGGCTCGACACTCTTATCGACGTTCTCATGTGTGAGATTTCCGGGTCAGGCCACGACGAGCGGATGGTCTGACCAGATTTCTGACCAGGCCTCACGGCCTCGTCGCTCTGCTGCCTGTGACGAATGCCGCAATCCGCCGAAACTCGAGCAACACCGCCCGCTCTTTTCTGCCGGCGTTGCCCTCGGGTGTGAATGGCGCAGACACCGCGGATCACACGCCGGCGGCGGTTTTCTGCAGACGTTCGTTCGCTACCCGCGAAATCTGTTCCTTCAGCCAGGGCGATCGCGCCAGAAACGCATCGAAAGATTCCTTGTCGAGCGCAATGCAGGTGGCGACCGTAAGAGCTCGAACGGTCGCGGTGCGGGGCGACCCTGTCAGGAGCGCGATCTCGCCGAAATAATCGCCGTCTTCGAGCACGGCCATGCGAACGTTGCGCCGGAGAACTTCCACCCGGCCGCGGACAACGATATAGAAGCTGCCGCTCGAATCGCCTTCAACCACAATGTCGTCTCCTTCGCGGAACGTCCCGGAGCGAAACATAGGAGCAATTTCCGCGAGATTTGACGATGGAAGCGTGCTGAGAAGCGGAATCCTGGCCAGCCTGTCGGGTTTGATGGTCGCGCTCGAGCCATCGTTACTGACTTCGAACCCGTGCTGTTTCTGCCAGAGTGACGCATAATGTCCCCCGCGCGCCAGTAACCCCGTATGTGAACCGGATTCCACTACATGGCCGCGATCGAACACGAAAATGATGTCGGCCGTCGCCGCGCCGGCGAGGCGGTGTGTGACCGATATCGACGTTCGCCCTGCCGCAAGACGCGCCAGTGTTGCGTTGATCGCCGATTCGGTGCCGGGGTCGAGGGCCGAAGTCGCTTCGTCCAGCACGAGCACCGCGGGGTTGCGCAGAATCGCGCGCGCGATGGCGACTCGCTGCCGCTGGCCGCCGGACAAACGTCCGCCGCGCTCTCCGGCGGGCATGGCGTAGCCCTCCGGCAGCGCTTCGATAAAGCTGTGAATCTCCGCGTCGCGTGCGGCGTCATATATTTCTTCGTCCCGCGCTTCCGGCCGGGCCACGCGAATGTTATCCAGCAACGACTGATTGAATAAAAGGCTTTCCTGAAACACAGTGCCGAGCCGGCGCCGCCACGAGGCGAGCGCGTAGTCGCGGATATCGCGGCCGCCGGCCATAATCGAACCGGAATCGGGATCGTAAAAACGCATCAGCAGATTCAGCATCGTGCTCTTGCCGGACCCGCTGCCACCGACAAATGCGGCCGAGGCGCCCGGCGGAATCGACAGGCTGACGCCGTGGAGAATCGGCCTGTCTCCTGAATAACCGAAAACCACTTTCCGGAATTCGATCGCGCCAATATCGGTTGGGACTTCGATCGCCGCCGGATTTTCCTGGATCTGCGGCGCGATTGCCAGCAGTTCCTCAATACGGAACATGGCGCCGCGCGCATGGATGAGCGACGGCATGTACTGCATCAGATAAAGGAGGTTGTTGCTGAGCAGAAGCAGCAGCGCCTGGAATGAGACGAGAGTTCCGATGGTGATTCGCTGGTGGCCGGCCATCCACGCTCCGAGGCCCAGGACTCCGACCTGTATGAGCAGGATGCCTGTGGTTGTCGAGCGCTCGAGCATGGAATTCGCCATGCCGGCGCGCGCCGCGCCCGCGGCCCACG
>DASZLP010000007.1:0-11838 GCA_035552355.1 Bryobacteraceae bacterium | reverse complement strand
TGTTAAGCTTCATCGAATATTCAGCACCTCCTTTTCGTGGGTGTTGATTTGGATTTTCTGAGGTTAGCATCCCCGGTGGGGCGGTAGCGAGCAGATTTGGGATTTTTAATGGAGGGCTCGTTTTTCTTCAGTGCGGCGCGCCGGCCAATGCCGATGCGGAGTCGGCAATAATATAACGAGTCCCATGAAACTTCTCTTTGTTATGTGCTCGCAAAGGACCCGCCTGGCGCGCCTCGCTTCGCGGCCTGTGCGCGCGCTCGCTCTTCTGGCAATTGTGTGCGTGGTTGGCGCGGGCGTGCTGATGACAGCGGTCGCGCAGAACCGCATGCAGTTCTCGCTGGTGTCGCTCGACAGCGGCCACATCGCGCTCGGGCTCGCACTGCGCAAGCTCAACGTGGCAGGGACTTTCATGCAGGCGCCCGCGCATCCCGACGACGAGACCAACGCGCTGCTCGCTTATTACGGATACGGCATGGGCTTCCGCTCGATCGACGTGCAGAACAACCGCGGCGACGGCGGGCAGAACGAGATCGGTCCGGAACTTTTCCGCGACATGGCGGTGCTGCGGACGTCCGAACTGCTTTCGGCCCACCGCATCGACGGCGCGGAGCAGTATTTCACGCGGGCCATCGATTACGGGTATTCGTTCGATCCGCAGGAAGTGATCACGAAGTGGGGGCGCAAGGACATCGTCGGCGATTACGTGAGGCTGATCCGGACGCTGCGTCCCGACGTGATCCTCACGATGAACATTCAGGGGCGCGGCGGCGATCGCGCGCACGAAGCCACCACGATTCTGGTGCGGGAGGCGTGGAAAGCCGCGGGCGATCCCGCGATGTATCCCGAGCAAATCGAACAGGGACTGCGCGCGTGGCAGCCGGCGAAGCTCTATTTCACGTATCAGCCGCCGCCTCCCGCGAATGGCGATGGGCGCGGAGGCCGTGGTGGAAATGGACGCGGCGCGGGGCGGGGCGCGGCGGCTCCGGCAGCAACTCCTGCGGCAACTCCGCCCACACCCCCGATTCCACAGCCGAAGCTTGCGCGGGTGAACACCGCGACGTACGATCCGCTGCTCGGCCGCACTTACGCCGAGATCGGCATCGACGCGCGCAGCAATCACAAATGTCAGGGGACGACGGGGCTTCCGCCGCTGCCCGGCGTGGCGGGCGGGCGCGGCGGCGGTCCCAATATCGGTGGGTATCAATTGATGGAGACGACGCTCTCCGCGCAAATGAGCAAAGACGAAACTTCGCTCTTCGACGGCGTCGATACGAGTCTCGCCGGACTCGCCCGCTTTGCCGGGGCGAATCCTCCGGCGGCTTTGACGGCGGGGCTGGCGGCGATCGTGACAGAGGCGAAGCGCGCGCAGGCCGCCTTCGACGCGGGGAATGATGCGGGGACGGCGGCGCCGGTCGAAGCCGGGCTGGCGGCGGTGCGGCGGCTGCGGTCCGAGCTGGCCTCGATGCCGATTGACGATGCCGCGCGGTATGAGATCGACTTCCGGCTGCGCACGAAGGAACGCAATTACGAAGACGCGGTGCTGATCGCGCACGGGGTGACGTTCGACGCGGTATCCGACGACGGGCTCGTGATCGCAGGCCAGCCGGTGAAACTGAACCTGCTCGCTGTGAACCGCGGCGCAACCGGCGTCGATGTGACGGACGTGGCCATTGCGGGCTTCGACAGCGCGGGCCCGTGCAAGGCCGGTGCGGTGAAAAAAGACGGAACGTTCAATTGCAATGTCGAAGCGAAGGTCCCAAAAGATGCGAAGCCGACGACGCCTTACTTCACCGACAACTACTGGAAGCATCCGGAAAACCAGGCGATCAACATATTCGACCCGAGTGTGCCGTTCGGAGTACCGTTCGCGCCGACGCCGTTCCATGTGACCTTCCACGTGAAGGCGGGCGCGGTAGAAGTCACGCGCGATGTGCCGATCGAGTTCCGCTACGTGAAAGACATTTACAACGGCGACAAGCGCATGGAGGTGAACGTCGTGCCGCCGCTTTCGGTGCGGGTGACTCCGCCGCTGGCGGTTGTGCCGGTGGGTAAGCCCATCACTCGCGAGATCAGCGTGGCGGTGACGAACGGGACCAAAGGCGCGGCGCAGACGAACGTCGCGCTCGACGTTCCCGCGGGATGGAAAGTCACGCCGTCGAGCGAGACGATCCGCTTCGCGCATGAAGATGAATCGCTGTCGGCCCGCTTTCAGGTGACGGTTCCGGCGGGGGCGAAAATCGGCGAGTATACGCTGCACGCGACGGCGGCCTCGCAGGCGACCGGTGGCGAGAAGTTCACATCCGGCTATCAGGAGATTGAATATCCGCACATCCAGCGGCGGCAGGTGATCAAGCCGGCCGAAGTGGAGCTCAAAGTGGTCGACGTAAAGACGACGCCGGGTGTGCGCGTCGGCTACATCGTTGGCGTCGGTGACCAGGTGCCCGCCGCGATCGAGCAGCTCGGCGCGAAGCTGAGCTATATCGATACCGACGAACTGGCGGGAGGCGACCTTTCGAAATACGACGTGATCGTGACTGGCGTGCGCGCCTACGAGCGCCGCGCGGACCTGCGGGCTTACAACCAAAGACTGCTCGATTACGCGAGCCGCGGCGGCACGGTGATCGTGCAGTACAACAAGATGGAGTTCAACCAGTCGGAGTACGGTCCGTGGCCCGCCAAGGTGAGCAACAATCGCGTGTCGGACGAGCTCGTGCCGGTGAAGATTCTCGCGCCGGATCACCCGGTGTTCAATTATCCGAACAGGATCGGCGCGGCGGCATGGGCGAACTGGGTGCAGGAGCGCGGGCTCTACTTCCTCGGCGAGAAGGACGCGAAGTATGTGGATCTCGTGTCGATGACGGATTCGTTCAGGGACAATCCGGGCGAGAAGCTGGGATCGTTTGTCGAAGGCAGGACGGGCAAGGGCCGCTGGATCTATCTCGGGATGGGGTTGTGGCGGCAGTTGCCGGCGGGGACGGATGGGGCTTATCAGTTGCTGGCGAACCTGATCAGTCTGCCGAAGGCGCCGGTGAAGAAGTCCGGTGAAATCGCCGCGCGCTGAGCGCCGCACGGCGCCCGTTGTCGCGGCGCCGCAATTCGTGCCGAAGCCCGGCCGCCGCCACCTCGCGACAGCACTGGCGTTTTTGCTCGCGGCGATCCCGCTGGCGCTCGTGCAGGGTTGGTTCCTGAGCCACGACATCATTCCAAAAGTCATCCTGATGCTCGGCGGAGCGGCGATTCTGCTTTTCGCCCTGCCCGGGTGGTTGCCCGGCGCGGAGGCGCTTTGGAAGACGCGCGCGGGCAAGATATTTTTCCTGCTGGCAGCGGCGCAGTTTCTTTCGCTCGCCATTTCGACGGTATTTTCCACGCAGCCGGTCCTGTCGCTCGCCGGCACGGTCTGGCGGCGGTTCGGGCTGATTGAGCAGACGGCGATCCTGATCATCGCGTGTGCCGTGGCATCGGTGGCGGCCGGCCGCGACGATTCCACGCGCATGCTGTTGCGGGGGATTACGGCCGGAGGCGGCATCGCCTCCGCTTACGGGATCGCGCAGTATGCGGGCTTCGATCCCTTTCTCGATCGGTCGCTCTATGCCATCGATTACCTCGGGGGCATCGTGCGTCCGCCGGCCACCATGGGACACGCGATTTACTTTTCGGCATACCTCGTGCCCATCACGATCGTCGCGGCGTATGAAGCGATGACAGAAACCGGTTTGTGGTGGAAATATGCAGGTGCAATCACGGCGGTCATCGCGCCGGTAGCGATTCTGCTTTCCGGGACGCGCGCATCACTGCTCGCCGTGCTCGCGGCGCTCACCGTCTTCTTCCTGAGGCGAGGGTCGCGAGAAGGAATCGGGATGTTTGTACGCGGCGCGGCGTGTGTTGTCGTCATCACCGGCCTGATCGTGCTCTCGCCCACCGGAAAAACCTTCCTGAACCGGCTGCAACAATGGCGGGAGGATCTCGGCGGAACCCGCCTCGGAGTGTGGCGCGACTCGCTGGCGTTGATCGCCGCGCACCCGATCATCGGCGCCGGGCCCGAAACGTTTGCCGTGGAATTTCGCCGCATCGAGTCGCCGGAACTGTCGCGCCGGTATCCGGATTTCTATAGCGAGACGCCGCACAATGTCTTCGTCGATGCGGCGGCGGGGCAAGGAGCGCTGGGCGCAGCGCTGCTTGTCGCGCTGGTGGGATTCGTGCTGTGGTCCATGATCGGCAAGCGCCGGCATGCTATCGGACCCGGTGCAGCACTGCAGTCAGCGTTCATCGGCATGATCGCCGGCTCCTTCTTCGCGTCGTGGACGCTTGTGACCGGATTATTTCTGTGGGTGCTGGCCGCAATGATCGCGGCGCTGCAATCCAAAACGAACCCGTCGGCCGGCACAGCGAATGTGCCTTTCCTTTGGCGCACTCCCGCCGCGGCGGTGGGCGCGATTTTTCTGTTTTGCGCGGCGACGCTCGCGGCGCAGGATTTTTTCTGGGCGAACCTTGCAGACGCGGTTGCAGCGAAGGACTTCCCCTCCGCCGAAAGCGCCTATGCGAGCGCCACCACGCTGGCGGCCGGCATGCCCGGTTATGAGCTCTGGGGCTCGCGGGAATTGGCCACGCTGGCGCGCAGTCTGGGTAAGTCTCCGGATGCGGAACTCGCATGGAGAAAGGCCGCGGATGCTTCCGCACTCGCCGAACAGCGCGGCGAGGAACGATTCAGCGCGGCATATCAATCGTCGATCCTTGCCATCGCTTCGGCGGATTTGACGCGCGGCGAATCCAAAGCGCGCGACGCAATCGCACTCGCGCCCAACTGGTACAAACCGCATCTGCTGCTGGCGCAAATCCTGCAGGCGGAAGGCAGAGGCGGTGAAGCTTCGCGCGAAGCCGGACGCAGCGCCGCGCTGGGGTGGCGGCGGGGCGAGGCCTCAACGCGCTGAGTGCGCGATCGGGTTCCACGCGCCCGACAGCACCGGCTCGCCCCAAACATCCTCCTCGTAGTCGATCGTCACGATGCCGCAGTTGGGCGGGACGGAGGCTTCGGTCCAGACTCCCGTGATATGCGCGCAGATGGCCTGGATGACGGCCCCGTGGCACACAACGACGATTTCGCGGCCGGGGTAGCGGGCGCGCAAACTCTCCATCACGAGGATGGCGCGGCGGCGGACGTCGTCGAGACTCTCGCCGCCTTCCGGTTTCCAGCGCCAGGGCTCGCGATCGTTTGATCCCATGAGTTCGCCCATGCGTTCGTAGGCGTGACCTTTGAGACATCCGAAGTCGCGTTCGTGAAGTCCCGGGATGGCCTCGGTGGCGAGGCGGAGCGCTTCGGCGATGATCTCGCCGGTCTGGCGCGCGCGGAGGAAGTGACTGGACACGAGAATCTGCGCGCGGCAACCGCTTGCGAGCAGGAGCGCAACCTCGCGGGCTTGTTGAATTCCGATGTCGCTGAGCGGGATCTCGTCGGAATCGGCGAAGCAGCGGCGGCGATTGGCGTCGGTCTCGCCGTGGCGGATCAAAATGAAACGACCTTTGGCCATCTGACTCTATCTAATCGCAGCATAAGGCCTTTCCTCTTGCTTTTCCCCTTTTATTCGCCTACGATAAGTCCAAATGGCTCTCACTCGCAGGCAGAAGGAAGTCCTCGACTTCATTGCTGGCTATCAGGTCGAGAACGGTTACAGCCCCAGTTACGAAGAGATTGCGCGCGGCCTGAAGCTGGCGTCGATCGCGACGGTGCACAAACATATTTCCGCGCTCGACAAGAAGAATTATCTGCAGCGCAGCCACAATCAGAGCCGGTCGATCGATGTCGCCCCACGCTACCTGCAGGAGCAGCGGCGCAATCGTTTCGAAGCTTCGCTCGAGGTTCCGATGCTCGGGACGATTGCGGCGGGGCAGCCGATTGAAACTTACGAAGACCCGACGACGGTCAGCTTCGCGGATTTCGTCGGCCACAAGGATACGTACGCCCTGCGTGTGCGCGGCAACTCGATGGTCGACGACCACATCTGCGAAGGCGACATGATCCTCGTCGAGAAGACGGCGGAGGCGCGCGAGGGTGACATAGTTGTCGCGCTGGTGGGCGGAACGGAGAACACTCTCAAGCGCTACTATCGCGAGCCCGGCAACATCGTGCGGCTGCAACCGGCGAATTCGGCGATGAGTCCGATCCGGATCCCGGCGCAGGATGTGCAGATCCAGGGGCGGCTGCTGGCGGTTCTGCGGAAGTACTGACAGCTACGTCGAAAACGGGTTCCGAATCGTAAGGCCGGCGATCGTCTGGCCATCCCGCATGTCTTCCGAGTAGAGCGTTGTTGCGCCGGCTCACCAGCGTGTGGTGCAGATAGCCGAGCGGTTCGAGTAGACGATCTTCGCGTGTCGATGGTGAGCGGCACGGGTTCCCAGCTTGTCCGCAGTTCCGCCCGGCCACCGCAACGAACTCATTGAGAACCTCGACAGAAAGACTTCCTCTCGCTGCCAGGATCTCCGCTGCTTGATAGCGCGGATCGTCCGGCGGAATGCGTATAACACTACGTTCGGGTCGACGAAGGGCTTACCGCTCATTGACCTCTTCGCGGTCGAACTGGAAATTGGGAGGGAACGACCACTTCATCCGGCGGAGTTACGCGAGTGCGCGATCTCTGGATTGGGCACTCGCCACTTTGAAATCGAGTTTACCGGCGATGGAGATCTCGATTTCGTCTCCTTCTTTCAGACCGAGCGCTTCGACCACGGTCGGTGGAAGACGCACGGCCAGACTGTTGCCCCATCTGGATACCTGCATGGAAGATATACCTGCGCCTACGCTGACCTAATATACTGCTGATCTTGAACACTGGCTCGATCAGCGCGCGTCTCGACCGCCTGCCTGCCTCGCGCGCCGTCTGGACGCGCGTTGCGCTGCTCTCTCTCGGCGGCTTCTTCGAGTTTTACGACATCTTCTTCTCCGGCTACATCGCGCCGGGACTCGCGCGGTCGGGGCTGCTCGGGCGGGGTGGAATCGCGACGTTCATCGCGGCGATGTTCTCCGGCCTGTTCATCGGGACCGCGCTGTTCGGTTTCGTGGCGGACCGCTTCGGCCGCCGCTTCATCTTCACCTGCTCGCTTCTCTGGTACACGGCCGCCAGCATCGCGATGGCGTTCCAGCACACGCCGTTCGGATTGAACCTGTGGCGCTTCATCGGCGGCATCGGCGTGGGGGTCGAGCTGGTCACAATCGACACCTATCTCGCGGAACTGGTGCCGAAACATCTGCGCGGCCGCGCCTTCGGGTACAACCAGACGATTCAGTTTTCGTCCGTTCCCGCGGCCGCGCTGCTTTCATGGCTGCTCGTGCCGCGCGCGCCGCTCGGACTCGACGGATGGCGCTGGGTCGTCCTGGCTGGCGCTGCGGGAGCGATCCTCGTGTGGTGGGTCCGGTTGCGGGTTCCGGAGAGTCCGCGATGGCTCGCGCAGCATGGGCGGCTGGCCGAAGCGGAAGCGGTACTTGCCGATCTCGAGCGCCGCATCGAAGCGGAGACGGGCAAGCCGCTGCCGGAGCCGGCGTCAGCGGACGCGCCGGTTTCGTGGGGGACCTTCCGTGAGATCTGGCAACCGCCTTACGGACGCCGCACCGCGATGATGGTGGTCTTCAATTTGTTCCAGACGGTCGGATACTACGGGTTTTCCAACTGGGTGCCGACGCTGCTGATTTCGCGCGGCATCGCCGTCACGAGCAGCCTGCGCTACACCTTTCTGATCGCGATCGCGGCGCCGTTCGGTCCGTTGCTGGCCGGGCAATTGGCAGACCGGATCGAGCGCAAATGGCTGATCGTGCTGGCAGCCTTCGGAATCGCATTCTTCGGCGTGCTTTTCGGACAGTTCAGGGTCGTTCCGGTGCTCATCGCGCTGGGCATTATGGTTACGGTGTCGGCGAACGTGCTTTCCTTCTCGTCTCATGCTTATCAGGCGGAGCTTTACCCGACGCGGATTCGCGCCCTGGCGGTCGGCTTTACTTACGCATGGAGCCGGTTCTCGGTGATTTTCAGCTCATATGCGATCGCCTTTTTCCTGCGGGATTTTGGGGTGCCGGGGGTGTTTGCGTTTATCGCGGGGAGCATGGGGGTAGTAATGGCGGCGATCGGATGGATGGGGCCGAGGACCAACAATCTGGCGCTGGAGGCGATCTCGCGTTAAACACCTGATAGCATTTAGATGTCATAGCGCGGATTTGCGGGAGGTTCTTTGCGTTCTCTGATTCTGGTTTCCGGCCTTTGCACTCTCGCGCTGGTGCTCTACCCCGCGCCTCAACAGACGCCCGGCCCCGCCGCGGCGTCCCGCATGTCCCCCGGTGACGAGCGCGCCCTTCTCGACAAATACTGCGTCACCTGCCACAGCCAGAAGCTGAAAACCGGCGGGTTATCCCTCGAGAAACTCGACACCGCGCACGTCGCCGATGGCGCGGAAACGTGGGAGAAAGTCGTCCGCAAACTGCATGGCGGGACGATGCCGCCGCTCGGAATGCCCCGTCCCGATCAGGCGGCGATCGACAGCTTCGCATCCACACTCGAAACCTCGCTCGACCAGGCCGCGATCTCGCGTCCCGAGCCGGGCCGCGCCGGGATGCACCGCCTGAATCGCACGGAGTACGGAAACGCGATCCGCGACCTGCTCGCCGTGAAGATCGATGTCGGCGACCTGCTGCCGGCTGACGACGAATCGAACGGCTTCGACAACATGGCCGACGTGCTGAAGGTTTCGCCGTCGCTGCTCGAACAGTATTTGACGGCATCGAGAACGGTCGCGAGCCTCGCGGTGGGCGATCGCGGCATCGGTCCGGTGTCGCAGGTTTATCAGTTGCCACCGACGCTGGCGCAGGGCAGCCACATCGAAGGCCTGCCGCTGGGGACGCGCGGCGGCATATTGATTCATCACAACTTCCCGCTGGATGGCGAGTACGAATTCAGCGTTTTCCTGCTGCGTAATATCGTCGGCTACATGCCGGGCCTCGAATATCCGCATCAGTTCGAGATCACGGTTGACGGTGTGCGCGTTTTCCTCTCGCACGCGGGCGGCGAAGAAGACAACAAGATGATGGATACGAACCTTGGGCTCGCGGGCAACACCATCGACGCGCGGTTGCGGGTGCGCGTGCCGGTGAAGGCAGGATCGAGGGAAGTGGGCGTGACTTTCCTCGCGCGCAACCATTCGGAATCCGTCGAGCCGCTGCAGCCTTTCACGCGCAATCTCGACTTGCAGGACATGAACGGGATTCCGCTCATCAATCGCGTCCAGGTGACCGGGCCGTTCGCGGCAACGGGTTCGGGAGACACGCCGAGCCGGCGAAAGATTTTCACTTGCCATCCGGCGAATGAGAGCGATGAACTGCCGTGCGCGCGCAAGATCCTTTCGACACTGGCGCGGAGGGCGTACCGGCGCCCGGTGAACGACAGCGATCTCGAGATTCTGCTGAGCTTTTATCAGAAGGGCAGAAACAAGGGCAGCTTCGACGCAGGGATCGAGACCGCGATGCGTCTGATCCTGAGCGATCCGAAATTTTTGTATCGTACGGAATCGGATTCGGCGAACGCGGGCCCGGGCACGATCAACCGGATCAGCGATCTCGAGCTCGCCTCGCGGCTTTCCTTCTTCCTGTGGAGCAGCATTCCGGACGAGGAACTGCTCAACACCGCCACGCAGAACAAGCTGCACGAGCCGGCCATTCTGCAGGCGCAGGTCCGTCGTATGCTGGCCGATCCGAAAGCAGACGCGCTGGTCACCAACTTCGCTTCGGAGTGGCTGTTCCTGCGCAACCTGCAGAGCGTGAATCCGGCAAGCGAGGACTTTCCGAACTTCGATGAGAACCTGCGGCGGGCGTTTCGCGAAGAGACCGAGATGTTCGTCGGCAGCGTGATGAAGGAAGATCGCAACGTGCTCGATCTGCTGACCGCGAATTACACGTTCGTCAACGAGCGGCTCGCCAGGCACTATGGAATTCCGAACATCTATGGCAGCCAGTTCCGGCGCGTCACCGTGAAAGACGATGCCAGGCGCGGCCTTCTCGGGCAGGGCAGCATTCTGACGGTGACATCGTATCCAACTCGCACTTCGCCCGTGCTGCGCGGCAAGTGGATACTCGAGAACATTCTCGGTACGCCGACGCCAGCCCCGCCGCCAAACGTGCCGGCTCTTAAAGAGAGCGATGAAGGCGGCCAGGTGACGACCGTGCGCGAGCGGCTGGAGGAGCACAGAAAGAATCCGGCGTGCGCCACCTGTCATCGGGTAATGGATCCGCTCGGGTTCTCGCTCGACAACTTCGACGCCGTCGGGCAGTGGCGGTCGAAGGAAGCCGGCCTGCCGATTGATGCGTCAGGACAACTGGCGGACGGCACGAAAATCACGGGAGTCATCGATCTGCGGAAGGCGCTGCTGGCGCACCCCGAACGCTTTGTCGGAACGATGACCGAGAAGCTGATGACTTACGCGCTGGGCCGCGGACTCGAATATTACGATATGCCGGTCGTGCGTGGCATCACACGCGATGCGGCACGCAACGATTATCGCTTTTCGTCGATCGTGATGGGAATCGTGAACAGCACTCCGTTCCAGATGCGCCGCGCGCGCGATGTGGAAGCCGCGCCGCTCACGGCCGACGCGCGGCGGTAGCGATCGGGCATCGAGCAACGGAACAGGCCCCGGAAACCTTCCGAGGCCTGGATGAAACTTCGAGGTTTTGAAATGGGGTTACGCGCGAATGACGTTCTCCGCCTGCAGCCCCTCCTGAATCGCCGAAAAATGGACGAACAGGTCGTCTCCGGTTGACCGCTGGATAAAGCCGACCGCTGGATAAAGCCATAGCCTTTCGCGGCGTTGAACCACTTCACTGTGCCTTTTTCTTTCACAGACCTTCTCCTGAAAACGTGCCCGCAAACTGTTCCACGGGGGAAGACAGGGCCCAAAAAAACAGAAAAAGCCGCGTTTCCGCAGCTCGCTTCGCTGCCTCCGATGGAATTGAATCCGGACACCAGGTTGTACTGCGACCGCAGCGTTGCATAGGAAAACGAGTTGAATCAAGCGACGCATCTGTACACGGCCGCACGCTGGTAGACTTCGACTTGCGCGACGAAAGAACGATCACGGAACGGCTCCGGAAGGCGGCTGCCATACCCGCCGGATCTTCCCTCATCCTCGGCATAGGCGATGACTGCGCGATCTACCGGCCACGCGGATCAGCCGACGACCTGCTGTTCACCACCGACATGTTCATCGAGGGCGTGCACTTCCGGCGCGAGACGCACCAGGCCGCCATCGCCGGGCGCAAAGCGCTCGCCCGCTCGCTCAGCGACATCGCGGCCATGGGCGGCGCGCCTCGATTTTGCCTGGTCTCCCTTTGCGTCCCGCGCTGGGCCAATGCCAAATGGGTGGATAAATTCTTCGACGGGCTGCTCGCGCTCGGCGCGGCTGCGGGAGCGGTTCTCGCCGGCGGCGATCTCTCGCATGGCGAATCGCTCGCGTGCGACGTGACGGTTTGCGGAGCCGTTCCGCGCGGCACGGCCTTGTGTCGCGACGGCGCGCGGCCCGGCGATGAAATCTACGTTTCGGGCGTTCTCGGCGGCTCGGCGCTGGGGCTCGAAAGCGGAAAAGGCAGGGCACGTCAGCGGCACCTGCGCCCCGAGCCGCGCCTCGCGCTGGGAGCGTTCCTGCGGGAAAAGCTGCGCGCTTCGGCGGCGATCGATCTGAGCGATGGGCTTTCGCTCGATTTGCGAAGGCTGTGTCTCGCGTCGGGCGTCGCGGCCGATATCGTCGTGCCGCCGGTGTTTCCGGGCGCAACTCCAGCGCAAGCGCTCGACGGCGGAGAAGACTACGAGCTGC
>DASZLP010000006.1:0-1998 GCA_035552355.1 Bryobacteraceae bacterium | reverse complement strand
GCGATTGAGGCTCGAATTTTCTCTACTTCGCGTCCCGCCAGTTCTTCCCCGCCCCGACCTCCACCACGAGCGGCACGGCCAGCGCGCTGACCGTCTCCATCCGATGCTTCACCATCTCTCTGACGGCTTCCACCTCGTGCGCCGGAGCTTCGAGCACCAGCTCATCATGCACCTGCAGGAGAAGCCGGCTCTCCATTACTGCCAGCGCCTCATCGATCCGCAGCATCGCGACTTTGATCAGATCGGCCGCGGTTCCCTGGATCGGCGAATTGACAGCCGTCCGTTCGGCGAAGCCGCGCGCATTGGGGTGGCGGGCATTGATATCCGGGATGGGCCGCTCGCGTCCGAAAAGCGTGCGCGCAATGCCGGTCTCGCGGGTCTTTGCGATGGTTTCGTCGATGAACCGCTTCACTCCGGCGTAACGCGCGAAATACGCCTTGATGTACGCCTCTGCTTCGCTGCGCGGAATGCCCAGATTCGTCGCCAGTCCGAAAGCGCTGATGCCGTAGACGATCCCGAAGTTGACCGCCTTGGCGTTGTTGCGCGCCTCGCGCGTCACCAGCATCGGCGGCACGCCCATCACCTCCGCCGCCGTGCGCGTGTGGATGTCCTCGCCCTGCCGGAAAGCGTCGATCAGAACCGGATCGCCCGACATGTGCGCCAGCAGCCGCAGCTCGATCTGGGAATAGTCGGCGACCAGCAGAGTCCAGCCCTCGCGCGGAATAAACGCCGCGCGGATTTCCCTCCCGAGCTCGGTCTTTATGGGAATATTCTGCAGGTTCGGATTCGAGGAGGACAACCGCCCTGTTGCGGCGCCCGTCTGGTTGAAGCTCGTGTGAATGCGCCCGGTCGCCGGGTCGATCAGCGCCGGCAGCGCTTCCACGTACGTGCCCTTGAGCTTCGTTAACTGCCGGAATTCGAGAACCTTGCGAACGATCTCGTGCTCTTCGGCAAGGCCCTCCAGCACTTCGAAGGCGGTCGAAATCGTTTTGCCATTGCCATAGCGGACCGGGGCCGGCAGCCCCAACTCGTCGAAGAGAATCTTGCCGAGCTGTTGCGGCGAAGCGATGTTGAACTCGCGCCGCGCCAGTGCATGGATATCGCTCGTCAATCGCGCGATGCCGGTTTCCATGAGGACCGAGAGCCGCGACAGCTCGGCAGGGTCAATCCGGATGCCGGTCTCCTCCATTCGGGCAAGCACGCCACCCAGCGGAAGCTCGATCTCGTCGTAGAGCTTCATGAGTCCCCGGCGTTCGACTTGCGGCTTCAGACGCGCATTCAGCTCGTGGACGAAAGCCGCGCGTTCATCGGCGCGCGGTCCGGCGCGGAGATCGAGACGCCGCTCCACCAATGCCTCAAGCGAACACGCGCCGGGATCAGCATCCAGCAGGAATGCGTAGACCGAAACGTCATCGCGCAGGTTGCGCGGCTCGATGCCGCGGCGGCGAAGTGCGAGCGCGAGCGATTTCAGATCGCTGCAGGCTTTCGGCAAGTCCGGATTTTCGAGCGCGGCGCGCAGTTCGCCGAGACGTGCAACCGGCAGACTGCGCGCTTCCCCGGCGCGGCAGGCCATCCCGATCTCAGTGTCGTCAGACGAAAACGCGATCGCCAGCGGGATATCCGCCGGCACCGCCGCGACGAACGCGTCCACAGCCTCGCGCGTTTCGAGCGGAGCGAAATCGCGCGGACGCGAATCCTCCGACGGACCGAGCTCTTTCAGGTGCGAGAAAAACTCGAGCTCCTTGTAGAGCGGCTTGAGCGCTTCCAGATCCGGCTCGCGCACACAGAGCGCTTCCAGATCGAGAGGAACCGGAACGTTGCAATCTATGGTGGCCAGTTGCAGACTCAACAGGATGCGCTCGCGGTTGTTCTGCAGGCTCTCGCGCGCCATTCTCTTTGCGACTTCAGCGGCGCGATCGAGCGCCGCCGTTACGGAGCCGAACTGGGCGATCAGGTCGCGCGCGCCCTTCTCACCGATACCCGGCGCGCCCGGGATGT
>DASZLP010000005.1:0-16079 GCA_035552355.1 Bryobacteraceae bacterium | reverse complement strand
TAACCGCTGGTCACGTCGTCAAGGCTGGGATATAGTCATGAATCAGCTCGCCGTCATGTTCGGCGATCGTCTCAAACCGGAGATCGTCGACGGATTGTAAGTAAACGGCTCCACCGTTTACACAGTTTGCGTTACAGCCTCCTCGGGGAATGTTGTAGCCGCCAAAGCCCGGCTGGCCTGTCGTGGACGGCACCGTATACACGCCAATCCGCAGGTCGTTAACGAACACCCACAGATTCGTCCCCCAGATGACCGACCGCAGCACGTCGCCGGCGTGCAGCGAAATCGACGTCCCGCCGATCGCCGAAATTGATCCGCTGGTGCACTGGTTGACCGCCAGTGGGACCGCGCCCCCGCCTGCCAGTTTGACGGCACCGCCAGCTCGATCGAGATGTAGGAACCCGATCCGGGCAGCACGCTCGTTGAGTTCGCCCGCAGGAAATGCATATACGTGCCGCCGTCCCTGTTGGTGAAGATCGTGGTCTCGACTTCGTAATCGTTCGGGTTGGCGCGAGTAACAGCGTTTGACCACCTATATGAACCGCCCGTCGAGGCCGCGAACAATATGTCGCCGTTGCCCACGAACCCCACGTTGGTGTTTGGGAACCAACCCGGCCTCCTGTCGCGCTCGTGACACGCCCACAATAACCGCTCTCCCAGCCCGTTTCATCCTCCGTTGCGGGGCCGCCCCAATGGGCCATTCACAGGACTTCTCAAGGATTTTTGCGCTAATTCCGCAGCACTTATCGCCACGCAGCGCTTTGTCGCCGGTTGGCGTGCGGCACAATATCACCGGGACTCGAAATCCGCAGCCGCCGCGAATGGCCAACTGCTGTCCGGGGGCGGCTGCATCGTTCTTTGACAACTGAATATCAAGCCACTGAGCCTGCAGGAGTACTGCGCCCGGCTGACAACTGGTTCAGCCGGGGAAGCAAAGAAAATGGCTTTCCGCGCTCGTCAACGCGCTAACAGCCTCGAAATCAGCAGCATGGCCCCCTGACAATCCGGATTTTCGCCCCCGTTTCTAAAACAAAGCCGCTAACTCATTGAGAAACAATAACCCGATTGGCTTCATTTGGCTTCGCTATTGGCTTTTTCGCCGCCGAAATTGGCCTTTCTGCGGATCCAAAGCCAGTCACTCCGGGCACGCGCGCGGCAATCTCACCGCACGAGATAGTTCACAATACCGGAATGCGCGTAGCCGCCCACGTCGAACACCACTTCACCGCCGGCGAGACAGTCCGCGACATCGTCATCGGCATGTCTGACGGTCTCACCGTTCCCTTCGCGCTCGCCGCGGGACTCTCGGGCGCGAATGTCCGCACGTCTGTCATCGTGCTTGCCGGACTCGCCGAGATCGCGGCCGGTTCGATCGCCATGGGCCTCGGAGGTTATCTCGCGGCGCGCACCGATCAGGAGCACTATCAAAGCGAGCTCGAACGCGAGACGCGGGAGGCACGCGAAATTCCCGAGGAAGAAGCCGCCGAAGTAGCCCGCGTATTTCAGGGATGGGGGCTGAACGATCAGCAGATCCAGCCGATCGTGGCGGCGATCAGCTCCGACGAGACGCGCTGGGTCGATTTCATGATGCGTTTCGAGCTTGGCCTCGAAGCGCCCGATCCCCGCAGGGCGGTGCGGAGCGCGGCGACGATTGGGTTCTCGTACGTTGCCGGCGGGTTAATTCCGCTGTGCCCCTATTTTCTCGCGCGGGATGTCGATGCGGCGCTGGTTTGGTCGATCGCCGTGACTCTGACCGCGCTCTGCGTTTTCGGCTGCGTCAAGGCGCGCTTTACGGGAATTCCGCTTTGGCGCGGCGGCATGCAAACGACCCTCATCGGCGGGCTCGCGGCGGCAGCCGCCTTTGCCATCGCGCGTCTTTTTCGGTAACTCGATATATCCTGCATTGCGCGGGCGCAGGGCGCTCGGTAGACTGAACAGAGGCAGTTGTAGTTCCATCGTAAGCATTTCGATCTCATCTCTATAATTGGAGGCCACCCTGGTGAGCATGTGGAATAAAAAAGAAGACCCTCCGGCGCCGCGCCCGGCCAGCGCACCGCCGGCGGCCACGGTCAACGTACCAGAAATCAAAAAGGAGCCCACACCCGTGTCGTCAACCCCCTTCCGAACCCCCGAGCCGGATTCGCGCAACACCGCGACCATCGGAAAGTCAGTCAAGATTATTGGCCAGATCTTTACCAAAGAAGATCTCTACGTCGACGGCGACGTGGAAGGAACCATCGAATCGCAGGAGAACAAAGTCACCGTCGGTCCGAACGGCCGCGTGCAGGCCAGCATCCGCGCCCGCGAGGTGATCATCCTCGGGCAGGTGCAGGGCAACGTGGAGACCAGCGACAAAGTAGACATCCGCAAGGACGCCAGGCTCGTCGGTGACATCACGACGTCGCGCATCAGCATCGAAGACGGCGCCTTGTTCAAGGGCAGCATCGATATTAAGAAGGCCGAGCCGAAGGCGGCCGCGGCCGCGCCTGCTGCAGCCCCGGCGCCGAGTCCGGCGGTGGCCACGCCCGCGCAGCAGCCGTATTCCACGGTCGCGACGGGAGCCGGCGCGCCGGCTGCCAAGCGGTAGGTTGTGCGCAACGCAAATGATTGAGTAAGCCGGTTTGACGGTCTATGCTGACGGGGAAGCTGCGGTCGATTTTTCGCAGGGAAAACGGTCCAGCTTCTCACGGCTCGTCGCACGCGAAAGGGCCGGCCGGCTCTCAACCGGGCGCCGCACCGTCCGCTAACGCGGCGCGCATCATGGCTGCCGCCGCCAGCCGCAAAGGCGGAAAGAAAGACACTCTCCAGACACGGCAGAGCCGGGGTCTCGAGCAGTTCTTCTTCAACGTCCGCGACATTGTCGGACTTTCCATTCTGGATTGCGCCGGCGCCAATCAGGACAACATCGATTTCCTGATCAACCTCGGCCACAAGGTCTATTCACAGGATTTGGTGCGCAACCTCGACGACGCTTTTGGACGCGATCCGGCCGAGCAGACCAATCCGAGCCGTATCGAATATTTCCTCAAGCAGAATTTTGAGTATCCACCGGAAGCGCTGGATGGGGTTCTGTTGTGGGATTCGCTGCAGTTCATGAGTCCGGCGCTGCTGAATGCGACGGTAGAGCGGCTTTATGACGTGATGCGTCCGAAGGCTTATCTGCTGGCGTTTTTCACCGCGACGGAGCGAGCGACGCAGGTGCCATCTCATGCGTTTAGGATCGCGGACAACAAGACGATAGTGCTCGCGGAGCGCGATGTGCGCAACGCAGGGCAGGTTTTTAATAACCGGAATCTGGAGAAGTTGTTCGGGAAGTTCGAATCGGTGAAGTTTTTCCTCACGCGGGAGAGTCTGCGGGAAGTGATAGTTCGGCGGTGAGCCCGTCGCTGAGGGTCGGATATAGAGCAGACTGGCGGCCGGCGATTTCCCGCCAGTCGTAACGAAGCGCCGTCTCCCGAGCGTTGCGCTCGAGCGATTTTCTCGCCGCGGGATCGCCTGCCAGCGCTTCGATCCGTTCCGCCATTTCTCCTGCCGAATCCGTAACCACGACATCGACGCCTGGCTTCAAATCGAGTCCGTTGATTCCAGCGGTCGTGCTGACAACCACCCGCCCCATCGCCATCGCTTCGAGGACTTTGATATTCGTCCCGGCGGAGGCGGTGAGCGGCGCGAGCACGAGCGCGGCGCGCTGGTACGCCGCCCGCACATCCGCTACAAAACCTTCAAGTTCGATGCGCGGCTGGGCGAGGTCGACTCGGACGCGTCCGCGATAGAAATCGAGGAAGTAATCGTGGCGCGCGCCGGCGATGACGTGCAGAGTGTACGCGGGTTCCAGCAGCGGCCACACGTCACGCAGGAAGAATTCGAGCGCCAGCAGATTCGGAAGGTGCGCAAACGATCCGACGAAGAGCAGCCGCCGCGGGTCGGGGTCGTCATGAGTCGGATTGAAGCGGACGGTGTCGACGCCGTTCGGGATGCAGGCCACGCGCCTGGCGCCCGCGACGGTTTGCTCGTCCTTTCCTGACATCGTGACGACGCAATCGACGGACTTCCATGCGGCGGTTTCGAAGGCGGTCCACTTGTCGAGCTGCTTTCGCAGTTCGAGCTGAGCCGCGCCGGATTCCGTGGATGTGTTAACGAGCTGCCGCTGCAAATCGAACGTGATGTCGTGCTCGACGAGAATCGTCTTCGCGGGAGCGCACGCATCGGCATACTGCGCCATCTGTGTGAATTCAAGCTGGACGACGCCGGCATGCCAGCGGCGCATGGTCTGTTTGAGAGTAGCCCGAAAAGAGAGGGACGCGAATTCTTCCACCACGTCCGGAAGCGATGTCTCGCGTCGGTAGTGGCTGCCGTGGCGGCGCACCAGGATGACTTCGGCGCAGATGGCAAGCAGTTCCGCGGGGGGCGTTTCGAGCTCACCCGTGAAGGCCACCAGCACCTGATCGTAGTCGGCGGCGGCATGCTTCATCAGGTTGAAGATTCGGACGGCGCCGCCATGTGACAGAGGGAAGGGAACATACGGGCTGGCGATTACAACGACCGGTCTATTGCCGGCGGTGCCTGGGAAGATCGCGATATCCCCACCACCGAGCGCCAGAATCTCCTCTTCGGAAAGCGTGCCTGTTATCTCCACGGGTCGCGGCCCAATTCCTGGAATCCGACGCAATGTTTCGAGCGAACCGTTCAGTTGGAGGCGGCGGATCGCTGCACGCCAAAGGCGCCGGAACAGATCATCCGACGAAACGGCGTTGGCGAGGAAGCGCAGGTAATTGATCTCCACAAACACGTCGAGCTCGGCGCGAGTGTAATAGCGCGACGTAGTGGCGCGATGGCGATGCTCGACCTGGGCCGACGCGCAAAACACCGAAGACCATCCATGGCGCCACGCCCGGTATCCGAAATCGAGATCTTCGACGTAGGCCGGATCGTAGATCTCGCTTACGCCTCCCAGCGCACGCAGCTTTTGAGTATCGAAGAGCGAACAGCCGCCGCTGCCATAGAGGACCCAGGTGAGATCCTCGCCGGGGAGAGGGTCGTCGCAGCGCACGGGGAAGTCGAGGGGATTTTCCTGCCGCCAGACCGCCTTGCCGGTTTCTTCACGGCGGATGCCGGGAGGAAAGAAGATCTGCGCGGTGGCACAGAAGAGGTCCGGGATGGTTGCGAAGGGCTTTAGCAGAGCGTCGACGAAACCCGGCGCCACGATCATGTCGTTATTAAGGAGCAGCGTGTGTTTGAAACGCGCAGCCCGGATGCCCGCGTTCACCGCTGTGGCAAAGGAAAGCGGCCGCTCGTTCGTGATCGCGCGAACCGTCGGATAAGTGGCGGCGAGCCATTCCGCGGTGCCATCCGATGAGCCGTTGTCGCTGACGAGAATTTCGCCTGAGCGCAAAGGCCGCTCGGAGCGCGGCGCCAGGGACCGGAAATCGCTGCGCTCCAGGTCGCGCGGAGATGGGCCGTCTTGCGCGCTTTCCAGAGATGCGATCTGTGGCAGCAGATGAGGAAGCAGGGTGGCGAGGAGCTCGCGGCCGTTGCGGCTCGGGATGACGACTGTCACGCCATCATTCTTTGCGTCCAAACCTGCCATCGTTGGCTCGTCGGCACGCATGCCGCGCGTTCGCGATGCCACGAGTCCGTAGAGTTGCGCGGCGCGCGCGCGCAACGGAATCTCTGCTTCCTTTGGATGCGCGACCCGCCGCAGCCATTTTTTTGCGCGGGCAGAAGCCGCGGCTTCGAGGATCCTTCGAGCGGTGTATTCGACCCGCCCCAATCCGCGCACGATCCGCAGCTTTTCGTCGTAGGCCATCAGGGTGCCGCCTGTGATGGCGCGCGCGGCACGCCGCATGGGCGCAAGGGGAACGCCCGGACACAGCGCCATGGCGGCGGACGCGATTTTACGGTCGCCAATCGCCGCCCGCAGCGAGGCGAGGTTTTCCTCATATCCTCGAAACGGATGCCACGCTACCCATTCACCGTGTGCCGGTTCAAACTCGGCGACAACAATGAGGGGATGGTTCGAGTGGGTCTGGGCGGCGCGTTCGACGAGATCCCGATTCAGCTGAGCGTTGCCGGACGCGAAGATGACGCGGATCAGATCAGCAGGCGCTGGCACGGAGGATTGCTTCCCGCTCGATACTGCCGCCACATCTCGAGCGCCTGGATTGCGAAGACCGTCGAGACTGGATTCACATGCGGTGACAGGCTGCCGTCGCGGCGGCCGAAATAGTATCCTCCGTCAATGCGGCTATCGCTGTCTGCCGCCTGGAATTGTGCGAGCGCGGCGGCTTCCTCGATGGCGGCTGCTTCGTCGACACGTGTCACGTCCGCCGCAAAAAGGCGCAACCGAAGCAGTTGCGCGTAAACGTCGGCGCGTGCAAATTTAGATGCTATCTCGCGTAATTGCTTTGAGATAGAGTTGATGCATTCAATATATACTTCAGCATGCTTTGGGCGCTCCGGGTGGGCCAGCAGACCTTCGAGAAAGTAGCAGTATGGATGCAGCCGATCCATGCGTTCCGACGGACACGTTACACCTTCGAGCAGCTTCCGATGGTTCGCCACATTAAAATCCGCAAATTCCAGATATGCGTTCCTTAGCGTCGCGTCGCCGGTGATTTCCGCGACGTCCCACCAGGTTCGGGCGGATTTCAACTGATAACACCCCGGCGCACGGGACCACTTGTCCGCGTAGGGCAGGGGAGTCTTCGACGGCAGCATGGCAATCGGGTGGAAGTTGTCATGAGCCCGGAAATCGGCCAGCATTCCGTGCGCGGCGTGGATGGCGATGTCGAGCAGTTGTTCATCGCCGATCTCGCGCCAGACGGCGATGAGTCCGCGGATGATGATGCCGCAGTCGAAAAAGTAAGCCAGGTGTTCGCTTTCGGGCGATGGCGAGGGGTGTTCAAAGGGAAACGTCCGGAGCGACTCGTCCCAAACGCCAGCGAGGAAATGCGCTGTCTGCCGCGCCCGCGACAGGTATTCCTCGTCACCGGTAATCTGGAACAGCCACACCAGAGTGCTGGCGGCGTATCCAGTAATTTCGGTGGAGACGGGTTTGTACGCTTCTGTTTCCGAGTTGTAGAAGCGGGCGAAACCGCCGGAAGGCGCCTGGATTCCCGAGTGCAGCAACCAGCGGCCGGCTCGCGCGAGCGAATTGGCTGCGGACAAACGGCTAGTCTAGCACCGGGGCTGGTTTTTGCGCGATGCTGAGAACGGAATGGGGCGCTGGCTGATCAACGCGGGGATCGTTCTGGTTGTGGCCGGCCTGGTCGTGATCGGCGCGGAAAAGGCCGGCATCCGCCTGGGACGCCTGCCGGGCGACATCCGCATTGAGGGACGCCGGGGAGGACTTTATTTTCCAATCGTGACGTGTTTAATCGTGAGTGTTGTGCTGTCGGTTATTGCGTGGCTTTTCGGCCGCCGTTAGCGGACGCGGCCGATGCGATCGAGCGGCCAGTAGACGAATACCGCCTTGCCGTAGATTTCTTTGCGGTCGACGAAGCCCCACACGCGGCTGTCGTTTGAAGAGCTGCGATGATCGCCCAGGACGAAGTAATCGTCCGCCGGTACGACTTCCTTCTTCTTCGAAACACGGTCGCGGTATTCGGCGGGAACGTACGGCTCATCCAGCTTCGTGCCGTTCACGTAAACCGTGCCTTCCTTTATCTGCACTGTGTCGCCGGGCAGGCCGATGACGCGCTTGATGTAAGACTGGCTCGGGTCGTTCGGGTAATGGAAGACCACCAGATCCTCGCGGGCGATCGAGCCCGCGCCCAGTTTATATGTGTATTTGTTGATGAAGATTCGTTCCTGATCCGTGAGTCCGGGCATCATGCTGGTGCCTTCGACTTTCACCGGCTGGTAGATGAAAACGATCAGGACGATGGCGAGGACGACCGAGATCGCGATATCCCGCAGGAGCGAAAGCGCACCCATGGAGTGCGCGGGCGGACGGGAAGGCTCCGTTTCTCCGCTGGGAACAATAGGTTCGTCGACCATCGATAAAGAAAGAATTATATCGCGGACGCAGCCGGATCCGCCGCTGCCAAACCACCGGACTGCGTGAACCGGAGCAGGTGGCTACATGGATGAGACAGCGGCGGTTCCGTCAGCACGAAGGACGCGAGGCGGCCGGCTCGGGTTGCGCCCTCAGATATCTTTGCCCGTGAGTAATCGCGCGAGCACCGGCAGCGGCACAGCGCCTTCCTTCAGCGCCTGATCGTGGAAATCGTGAAGGTTGAACGCGCCCCCTTTGGTCTGCTTTGCCAGTTCACGCACGCGCAACCAGTCGCGCCATCCGACGAAATACGTCGGGAGCTGCGTCGAGGAAAGCTTGACGCGCTGCAGTTTGGCGACGGCTTCTTCGTGCTCCTGGAACGTCGATTTTTCCATGAGGTCCATTGCCTGCTCGTCGCTCATGCGGTTGGTTTGCATGCGGATGTCGATGATCGCGTTGGCGTCGACGCGCAGTTCCTGCTTGAGCAGCGTCAGGCGAAGCTCGGGCGCGTTGTCGAGTAAACCTTCGTCGAGCATGACCTGGGTGATGTATTGAGCCCAGCCTTCGATGTAGGGTCCGTTGCCGTAGAGAGCGCGCAGTACGCGGCGGCCTTTCGGCTCGACGCCGTTGGCAAACTCGAACTGCACATAATGGCCCGGCATGGCTTCGTGGATCACCAGCAGCTTGAGGTTGTAGAAGTTGTATTCGCGGAGCTTCGATTCGACGCGCGCTTTCGGCCAGTCGGCGGGAATGGGCGTGATCCAGAAGAACGCGCCCAGTTGCGGCTCAAGCACGGGGGCGGGATTGAAACCGCCCACGCCGTAAATGCCGCGCTCGAATTCGGGCGTCGGGATAACCTGCAGGTTGCCGCCCTCGGGCAGCGTCAGCAGGTTCTTCGCGCGGGCGAAGTTGCGGGCTTCGTCGAGATCTTTCCGGGCGTCGTCGATGTAGGTGGCGGGCGTCGAATGCTTCTCGGCGATTCCGTCGAGAACTTCCCGCACGATCTTGTTCAGCCGGTCGTCGCCTTTGAGATCGCTGTGGTCCCCGTGGTTCGGGTAGCGAGCGGCGTGCAGGGGCAGGGAAAGCTCGAGCATGCGCGCGCGCACTTCTTTCAGGCGCGTCTCGGCATCCTGCAGGACCTGATCCGGCGAACGGTCGGTCGCCAGGCTGAGCTTGAACTTCGTCGCGTAGTGGTCGGCGCCGAGGCGCCAGTCGGGCTCGCTTCCGCCTCGGCGCTTCGGCAAGTCCGTGCCGAGAAAGCGGCTGAAGTCGCGCAGGGCTACAAGAGCTTCCTCCGCCGCGGCGTCATAAGCTTTTTTCTGATCGGCGGGAACTCCGGCGCGCAGGGTCTTCTCGACGAGATCGATGTTGCCGTCATTCTCCTCTTTTGCGACCTGCGCCCAGATCGGCGGCACGCCTCCCAGTTGGCGCTTCGCTACGGTGACGAAAGTTGGGATTCGCAGAAGGCGCGCAACGATGTGCTCGTAGCGCTCGGGCTTCGGAGCGTATTCGAGCACGAAAGGATTGAACAGCGCCGTCCCGATCAGCTCGACATACGACTGGGGGCTGTGCCTCCACGACTGCGCGATGTCGAGATCGAACAAGGCGAGGCCGATCTGCGTGTCGATGATGTCGTAATCGGCGCGATCTTCCGCCGAGAGGGACTTTTTGTCGAACATCTCGAGGCGCTTGTGGAGGTCGATGTAGTAATCGCGTTGCTTGTTAACCGCGGGAGGC
This sequence comes from Bryobacteraceae bacterium, assembly GCA_035552355.1. Classification (GTDB taxonomy): domain Bacteria; phylum Acidobacteriota; class Terriglobia; order Bryobacterales; family Bryobacteraceae; genus BOG-234. The sequence goes on along the minus strand of DASZLP010000005.1, from coordinate 6,346 downwards.
GCGATGTCGTCGAGCTCGCGGTCGAAATCGACGCCGTTGAGCTTGTGGAGTCCCTGGCCGGAAGCGGTGACCGGCGAGAAGGAGAGGGTTGTGTTGACGAACTCGTCGGCGATTTTGCTGAAGTCGGGCGCGGGGGCTTTGGCGCAGGAGAGGGTGAATGCCGCGAAGACAGCCATCGCGAGGGCAGGGAAGGGGGCAAAGAGCGCACAGGCCGAAGAGGCCGTTGTGCGCGAATAACAAAAGGGCGGGCGCATGCTTGTCGAATTATACGGAAACGAGCGGGGGTGGGCGGGGCAACGGTCACAGACCGGTTCGACTTTTTCGCCCCCAGGTTCACCCCCGGCGCAGGGCTTGGCGTTGCTTTCATGCAAAAATAGCGGCATGTCCACAGCCCGCTTGATGTTGGCCGGCGCGTTTCTCGCCGCATCGCTGTTTGCGCAGACGGATCTCAAGGTCACTCCCAGCTTCGATCTGGGCGCCATCGACCGAAGCGCGAATCCCTGCAACGATTTCTATCAATACGCCTGCGGGACATGGCTGAAGAACAATCCGATTCCGCCCGATCAATCTTCCTGGGGCCGGTTCAGCGAGCTGGCGGAGCGCAATCGGGCCATCCTGCGGCAGATTCTGGACAAGGCAGCCGTGGCGACGACGCGCGATGCCGATACGCAGAAGATCGGCGACTATTACTCCTCGTGCATGGACGAGACGGCGATCAACAAAAAGGGAATGGCGCCCATACAAGCCGAGCTGGATCGTATCAGGGCCATTAAGAACACCCGCGATCTTTCGCTCGAAATCGCCCATCTGCATCGCCTCGCGGTGGATGTGTTGTTCAACTTTTCGTCCGGCCAGGATTTTAAGGACTCAAACGCCGAGATCGGACAGGCCGATCAGGGCGGGCTCGGGCTGCCGGAAAAAGATTACTACTTCCGGACCGACGCCAAAGCCGTCGAAACCCGCAAGGAATACGTCGCGCACGTGAGCCGGATGCTGCAGTTGACCGGCGTTCCCGCCGCCGAGGCCGCGAAACAAGCCTCCACGATCATGCGCGTCGAAACGGCTCTTGCGAAAGTGTCGCTCGACATCACAGCGCGGCGCGATCCCGTGCAGGTTTATCACAAGATGAAGCTGGCCGAATTCGAAGCGCTCAACGATTCATTCAACTGGAGCCTCTATTTCCAGACCCTGCAAACCCCGCCGATGGCTGCGCTCAATGTCGCAGTGCCGGATTATTTCAGGGGGCAGGAGAAGATGCTCAAGTCCACGCCGATGGCGGATTGGATTACTTATCTGACGTTTCACCTGGTCCATAGTCAGGCGGCCATCCTGCCGACGAAGTTCACCGATGAGAACTTCAGGTTCTACGGGCAATACCTCACCGGCGAGAAAGAGCAGAAGGCGCGGTGGAAACGCTGCGTCGCGGCTACCGACGGCGATCTCGGCGAGGCGCTCGGCAAGGCGTATGTCGATCTGACCTTCGGGCAGGAAGGAAAGCAGCGGACGCTCGATATGGTCCATCACATCGAGGGGGCGATGAAGCAGGATCTCAACCAGTTGACGTGGATGACGCCAGCGACGAAGAAACGCGCCCTCGAAAAACTCGACGCGATCACGAACAAAATCGGGTATCCGGACAAGTGGCGCGATTACTCGGCGCTGAAAATCGTGAAGGGCGACGCGCTCGGAAATTCACTGCGCGCCAACCAGTTTGAAGTCAACCGCGAGTTGCAGAAGATCGGCAAGCCGGTGGATCGTCTTGAATGGGGGATGACGCCGCCGACGGTGAATGCATATTACGACCCGCAGATGAACAACATAAACTTCCCGGCGGGAATTCTGCAGCCTCCGTTCTTCGATAAGAAAGCGAACGATGCGGTGAACTACGGCGCGATCGGAGCGGTGATCGGGCACGAGCTTACGCACGGATTCGACGACGAGGGACGGCAGTTCGATCCCAAAGGAAACCTGAACGACTGGTGGACGGCGACGGATGCCAAGGCCTTCGACCAGCGCGAGGACTGTCTGATCAAGGAGTACTCGGGCTTCGAGCTGAAGGGCGGCGTGCATATGAACGGCAAGCTGACGCTCGGCGAGAACACAGCGGATAACGGCGGCATCCGGCTCGCATGGATGGCGCTGATGAACGATCTGGCGGGGAAGACGCTTCCGAAGCTGGGAGGGTATGACGAGAGCCAGCAGTTCTTCCTCGGGTTCGGGCAGATCTGGTGCACGAATGAAACGGCGGAAGTGGAGCGGCTGCATGCGCAGACGGATCCGCATGCCATCGACCGGTTCCGGGTGGACGGGACCGTGTCGAATATGCCGGAGTTTCAGAAGGCATTCGCCTGCAAGGAAGGGATGCCGATGGTCAGGGGCGGGAACGCCTGCCGAACGTGGTAAGCAGAGCTATCAGCTGTCAGCCATCAGCTCTCAGCTAACTCGGCGGTTCGTCGATCGAGCGGCGGCGCGACTATCCGGCTGATGCGAACCGGCTCGTCGTCGTCATCGTCCTGGTCGGTGGGTTCGTTGATGTGGTAGTAATACGTCACGACTCCGGCCACCACGAGCGTCGCGATCAGCACCGCGATGTAGACTACCGCGCGCCGTGAAACCGTCCCGTCATTCCGCACCAGATTCCCGGTGACGGCGACAATCAGTCCGGCAGCCAGTACACTCACGCCCAGCTTCCATGGCCAGAACATCAGGTCAAGATGGTATTGGCCGCCGACCTGGCTCCAGAAAGTGAAAACCACCTGAATAGCCAGCAAAAACTCGACAATGAGCAGGGGACGGAGAAAGCGCTTGTCCATGAGCAATCGGTAACTATTTGTGAACGAAACGGCTTCCGCGGCCGTATCCCTATTAGAATAGCCTTTGGGCCGTATGGCGGATACCCCGAACTCACATAATCCCCTTCGTTTCCGTCTGTCGAGCGGCGCCGGCCTTGCCTGGGATTCGCTCGTCGCGCATCGGCTGCGCACGTTCCTGACCCTGCTCGGCATCATGATCGGAGTGGCGAGCGTGATCCTCGTCGGCTCGGCGATTGACGGGCTTGGGCTCTATGCCGAGCAGAGCACGGCGAAGACTTTCGGCAGCGAGTCGTTCGTATTCCAGCAGGTCACCAATGCGAGTTCGCGCAAGGAATTTTTCGACAAGCTGAAGAACCACCGCCAACTGAAACTGGCCGACGAGCGCTATCTGGAGCTTACCAACGGCGAGCATGTTCTCTACAGCGCCTACCGCAACGCGACGATCGACACCAAGCGCGACAATCTGACATCGGAGAACACGATCATTCTCGGCGCGGAAGCCGACCTGCCGGACATCCGCGACATGGTCATGGTCGATGGAAGATTCTACAGCAAGACCGAGGTGCAGAACGCGGCCTACGTGGCCGTGATCGGCGACGACCTCAAGAACAACTTGTTTCCATCGGGCGCCTCGCCGGTGGGAAAGACGTTCAAAATCCAGGGACTCGATTTCACGGTTGTGGGCGTCCAGGAGCGTCTTGGCTCTTCGTTCGGGCGCAGCCAGGACAATGCCGCCAGCATTCCCATCACGACCTTCAACAGGCTTTTCGGACCCGGCCAGTCAATCGCGATTTTTGGACGTCCGCGGCCCTCGACCGGAGACACGATGCAGCAGGCGCTGGACCTGACGCGCGTGGCGCTGCGGACCAGATTCCATCAGGCGCCCGGCCAGCCGGACAAGTTCGACTTCATTACGCCGGATGCGATTCGGGCCTTCATCGACAACCTGCTCTCGCTGGTCGCGGCGGTGGTGGTGCCGATCACCAGTATTTCGCTGGTGGTCGGCGGGATCGTCATCATGAACATCATGCTGGTGAGCGTGACAGAACGGACGCGTGAGATCGGCATCCGCAAATCGCTGGGCGCCCGGCGTTCGGACATCATGATGCAGATCCTGATCGAGGCCGTGATTATGGCGTTCGCGGGTGGAGCGATCGGGGTCGGCACGGGCGCGGTGGTTACGAAAATCCTGACCGCAACACTTGGAGTGACTCTGCGGGTGACGCCGGCCTATGTGATTCTGTCGGTCTTCGTTTCGGGCGCGGTGGGCGTGATCAGCGGGTGGTACCCCGCGTCGAAAGCCGCGAAGCTGGATCCGATCGTGGCCCTCAGGGCGGAATAGGAGGGCAGAATAATATGAATATCTCGCCCCGGGAAAACTTTGCGATGGCGATGGACGCCGTATGGTCACACAAGTTCCGTTCGGGCCTGACGGTGCTCGGCATCGTCATCGGCATCACTACAGTGGTCACGGTTGCGTCGCTGCTCACTGGCCTGCGCGCAGGTGTCGTGACGTTTTTCAACGAGCTCGGTCCGGACAACATCTTCGTATCGAAGAACAGCGGCGGCCCCGGCGATGGCGGGACTATCAAAGAGCGCAAGCGCCGGCCGATGAAACCCGAGTACGCGGATGTGATCAAGAGATTCTCGAGCACGGTGGAAGACGTGGGGCTCGTGCTGGCGATTCCGCCGGCTACCGACGGTGTGCTCATCACCGCCAAAGTGCCGGGGCAGGATACGGATTCGCTCTCGATCATGGGTGTAACGCCAAACTCGATCGACCTGACGCCTCGCGGATTCGATCAGGGCCGCTACATCACCGATGAGGAAAACAACCGGGCCGCGAAGGTTGCGGTGATGGGATACGACATCGCTCATACCCTCTTTCCCGATGGGAACGCAGTCGGCAAGACCTTCTCGATGGATGGGGCAGAGTACACGGTTGTCGGCGTCGTGGAGAAAGCCAAGGGCGGCTTTCTCGGTGAAAATCAGCAGGACACCGAAATCGACATTCCTCTCAAGACAGCGGTGAGCCGCTATCCGCAGGTGGACGCCTGGATGCTCACTTGCAAGGCCAGGCCCGGCATGCGCAAGGACGCATATGACGACGTCGAAGCGATCATGCGCCGCACGCGGCATCTGAAGAAAGATGAAGAAGACGATTTCAGCATGCAGACGCCGGACCAGATCGTTCAGCAGTTCGATCAGATCACCGCGGTGATCGGGCTGATCGCCATCGCGATTTCGGGACTGGGCCTGCTCGTCGGCGGCATCGGCGTGATGAACATCATGCTGGTGAGCGTTACGGAGAGGACGCGCGAAATCGGCATCCGCAAAGCGCTCGGGGCGCGGCGGCTGGACATCATCGGGCAGTTCCTTGCGGAAGCCATGGCCCTTACGAGCACCGGCGGATTGATGGGAATCGTCGTGGCGGTTCTGATCACGATGCTGGTGGGCGCCCTGGTGCCTTCGCTGCCGAGCTCGGTGCCGAGCTGGGCGATTGCGACGGCGCTGGGCGTGTCGATGGCAGTCGGAGTGTTCTTCGGAACCTGGCCGGCGGTGAAGGCGGCGCGGCTCGACCCGGTGGAAGCGCTGCGGTACGAATAGCACTATTGGAACATTGGGGGCTCCAAACGATGCCAATCTGGCACCGCGGCAACGGACTTCGTAAGAGACAGTGCGGAATTGGCCGAGGGCGAAATCACAAATCGAACACTGGATTTGACCGGAATTGCCCGCGGCGTCTTTGACCGTGACTGTATAGTCGGAGCCCGCCAAACCCGAGGTATCCACTACCCTGGCCGTGAATGAAAAATTGCCCGCCGCCTGTGGCGCGCCGATGATCAAGCCCGTTTGCAGATCGAGCAGCAGCGAACCTTCCGTGACCGAGAACGGTACCAGTCACCGGCGATCAGCACCCATCCCGCGAGTAAGGCATTTGTAGTGGAATGGGCCACTACCGCATCGGCTAAACTTCCCCGCCGAGGATGCCGCGACGGCAAACCAGGTGAACCTAAGTAGCTGACGGCTGAAAACTGACGACTGAAAGCTTCTTTTCGAGGAAAAAATTTGTGTTATCTCTCAGGAATGGTAGTGAGATGCCTCGTCGCCGCGCTGACGCTGATTCCGTTTACGGCCGACGCGCAGGATGCGAATGTAGTTGTCGTGAAGAAGACGGTCCAGCCGGATTACTCGCCTGAGGCGCGAGCGGCGGGACTGCAGGGCACAGTCCTGCTGGCGGTTGAAATTGCGCCTGACGGGACTGTCGCGGATGCTCGCGTCAGGCGGGGTCTCGGGCTTGGGCTCGACGAACGCGCCGTTGCCGCGGTCAAACAATGGCAATACGACACGGGTGGCCGCGCCGCGCACGAGGCAGTTGAAGTCGATTTTGTGCTCGATACGCCGCTTCGGTGGGAAATTCAGGGCGCGGCGTTCACGCGATACGGAGGCAGGGATCCGGGTATTGTGCACCTCTCCCTGAACCTCTACACGAGCCCCGATCCGGCCACGTGCCCGGATGATCCGGCCGATGC
>DASZLP010000004.1:0-2109 GCA_035552355.1 Bryobacteraceae bacterium | reverse complement strand
GTCGATCACGGTGTGCGATTCGGGCTGGCGTTCGGTCCATCGTCGCCGGAGCCGCAATTGCGGCTCATTTTCCAGAACGTCGACCGGCCGCAATGCCTGCTGCCGCTCGGCAGCGAGTCCGTGAAAGGGCCGGTGTATGACGTTGAGTTCCGCGTCAAAGCGCCCGACGGAAAGGAATCTCCGCTTTTCAATTTCAACGGTCCGCCGGGAATTCAGCCTGCCGCGAAGCCGATCGTTCTCGATATTCCGAAGGGCGCGAAACACGAGATCCTGCTGTCGGCGAAGAAGCTGATCTATGTGGACAACGGGAAGAACCGTCCGCTGACGGAACTGCTCGCGCAACATTACTCGGTGCGCGCGAGCGTGGATACCAGCGGCGATGCGCGCTGGAACCGGACGCTTTCGCAATGGATGGGGAAGGTCTCGACGGGCGAGCTGAAGCAGTAGCCTGACCTACAACCGCTCCCGCGCCATCCGCAGCGCTTCTTCAGGGGTCGTCACGCGGCCTTCGAGTTGGGCATCCTCGATCTCGCTCAACACCACCCCGAACATTGGACCCGGCTTGTAGCCGGCGGCGATCAGGTCCCGGCCCGTCAGCAGAGGCGCGGGCTTGAGCTGTTCGGGGGGCACTTCGGCCTGCTTGCGGCGGATGAAATCGTAATTGTCCAGTCCGCCATGGCTCGACAGACAATCCAGCCGGTGCAGTTGCATGTGCTCCTCGAAATCCGGCTGCCGCATGAAGCGCTTGAGCGTACTATCGCGCATGCGCGGAACTTCCATGAATTTCATATGATTCGCGATCAGAGCCTCGACGCCTTCGATGACATCGCCCGGAAAGCGCAGGCGCGTCAGCAGAGCGTGAGCGATCTCGATTCCCTTCTCCACGTGCCCGTCGAAACGGATGCGTTCGGCGATGCGGAATGTGGCGGGCTTCCCGATGTCGTGCAACAGCACGCCGAGCGCGAGCGTGATGGAAGGCTGCTCGAGACCTTCGAGCATGATCATGGTGTGCGTCCAGACGTCGCCTTCGGGATGGAACTCGGGCGGCTGTGCGACACCCTTCAGCGCCGCGGCCTCGGGCAGAACCTCCTGCAGCAAACCGGCAGTATCCAGAAGCTCGAAACCGCGCCGCGGAGAGCCTTCCGTGAGGATGCGAGCGATCTCGTCGCGAATGCGCTCGGCGGAGACTCCGTGAATCATGGGCGCGAGGCGCTGGATCGCCGCAAATGTCGCCGGCTCGATCTCGAACCCGAGACGCGCCGCAAAACGCACGGCGCGGAGCAGCCGAAGATGATCTTCGCGGAAGCGACGCTCGGGGTCGCCGATGGCCCGAATCCGGCGGGCGGCAAGATCGGCGCGGCCATCCACGAAATCGAGGACTTCGCCGCTCAGCGGGTCGAGCAACAGTGCATTGATGGTGAAGTCGCGCCGCAGGACATCCTGTTTGGGATCGGTCTCAAAGGCGACGCCTTCGGGATGCCGGCCGTCGCGATATTCCAGATCGCTGCGGAAGGTGGCGACTTCGACCTGATTCTCGCCTTCCCGTACGAGCACCACGCCGAAGTGGGCACCGACCTGACCGGCCTGCGGGAAGATCTTCAGCAGGTCGCCCGGTGGGGCCGAGGTCGCGACATCGAAGTCTTTGGGTTCGCGGCCGAGCAGCATATCGCGGACGCATCCGCCCGTGAAATAGGCAACATAACCGGCGGCGCGCAGGGCTTGCACGATGGAGGTAGCCAGACTCTTCGAACCCGCAGAGTCAGCCACGGATCGTCCTTCTCGATTCGCGTGCTAACCTGATCTTCGATATCTTTCTAAAGATAGCCACAGGAGTCTCTTTTGTCCAGTCCGTTTCCCCGGCCGTCCCGATCGACCACTGCGAATTCGACCACTGCAAATTCGACCACCGCGAATTCGACGACAACCAAGGTCGTGGTGGCGACGACGGTCATGTTGTCGTTCATCTCTTTCTGGCGCGCGGCCGCCATCGTTCTGAGCGACCTCGCATCTTCAGCCTATTACGTCGGCGGTATCGCGGAGACTGCCATCGGCAAGTCGGCGCCCTGGTTCATCCTCGGCATCATGCTGTTTTCGTATGCCGTGCGCGCG
>DASZLP010000003.1:0-2882 GCA_035552355.1 Bryobacteraceae bacterium | reverse complement strand
GACGCCGGGTGGAAACTGCGCCCAATTCTCGACCACGCGATAGTGCGTGTCTGCCGCCTGTCCTGCCATGCCATGTAAGGTGAGTCCGGCGGCGGCCAGTACTGGCCAGGCAGAGAAGAATCGGCTTTTGCGCGTCACGTGAGGACGATCCTATCAAACCCGTCAGAAGGACGGTCTGCACGGCTACCTCCGCCAGGGAAGCTCTCGCGATGCGGAAAGGAAGCATGGCCGGATCCAGGGCGGCCATGCCGATCGAACGAGGAATGTCGGATGGTTACAGGCAGACCTTTGGAAGGGTGGCCGACGATCCAGGAGCAGCTCGGAAAGGAAATACGTCCGCCGCCAGCCGCAACTCTCGACAAAAAACATTATTTCGTTGATAAATCGGAACCCCGCTGCTCCTCTGCCGGGTGAGAGGCGAGCGCTGCCGCAAACAGGAGTTTGTTTACTCTGAAACGTCCGCCCCGGCCCGGCGCACCTGCAACTGAGTGATGCGGGGTCCGGCTGAAGCCGTAAACTTGTCGGCCCGCGTCGGCTCTCTTAAAACCATGATGCGCTGCGCCGCGAAATCCGCCAGCAGGGAATCGAGAGCCGTTCCTTTGATAAACACGTCATGCGTGCTGAAGGCGGCTCGCGCCTCATCGCTCGTGCCCTCGGCAAACAGAAACTGCGCCCACGGAAGCACATACACGCGCTTCAGCAACACGATCTGCAAACCATAGACACGCGCATCGGTATCTACGTCCCACGCCTGTTCATCGGCCAATGCCATATTCATGTCCTTGCCCGAGCCTGCGGCCACGCTCGATCTGTTCGTGCCGGATCTCCTGTTCCGGAACCTGTTCCGGGATCTGAGGCTTCACGGGCAATTCCCGGTCGCGCATAACGGCTTGCCGTGCGATCTCCCGCGCCAGTGCGGGCCCGCGTTGAATCGATGGCTCGGCGCGTAACCTGTTTTCCTGCGCGGCGGATTTGCGCGCCAGCTCCAGGGCGGATTGCCGTTCGCCCGAGCGCGCTACGCATTCCCGCAGGAGTTCCTTGTCGCTCGTCACCACCGTTACGCTTTCACGCCCGCGCGAGGCCGCCACGTAGAACAGCTCTTTTTTCATGGCATCGCCCGCGATCACGACCGCATCCACGGTCTTGCCCTGGCTGCGATGCGCTGTTACCGCATAGCCGTAGTTGAAATGCCGGTAACTGGCGGGCAGCACACGGCCGTCCTCAAGATGGATTCGGCCGTCTATGTCCACCTTTGAGACGGTGACCGTCTCGCCGTTGGTGGCGCGGAATCCCGGTTCACGCCGGTTGGCCGTCAGCACGATGCGGTCACGCGCAGCCAGTTCGATTGCGCGCCGCTCATACACCTCGAAGCATCCGGCCTGCTTCCCCGTCAATTCCCGCTCCGCGCCCGCGGCATTGCGCGCCACGACTTTGCCTTTTTCCACGCGTACTACCTCGAGCGCCTCGGTTCTCGACACGCCCTTCGCCGCCCGGTGGAAAACAAGGATCTGGCCTTCGCGGAAATCGCGGCAATACTTTTTCTGCGCCGCCGTGTAATTCTGCGGAACCAGACGCTCGGCGCGAGCGCTTTCTCGCAGCTCGCCCGCGCCCCTGCGTTCGGCTCGTATGGCATCGGTGACATTGGCGATCTCCTCATGGGTCGCGCAGACCACCAGCACATGGCTCGACTGGCCTTTGGCGTTCAGCCGCGATCCGGCTTCCCGCCAGGCTTCCGCCACCCTTTGGGCCCGCTCTTCGAATGCGACCTGCCGAATGGCGCCGATCGCCTCCAGCCTTTCAAAACCCCGCGCCGGACTGCGCCGCAGCTCCTCGATCGCTTCCCGGTAATCGCGCGCCGTCTGCCGCTGAACCTCGGTCAACGAGACGCTTTTCAGGTGGGATTCCTTTTCGAGGATGCGCAACGCGTCGCCCGCCTCGACACTCTGGATCTGGCGCGTATCACCGCTGAAGACGATCCGGACCGACTGTCTCTCCGCAAATCCAAGCAGCTCGGCCATTTGCCGGGCGGACACCATTCCCGCCTCATCGACCACCAGAACGCCGTCGCGGATTTCGGCTTGTGTCCACTGATCCTCGAGCAGGCGCTGAATCGTGGCCGCATTTGAGAAGCCCACGTTCGCCAGTTCCTCGACGGCGCTCATGGTCGGGGCGACGGCGAGCGCCTTCTGTCCGGCTTCGGCGAGACCGCGATTCAATTCGGCCAGCGTTGCCGTTTTTCCCGCGCCGGCCGCGCCGCGGATATTGACGGCGCGATCGCGCGAGGCGAGCACGAATTCCACGGCGCGCTTCTGCTCGGGCCGCAGGCGGTCCGAAGCGATGAATTCCTTACCAGCGCCGAGGGGCTCGAACCGGCCGATGCCGCGGTTGACAGTCGCAACCATGCGGCGCTCCCGGTCGAGGCTCTCACGCGTCGCGATTTCGTGACCGGCGCGGAAAACATGCCCGGCCGATTCCTCGAGTTCGAGCAGGCCTTTGGTTTCCCTGAGCGCGATGCGCCCGCGACTGTGACGCAGAGCCTCCGTCAGCAGCTCGTAATCACGAGCGACGGAAACGCGCTCAAACACGTGCTCCTGGGCATAGAGGAGGGATGGAGCGGCGTCCTCAACGTCATAGCCATGAGGAGGCGCCGTGGCGAGGGCATGCTCGCGCAGGGTTCCGATCGCAAGGACTTCTTCCGGCTCGAGCCGCGCCTGCTGGCGCGCCCTGACCTCGGCAGTCGAGATTTCGAGCAGCTTGTCGGACCGTGATTCGCGGACCAGAACCGCGACTTCGTTATCGGTCGGACGGCGGCCGTTTTTCGAAATGAACTCTTCGATGGCGTCGTCGCGCTGCCGGCTGCGCTGGCTGAAGGTTTCAAGCAG
>DASZLP010000002.1:0-17108 GCA_035552355.1 Bryobacteraceae bacterium | reverse complement strand
ACGCGGCGGCGGCCCCGGCGCTGGACCTTTCAATGGAGGCCCCCCGCCCTGCGGCGGCATGATGATGTCGCCATTTATGATGCAGGGAGGAAAAATCTCCATGACCCAACTGGCCGGCGCGCTCTCGAATATGCTGGGCCGTCCGGTGATCGACAAAACCGGCTTCACCGGCGCATTTGATCTCCACCTCGAGTATTCGCCCGAAGGACTCGCGATGGGGCGAGGCGGCATGCCGATGCCCCCTCCGCCTCCCGGCGCGAACCCCAACGATAACCCGAGCCCGAACATCTTCACCGCCGTCCAGGAACAACTCGGCCTGAAGCTCGAATCGCAAAAAGCGCCTGGCGACACGCTCGTAATCGACCACGCCGAAAAGGCCACGGAAAATTAATAAGATGCCCCTGCTAAGACGAATCACCAGGATGTGGCGCGGGCTTTCAGCCTGCCGCGCCGGCGCTTGTCTTGCCCTTGTTCTCGCTCTTCCCGCTCTCCACGCCGCCGAACTCAAAGGCAAAGTCGAATTCGGCGGTCTGCCCCTCCCCGGCGCCACAGTCACCGCGACCCAGGGCGACAAAACGCTCCGGGCCATCGCCGGCGACGATGGCCAGTATATCTTCGCCGACATCGCCCCCGGTGACTGGAACTTCCAGGCCGAAATGCTCTGCTTCGTTCCGGCGAAACAGCAAGTAACCATCGCTGCTCCAGCGGCAAATGCGGCCGCCGCCGGTCCGGATTTCGACCTGAAGATGATGCCGCTCGACGAAATCAAATCCTTCGCCGCCGTCGCTCTGCCGCAGGAGCCCGCGCGCATCTCGGTGACCCAGAACACTCCAGCGGCCACCCCGGCCGCACCCGATAACTCGAAATCCGCGAAGAATGCAAAGAACGCGAAGAACCAGAAAACCGCCAGCGCCGCCGCGCCGAATGCTCAGGCGAGCTTCCAGCGCACCGCCGTCAATGCGAACGCCGACGCCGCCCCGCCCGCGGACGCCGCGCCGGCCGCCAATTCCGCGTTCGGCGGCCAGAGCACGTCGGACCTCAGTCAGCGCGCCGCCGACGGAGTGCTCATCAACGGCTCGGTCAATAACGGCGCCAGCACGCCCTTCGCCCAGGCCGCGCGCTTCGGCAACAATGTGCGCGGCCCTGGGAGCCTCTACAATGGCGGACTTCTCCTCAGCGTCGATACCTCCGCTCTCGACGCGCGGTCATATTCCTTCACCGGACAGGACACGGGGAAACCCACAGCCACAAAATTGACCGGTCAGTTCAACATCGGGGGCCCCATTCGTATCCCGCACTTCATCCGCAACGGCCCGCAGTTTTTCGTCAACTATACGTGGCAGCGCAACCGGACCAGCACCACCACGGCCGGCCTGATGCCGACCGATGCGCAGCGCGCCGGCGATTTCTCAGCCTTCGCCCCCGTCTACGATCCGCTGACCGGCGGCCCGTTTCCCGGCAATCAGATCCCCACGAGCCGCTTCAGCCCGCAGGCGCAGTCACTGCTCAACTTCTACCCCGAGCCGAACCTCGCCGGGTCGACGCGATACAACTACCAGATCCCGATCGTCACGCCCATGCACTCCGACGGGCTGCAATCGCGCCTGAACAAGAACATCGGCAACAAGAATCAGCTCTACGGAAACTTCGCCTTCCAGCGCATCGCCACCGACAGCCAGAATCTGTTCGACTTTATCGACAGGACCCACTCGCTCGGCATGACCGGCTCGATCAACTGGCAGCACCGCATCAGCCAGCGCATGTTCATCCACCTGCAGGCGACCTACAGCCGGCAATCCACCGCGACGACGCCGAACTTCGCCAACAAGACGAACGTTTCGCAGGAAGCCGGCATTCTCGGCAATGATCAGGATCCGCGCAACTGGGGCCCGCCGGCCCTGCAATTCACCGGCATCTCACCGCTGTCGGAAGGGAATTTCGCCGACAACCACAACCAGACGATCCAGTACACCTTCGACAGCACGTGGAATCGCGGCCGCCACAACATCAACTACGGCGCTGATTTCAAGCGCCTGCAGTTCAATCAGCTCTCGCAGTCGAATCCGCGGGGCTCCTTTGCGTTCACCGGCGCGTTGACCTCCCCTCCAGGTTCGACCCTGCCTCTCGGCAATGACTTTGCCGACTTCCTGCTCGGGACGCCCGACACCAGCCAGATCGCGTTCGGAAATGCGGACAAATATTTCCGCGAATCGCAGTGGGATGGATTCATCAGCGACGACTGGAGAGTCGGCCCCGCCCTCACTCTGCTGCTCGGCGTGCGTTGGGATTATCAGGCTCCCGTGACCGAGCTTTACGGACGGCTCGTGAATCTCGACATCGCTCCGGGCTTTACGGCGGCACAGCCCGTCCTCGCCAACCAGACCGGGCCGGTTACCCAACAAAAGTACGGCAACTCGCTGCTCCAACCCGACTGGACCGAGTTCCAGCCGCGTCTCGGATTCGCATGGCGCCCGATTCCGGCATCGTCGCTGGTCGTCCGCGGGAGTTACAACGTGGGATACAACACGTCTGTTTATCAGGGGCTCGCGGCGTTTATGGCGCAGCAATCGCCGCTTTCGAAGAGCCTGATCCTGCAGAACGGCCCCACAACTCCCCTGTCTCTTGCCAACGGATTCAACGCGCCGCCTGGCGTGCTTACCGACAACTACGCAATCGATCCCCATTTCCGGCTTGGATACGCGCAGACCTTCCAGCTCTCGGTGCAGCGCGATCTTCCGGGGTCGCTAGTCATGACCGCGACATATCTCGGCATCAAGGGCACGCGCGGCCAGCAGGAATTCGTGCCTAACACGTACCCCACGGGCGCGGCGAATCCCTGCCCGTTATGCCCGACCGGCTTCTATTACTTCGCTTCGAACGGCAACTCGATTCGCCATTCCGGCCAGTTGCAGTTGCGCCGGCGGCTGCATAATGGGCTCACCGCCAACCTGAGCTACACCTTCGCCAAATCGATCGACGATTCCGCGCTCGGCGGCCGCGGCTCCGGCACTTCGGTGATCGCGCAGAACTGGCTCGACCTCAGCGCCGAGCGCGGTCTCTCGACCTTCGACCAGCGCCACCTGGTTGCGTTCCAACTGCAATACACGACCGGCCAGGGCCTTGGCGGCGGAGGCCTGCTGACGGGCTGGCGCGCCACCGCATTCCACGAATGGACCGTGGTCTCCACGATCAATGCCGGTACGGGCTTCCCGCTGTCTCCCTCCGTAAGTTCCCTCTCTCTCGGCCACACCGGCGTCACCGGCCCCGTGCGGCCGGACTACACCGGGCTGCCGCTTTACGGCTCGTCGCCGATATTTCTTAATTCGGACGCCTACGCAGTTCCCCCCTCCGACCAATGGGGGAATGCCGGACGCGATACGATCACAGGCCCCAGCCAGTTCTCTCTCAACGCTTCGCTGCGCCGCTCCTTCCGGCTGCGGGACCGTTACAGCCTCGACTTCAATATCGACGCCAACAATCTGCTCAATCACGTAAACTACACGAGCTGGTACACCGCCGTGAACAGTCCCCTGTTCGGCATCGCCTCCGGCGCCAGCTCAATGCGTAATCTCGTAACCACCGTGCGAGTGAGGTTCTAAACATGTCTCGAATCACGAAAACCTGCGCCGTTTTCCTCTCCCTGCTCACTGCCGCCGCGCAGCAACCGGCCCAGCAGCCCGCGGCTCCGGACGACGATTTCAAAATCTCCAGCACCACTCAACTCGTCATCGAAACCGTCTCCGTGAAAGACAAGTCCGGCAAGGAAGTCGACGGTCTCACCGCGAAAGACTTCACTGTCACGGAAGACGGCGCGCCGCAGACCATCAAATTTTTCGAGTATCAGAAGCTCCCGGATACTGTCGAACCCCTGCCGGCGGCGACGGGCGACATCAAAGTCCTGCAGAAGTTCCCGCATACGCAGATCGCTCCGGAAACACCCGGGGACCAGCGCTATCGCGACCACCGCCTGATGGCGCTGTACTTCGACATGACCGCGCTCCCGCCGGCCGACCAGCTACGCTCGATCGACGCCGCGCGCAAGTTCGTGCGCACGCAGATGACGCCGGCCGATCTCGTCGCCATCATGATGTATCAGGGCGGCGCGGTGAACGTCCTGCAGGATTTCACCCCGGACCGCGACCGCCTTTCCACCATCCTCGAAACCATCGCGGTAGGCGAGAGCCAGGGCTTCGATGGAACGGTCGCTGACGACAGCTCCGCCGACACCGGCGCCGCATTCGGACAGGACGACGGTGAGTTCAACATTTTCACCACTGACCGCCAGCTTTCCGCTCTGCAGACCGCTTCGGTAATGCTCGGCAAGCTCAGCGAAAAGAAGTCTCTGCTCTATTTCTCGAGCATCCTCCGTCTGAACGGCACCGATAACATGTCGCAACTGCGCGCCACCGTGAATTCCGCGATCCGCAACGGCGTTCAAATCTGGGCGATCGACGCGCGCGGACTCGTCGCGGATATGCCCATGGGCGACGCGAGCAGGGGCTCGGCGGGCGGCGTCAGCATGTACAACGGCGGTGCCGCGCTGGCGGCGGCTGGAAACTTCGCGCGCTCGCAGGATACCCTCTACTCGCTCGCCGCCGACACCGGCGGGAAAGCCCTGCTCGACAACAACGATCTCTCGGCCGGCATCGTGCAGGCCCAGAAGGCGGTTTCGAGCTATTACATCATCGGCTACTACGCTTCCAACCAGGCGCTCGACGGCAAGTTCCGCCGCATCAAAGTCGCTCTCAACAACGGACTCAGCGCCAGCCTCGACTTCCGCCAGGGTTACTTCGCCGGCAAGACGTTCAACAAGTTCACCACCGCCGACAAAGAGCGGCAGCTCGAAGATGCCTTCATGCTCGGCGACCCAATCACCGAGCTGACGATCGCGATGGAGGTCAACTTCTTCCGGCTCAACAATGCCGAATACTACATCCCGATCTCGGTGAAGATCCCGGGCCGCGAGCTGGCTCTCGCCAAGAAGGGCGGGGCGGACCGCACTGTGCTCGATTTCATGCTCGAGGTCAAGGACGACTTCGGATCCACCATGCAGAACATCCGCGACAAAGTGGATAAGAAGCTGAGCGACCAGACCGCCGAGCAGCTTGCCAAAGGACCGATCGAATACAACACCGGCTTCACGCTGTTGCCCGGCAAGTACGTCGTGAAGTTCCTCGCGCGCGACGCCGAGACTGGGCGCATCGGGACGTTTCAGAAGGCATTCATCGTCCCGAACCTGAATAAAGAGGAGAAGCGCGTGCCCATCAGCTCGGTGGTCCTGAGCAGCCAGCGCGAGCCTGTCAGCGCCGCCATATTCAATGCCGCCAAGGGGAAGACGGCCGCTCAGCAGGAGTCCGTGAACCCGATGATCGCGGACGGCCAGCAGCTCGTCCCGAGTGTGACCCGCGTCTTCAGCAAGAGCAAGGATCTCTACGTCTACCTGCAAGCCTACGAGCGGCTCGCCACGACGACGCAGCCGCTGGTGACGTTCGTGACTTTCTACCGCGGCCAAACGAAAGCTTTCGAGACGACGCCGATCGCTGTTACGGACGGTCTCGATCCGAAGTCGAAAGCGCTGCCGCTTCGATTCAATCTGTCTCTCGATAAACTGCAGCCGGGCGAGTACAACTGCCAGGTGACCGTGCTGGACACGACGGGCCAGAAGGCCGCGTTCTGGCAGGCGCCCGTGATGCTCGTGCCATGAGGATTTCGGTCTGGATGCTGACGGCTGTGGCGTTGACCCCAGCCGCCGCCCAGACTCCGCTGGCGCGCGCAGAGTTCGATGCCGCGACCATCAAGCTCTCGCCGCCGAATTCGCAAATGACGCCACCGATGCGACAGTTGATGGCGAACATGCACGACCTGGTTCCACCGGGGATGATGCCGAGGAGTCCCGGAAGAATCAATATCCATGAAGAGCCGCTGCTGCAGATCGTGGCGCTTGCCTGGAGTGTGCGGCTTCGTCAGATATCCGGTCCAAAATGGGCGTCAGAAGAACTCTTCGATGTCGAAGGCACCTTCCCGAAGGAGACTTCGGGCGAGGACGTCCACAAGATGTTGCAGACGCTTCTCGAAGACAGATTCGGACTCAAACTGCACCGCGCGCAGACGAATCTGAAGGGCTACGCTCTGCTGGCGAAGGAAGGGTCAAAACTGCAGGCGGCAGCGCCCATTCAACCGCGTGCGGATGTTGGTCCACCGCCAATCCCGAAGTCCCCGGGTTTGCTTGCGCCCGGAACCGAGCGTTCGGCATACAAGAACATCACAACTGAAACGCTGGCTGCGATACTGTCGCGCATGGTCGAGGGTCCGGTGGTCGACATGACCGGGCTGACCGGGAAATATGACGTCGAGCTGGAAACGTCGCGGGACGCTCCGGAAAACCCCGGCACGACGATCTTCGACGCCGTCCGCGATCTGGGCCTTCGGCTCGAGCCCGGCAAAGTTCCGATGGAAATGCTTGTGATCGACGAAATCAGAAGGTCGCCGAGTCCGAATTAGCGGGGCGCCGCGTCCGCCCGCTACAAGCCGCGATGGTTGTCGACGAAATGCTGGTCGATCGGGCGGCGGCCCTTGAAGCCTTCGTTGATTCCGTGCCAGTGGGCGATGTCGCGCTCACCCATCCGCCAGCAAAGATAAACTTCTTCGCCGCGGAAGAGGGTCGGGAAGTCGAGGAGCCCGCTGTCGAGGTCCTTGACGAGAACGCCCATTTCCTCGATTCGCTCCATGGAGCTCTTCAATGTTTGGGCGTTGGAATCGTACTGCGCTTTCCACGCTTCCGCGAGGCCGGTGTCGACGTTCACGCCTCCCATCATCAGGATGCGCTGCGACAAACTGTGAATCGCCTTCTCGGCTTCCTCGTAATGCGCCTTCGCGTGCACCGCGTCACGGATGATGGGAGCGACCACCGGCAGCGCCGCGCGCGCTTCCGTAAGCGTGAAAAAGCGGGGCATGCGATCAGGCCGTGACCGGTTCCGGCTCATTCAGCCGCGAGTAGTGCGAGGCGACATATTTGTCGAGGATGTCGATGAACTCGGCCACGATGGCGTCTCCTCGCAACGTCGTCGAAAGGCGGCCATCCACATAAACGGGCGCGACCGGTTCTTCGAAAGTACCCGGCAGCGAGATGCCGAGATTGGCGTGCTTCGACTCGCCCGGGCCGTTCACGATGCAGCCCATCACCGCGACCTTCATCTCTTCCACGCCTTCGTACTGCTTTTTCCAGATCGCCATGCGGTCGCGCAGATAATTCTGGATCTGGTCCGCCATGTCCTGGAAGAAGGTGCTGGTGGTGCGGCCACAGCCAGGGCACGCGGTCACCTGCGGGGCGAAGCTGCGAATGCCGAGCGATTGCAGAATCTGCTGGCTGACGAAAACTTCCTCGGTGCGGTCGCCGTCGGGCAGCGGCGTGAGCGAGGCGCGGATCGTGTCGCCGATGCCTTCCTGCAGGAGCACGGCAAGCGCGGCGGTGGTCGCAACCACGCCCTTCGAGCCGAGCCCGGCTTCGGTGAGCCCCAGATGGAGCGCGTAGTCGCTCTGCGCGGCGAGAGCGCGGTAGGCATCGATGAGGTCCTGCACGCCGCTGACTTTGGCGCTGAGGATGATTCTTTCGCGCGGCAGTCCGTAGCGCTCGGCGGCTTCGGCCGACGACAGCGCGCTGGCCACAATGGCGTCGAGCGTGACGTCGCGCGCGTCTTTCGGCTCGGCGCGTTTGTTGTTTTCATCCATCATGCGCGTCAGGAGCGCGCCGTCGAGTGAGCCCCAGTTGACGCCGATACGCACTGGCTTGCCATATTCGATGGCCGCCTCGATCATGGTGCGGAAATTGTCGTCGTGCTTTTTGCCGATATTGACGTTGCCGGGATTGATTCGATACTTCGCCAGCGCCCGCGCGCAGGCCGGATATTTCTTCAGCAGGAGATGGCCGTTGTAATGGAAGTCGCCGATGATAGGCACGCGCACGCCGAACATGTTCAGCGTGTCGATGATCTTCGGGACCGCCTCGGCCGCCGCGTCTGTGTTGACGGTGACGCGGACCAGCTCGGAGCCGGCGCGCGCCAGCGCCATCACCTGGTTCACGGTAGATGTGACGTCGGCCGTATCCGTATTCGTCATCGATTGGACGACGATCGGATTCGCTCCACCCACTTTCACGCCGCCGATGTTCACTGCGACGGACTTGCGGCGCGTGATTTGTGCCATCCAACCTCCTGAAATTAAGGAAAAACCATTTTAACAAGCAGGTTGAGAAGCGGCTCGCAAATTCAGTCGCCGAAGGAGCAGCCATCCGCCGAGCGGCGGCAGCGCCACCAGCCAGCACACTGGTGTGAAACCGGCACGATCCACCAGAGTGCCGATCACCGGTGAGATCACGGTCTGCAGCAGGCCATATGCAAACACCAGAGCCGAGATAGCGATGCCCGCCTGTTGCCCGCCCCAGATATCCACCGGAATCGTGTAGAGGTTTACGCTGCCGGCCGTCACCCAAAAATAGCTCGCGGAGATGGCGACCGTCGCTATCAGCGGCGTCGGGCTCAGCGGTGCGAGCACGGTGACGAGACATCCGAGGGCGCTGATCAGCGCACCGAAGACGCGGGCGTCAACGATCGGCATCCCTCTCGCGATCCGCCGGCGTGAAATCCAGCCGCCGGCAAATCCCCCGATGACGGGCGCTATTGGCGGAAACGCCGCATACCAGGATGCCGCCTGCGTGGTGAGTCCGTAGTTCCGCACGAGGAAAATTGTCGTCCAGTTCGACCAGAGGGTGTAGATCCCCATCCATAGAACGTTCGCTGCCGCCAGTGTCAACAGCCGGCGATCGGCGAGCATCCGCAGCATGCCGGTCTCTTTGCGCGGCGCGATTTCCTCATACGGCTGTACGTTGCGCCGGACCATCATCCAGAGTGGAATCCACGCGAACCCTAGCACGGAGCAAACAAAAAATGGATTCCTCCAGCCCGACATCCAGCCCACGAGGAGCGTCGCGCCCGTGCCGCCGATGCTGAGACCGACCTGGGTGATCGCGGCGCCGATTGCGCGGTCCTTCGGCTCCAGATAAATGGCGTTGACCTTGCCCGCCGCGGGGACGCCCGCGGCTTCCCAAATACCGAGAAAGACTCGCGCGGCGATCAGTTGCCCGAGGCTGCGCGTCCATCCGCAGATCGCAGTGGCTACCGACCACAGCCCCACAGCCCAGGCGATTCCCGTCTCGAGACCCAACCGGTCGAGAAACCAGCCGGCCGCCGGTGACGCGAAGGTATAGGAGAGCGAAAACGCCGAAATCAGCCAGCCGTAATCGCGCGCGCTCAGATGAAATTCGGCCATGATGCGCGGCGCCGCGGCGGAAAGCGTGAGGCGATCGAGATAGTTCCACGCGGACGCAAGAGCGAACACCGATACGGCCGCCCAGCGTGCGGCAGTTCGCCCAGGTGGCCGTCGGGACACGCGTTGTGACGTAGTGTTCACGGGAACGGAAGACCGAGTTTATCCGACGAATTACGTGGAAAAGAAAGCAGGAGGGAAAAAACCCCTCCTGCTGCAACCCGTCAAGCGCAGGATAACGAGCCGATTGTTTGCGGCGAGGCTCCCGAAAGCTTTTGCCTCGTCCCGTCATCCCCATCGCCCTGGTGTTGCAGCAGAGGGCAGGTTGAGTTACTTCAACGATTCGGCACTAGAATAGCAAACATGTGCCCACAAAATCCCGTTTTTAAAGCACTGATTCTATTCGGCCTGCGGGCAATGTGATCCGACAAACGTACTACTTTGTACGGGGGCTGTGTCCGGATGACTCAGTTGCCGGAAGATCATCCGAGGAGTTCACCTTGCGCGAAAATCCGGCGCAGATCAGCGTCTCGCGAAGCGAGCGCGGAAGACGTTTGAGGCCAGCAAGCGCCGGCATGAGTGCCCGCGCCACATACTAGCCCTGAACCCGCCGGTCTTTGCCTTCCCAGAATTGTTCCCGGAGCTCACGCTTGAGGATTTTTCCCGTGCCGCCCTTGGGCAGCGGTTCGGCTCTCAGCACATACTTCTTCGGAAGTTTGAACTTCGCGATGCGCATAGCGGCGAAGGCGGCGAGCTCCTGTTCGGTCAACGCGTGGTCCGGTTTCACAACAACGAAGGCCACCGGGATCTCACCCCAGGTGTGATCGGGCGCTCCCACCACCGCGACCTCGGCCACGGCGGGATGCGCGCCGATCGCGTTCTCGACTTCAATGGAAGAGATATTTTCGCCGCCGCTGATGATGATGTCCTTTTTGCGGTCGACGATCTGGACGTAGCCTTCCTCGTCCCAGACCCCCATGTCGCCGGAATGGAACCACGCGCCGGTCATCACCGCGCGCGTGCCTTCGGGGTCTTTGTAATAACCGTCCATCACGTTGTCGCCGAAGATGACCACTTCGCCGATACTCGTCATATCGCGCGGCACGTCGCGCATGGCGGCATCCACGACGCGCAGCTCCGTCCCCTGCAGCGGCCAGCCCGCCATGGCCTGACGGCGGTAACGGTCACGCGCATCGGCGAATTTCACCGTTCCTTTGTGGCGCGCGCTGGATGCTACCGGCGTGGTTTCGGTGAGCCCGTAGCCCGCGAACACGTCGCAGTGGAATGCCTGTTCCATGCGCTCGATCAATTCCGGAGAAGACGCCGCGCCGCCGATGTTGATTTGTTTCAACGTGGATAAATCGTACTGACCGAGATCGGCAAACATCAGCAAAGCCCCGGCCATGGTCGGCACCAGAGACATGGTGGTCGCGCCTTCTTCCTGAATCAGCCGGCAGACCGTCGCGGGATCGAAGCGCCGCAGCATCACCTGCTTGAGACCCATCATGGTGGCTGTCTGGGCGCGTCCCCAGCCGTTGGCGTGGAAGAGCGGGATAGTGTGCAGCTCGACGCCATTGTCATCGTGATTGAAGACGCCCGCGACGGCCATCGCATGCATGTAGACGGTGCGGTGCGAGAGCATGACGCCTTTGGGCGTGCCGGTGCTTCCGCTTGTATAGAAGAGCTCGGCGATGGAATCCTCGTCGCAGGTCAGAATGTCCGCGCGCTCTGCCGTTCCGGTTGCCAGGAAGTCTTCGTATTCGGTGTCGAGATTGATGGTGCGCATCCCCGGCCAGGCTTTGCGCAGGGCTTCGACGAGCGGCACAAAGTCGTTCTCGTGGAACAGCACGCGCGGCTCGGCATGATGCAGGATCGCGCCCAGCTCCGGAGGCGTGAGCCGGATATTCAGCGGCATCACCATCGCGTGCGCTTGCGGAGCCCCATAGTATCCCTCGAGCAACTGGTGCGTGTTGAAGCTGAGATACCCGACACGGTCACCCGCGGCGACGCCGGCGAGACGCAGCGCCGACGCGAGCTTCTGGCAGCGCTCGACGAATTGCGCGTAGGTGAACCGCTTCGCTCCGCATACGACTCCGGTTTTGGAGCCGTACAGGTCAACCGCGCGATGAAGGCACCGCAAGGGCGTCAAAGGAATTTTCATGCAGGCCGGCGCTCAGAGCATTCTATCGTGCGGTGGATGAGAGCATCGCCGGGGGCGGCTGGGTGTAGCATGCAGGGGTGGCGTTAGTAGCCGAACAGCAGGGCGCGGCAAATCCGGGAGATTCCGGGGAATTTCCCGTGTATGCGCCTCCAGCCTCCACGAGCGGCAAGCCCTCCCAACACACATCTCAACCCTGGCAAATCCTCGCGGGGCTGGTTGTCTCCGGCTTTCTGCTGGCGCTGCCCGGCGGATTGCTCCCGCTCTGGGGCTTTCACATCCGGCCGGACTTCGGCACGGGTGGGAACTTCTTCCTCGCCCTCGGTCTTGGAATCATCGGCGGTGGAGTGCTCGGGCGGCGTCTGGCGCGCAACGCTTCTTTGCCACGCCTGTTGGCCGGTGGATACTTCAGCGCGGCCGCAGCGCTTCTGCTGCTTTCGGTGGCAGCTCCACCCGCGCAGCCCTGGTACGAGTTCCTCGCGCTGCTGGCTACAGGACTCGCGGCCGGCATCATGAACAGCGCCGTGCTCGAAGGTGTGACGCCTTGCTATGAAGCAAATCCGGCGCAGATCACGCTCGCCGGCGGCATCTTTTTCGGAGCGGGCAGCGTGCTCGCCGCGCTGCTGCTGGCGCAGTCGTTCGACGACGGAGGCGCGACGCGTTTGCTGGCGCTGGCCGCCGTGGTGCCGGCGATGGCGGGAATCTTCGCCGGACAATTCCGCATCAGCGCGGGCGCTCTCCCGGAAGTCTCGATAACGGAATCGATGAACGATCTGCGCAGTCCGCTGGCGATCTTATTCGCGCTGCTGCTGTTTTTCCAGTTCGCCAACGAATGGTCGATTGCCGGATGGCTGCCGATTCTGCTGATCGACCGGCTCGGATTGAGCCCCGGGACGGCGGTCGGCCTGCTGGCGCTTTACTGGGGAGCTCTGCTGGCCGGGCGGATCGGCACCGCGCGCCTCCTGCGAGTGATGCGCCACGGGAGGATGCTCGCGCTCAGCGCCTTCTGCGCGCTCTTCGGATGCACGGCGATGCTCGCCGCGGGCACGCGGGCCGGCGTCGTGATCGGGCTGCTGCTGACGGGCGCGGGTTTCTCGGCGATCTATCCGCTGGTGGCCGAGCGAATCGCGGCGCGGTTCTCGTACTATCACCCTGGCTATTTCAACGGCATCTTCACGTTTGCGCTGACCGGCGGAATCCTTGCGCCGTTCGTGCTCGGACATCTGGCCGCCGGCGCGGGCCTGCGGGTGATTCCCCTCGCTGTGATGTTGGGGAGCTGCGCGGTGTTTGCACTGGTGCTTCTGATCTGGCTCGGGCACAAGGTGTCGGGCCATTAACGAACCGTTTGTTGCGGCGGCGAAAGGACCGGCAGCGTAATATTCGCCGTCGACTTTTCCTCGATCCTGATCGCTTTGCCGCCCGTTCGCACGAGATTCACCATCGCGGCGGAGGGCATCAGCCAATCAGCGGGTTCGAACGCGGCGGCGAAGTAATCGCCAGGCGACACATCGCTCAATGCGAACGATCCGAGGCGGTCGCACGTAACAGTCTGGCCGACAGACACTCCATCCACCGTCTGCGGAATGAGCAGCACGGTTGCGCCGGCGCCCTTTTCGACCGTGCCGCGCAGGCCGCCGGTCCATGTGCTCAGCACGATGCGCAATGGCGGGATGCCGGCCATTACAGGGAACGCTCCAGTCACCTCGTTGTTGCCGGCGAAAGTCCGTACCTGCAAACCGGGTGCGGTCATGATCTGATATTGGCCCGGCGTGGTGTTCTCGAAAGTGATCGTGCCGGATTCCACAAATCCTGGTCGCAGTGCGCCGTCGGTGCTCGTCTGTATCAACATGATTCGGGCAAGAGCCGCCGGACCGTCGGTCCGCTGGGCGCCGGGATCGCCGTCGGCCCACTCGACCGTGCCCTTCAATTTGATTCCCGCCGCCGCGCGAAGCTCGATACCTTCCACGTCGCCGGACCCAACCGCAATATCGGCGGCGGCCTGCGCGTCATGAACCAGCGCTCTGATTCTCCAGTCGCCCGGGACCACGGCGGGGAATTCGAAAGCCCCATCCGCGTTCGTCGTGACAACGGCTTCGGACGAGTTGCTGGATCGGGGAGGCAGGCCCAGAATCATGCGGGAGATGGACATGCCGCCCGAGCGGATTGACAAAAAAGGCATCGGCGGCGTCGGAGTCGGCGCGATCGCGTGGAGGCTGACATCGGCGCGCGGCCCAGGCCTGCCGGCTTCGTCGAGGAGAATTCCGCGCACACGATGCACGGCTTCGCTGCGAAGCCGGATCTCGTAATTGCCGGTATCTCCATCGCCGCGAAACGCGATCGGCTGCGCTACCGCTGCGTCAGTTACGGACGGATACCAGGTCGCAACCATGGCAACCGGGTTCCATCCGCCGATTGCTCGGGCTTTGCGTCGTTACTGTCTTTGGGCGGCCGCGCCATCAGAGTGTAGGAGTCAGGCCGCACACTCTCGAACCGGAACCGGCCCTCCGCATCCGTCGTCACGCTGCCGTAAATACTGGGATTCAGTTCCACTTTGGCGCCGGCGGCGGGCTTTCCGTCCGGCGTCAGCACGCGGCCGAGAACCGTCTGCAGCGGTGTGAGTTTCAACTCCACTTTCGCGGGTTCGCCCGCTGCATCCACACGAAGTCCGCGGTTCGCGAACTCGCGTGTGATGGGTATAGTGGCCGAGAATCCATCTTTCTCGGCTATCGGCGTGTAAGTTCCAGGTGCGACATCCGCGATGCGGAACCGGACGGCCCCGTCGGACATAGCGGTATGTCTGCCGGACTGGCCTCCAATCAACGTCACCGTTACGCCGCCGATGCCCGTGCCGGTGAACGTGTTCACGACGGTGCCTTCGACGCTGCCGCGCGGCGGGTCCTGCGCGGCCATGAAAGCCGGATAGAGGGTTGCGGCGATCAGAAGCCAGGCGGCCCCTGTTTTCAGATTTACGGCAGCAAAACCTCGGCGAGCGGGAGTTCAACCCGCCCGTCGGACGTCCGCATAATTCCGCCGGCGGCTGTAGCCCAACCCTCGGCGGTCACAGTCCAGCCGCGATGTTTCCAGGCATCGATCACCCACACGTTCGGATCGCCGAAATGAAGGTAGTCATCGATGCGTCCTGCATGGCCGCGATCGTATCGTCCGGCGACATCACCTCGATGCAGAGCCACGGAGGTGAAGTGAAGATTTCTTCTTCCGGGAGCGGTAGTTCGCAGACCACGACGTCCGGAATCCGGACGCGGGAGGAACTGACCCGAATCCGCATTTCGGTCAGTGCCTTAAGACGATGGGTGGTGTGCATCCGAAACCATACGGTGATTTCAGCCTGCGCGTAAGCATGCCTGCGTTTCCCCAAATTGCGCTCCAGAACCTCGCCGTCGACAAAATCGCAATCCGGGTGATAACTGGTTCGCAAGTATTCCTCAAGCGAGATCAACACGCCCGCGGCCACGGGTTCATCATAGCGCCTGTTGCTGGTATACTTTCGTCCTGTACAATGGAAGTCGAAAGGTGGCCGTAATGTTTGCGCAAAGCTTTCAGACCGCGGGTCTGGGTGGCCTTTCCGGAACAGAGCTTTTGGTCGTGCTCGGGGTCGCGGTGCTGCTCTTCGGCGGCAAGAAGATTCCGGAAGTCGCCAAGGGTTTGGGCGAAGGAATCAAGAACTTCAAACATGCGATGAAGGACGAAGAGACTCCCGCCCCGAAAGAAGAAGCCCCGAAAGAAGAAGTCAAGAAGTAGAAGCTGGCGTAAGCTTCACGTGCTGCCGGCAAGTTGGGCGGCGACCGCTTCGGAAGATTTCAAAAAACTGAAACCCCGCAAACGCCATGTCGGCTTTCGCGGGGTTTTCGCGTAGAGGGGAGCTATTTCGGCTCCCCTATTTCTTTTTTGGCGGAACGATCGCGTCCTTGGCTGCTTTCGCGACGCGGAACTTGACGACCTTCTTCGCCGGAATCTTGATCGATTCGCCCGTGGCCGGATTGCGGCCCATCCGGGCCTTCCGGTCGACGCGCACGAGCCTGCCGATACCCGGCAGCACAAAGACCCCGTTCTTTTTAACTTCGCCGATCGCGAGGCTGGAGAGGTGATCGAGCATCGCGCGCGATTGTTTGTTCGTTACTTCACCGGCTTCCGCGAGCCCGCGGATCAACTGGGTCTGCGTCATTCTCTGAGTAGTGGCCATCAAACCTCCTGTGTGGGCATTTGCGAACAGACACATGCTCGGAGACCCTGTATTTACAGGGTTCACATGCACCTGCTTGTTCCTGAGTCGTTACAATCATACGGAACGAGCCCTGCGATGTAAAGTGGAAAAATTGCAAAAATACAGGGTTTTCACAGGTTTTTTGGTCTTCGCGCGCACTGAGCCGATGCGCACGATCCGCCGAGGCGGCGGCACGATTGCCGGCGCGGCGGGCAAAGTGCCAAGCGAGAGCGCCCGCGCCACGACGCTAGACTGAATATTCATGCCCTTTGAGGAAGTCGTCGAAGCCGAGGGCCACCTGATCGATTCCCACGTCATGGAACAGATCTTCGATAAGGTGGTCGAATCCAACGGCCGTTTCGAAGTCGAACAATTCCGTATCGGACGCACCAATGGCGATCCGTCTTATCTCAGGTTGCGGGTGGAAACCCCGACGCGTCAGCAGATGGACCACGTTCTGGCCCAGCTTCTCGCGATCGGCTGCTCGCCGGCCGAGACGGATGACGCCGTGCTGGTGCTCGTCGAACGCGACCGCTGTGCGCCGGAGGATTTCTACTCGACGAGCAATCATCGCACCTCGGTCCGGATTCACGGCGAATTCGTGGAGGTCCGGAACCAGCGCATGGACGCCTTAATTGTGGTGACAGGCGCCAATACTCCCGCGCCCGAAGCGTTTTGCCGCCGGCTGCGCGACGTGAAAGCCGGCGACATGGTGGTGACGGGGATGCGCGGCATTCGGGTGAACCCCGAAGCCAAGGAGCGCGACCGGCTCGCCTTCGCATTCATGTCGAACGAGATCTCGTCCGAGCGCCAGGTTGAGACCGCCGTGCGCCAGACCGCCGCTCTCGCCCGCCAGACGAAGGAGCAGGGAAAGACCATCGTCGCCGTCGCGGGGCCGGTAGTCGTTCACACCGGCGGTGTTCCCGGCCTCTCGCGGCTGATCCGCGGACATTGGATCGACGCGGTGCTCAGCGGGAACGCGCTGGGAGTCCACGACATAGAATCGGCGTTGCTCGGTACTTCTCTCGGCATTCGCCTCGCTGACGGCCGGCAGGCCGAGCACGGTCATCGCAATCATATGCGAGCCATCAATGCCATCTATCATGCCGGAGGAATCAAAGGCGCGGTCGAAAGCGGGCGTCTGAAATCCGGCGTGATGTATGAGTGCGTGAAGAACAACGTGCCGTTCGTGCTGGCCGGCAGCCTGCGGGATGACGGACCATTGCCCGAGACGATCACGGACATGAATGCAGCGCAGGACGCGTATGCGGCGGCACTCAAGTCGGCCGGTCTCGTGATCTGCCTCGGTTCGATGCTGCACTCGATCGCGACCGGGAACATGCTGCCGAGCTGGGTCAGGATCGTGTGCGTGGATATCAACCCCGCGGTCGCAACCAAAGTCAGCGA
>DASZLP010000001.1:0-22313 GCA_035552355.1 Bryobacteraceae bacterium | reverse complement strand
CGGCACGAACTGCTTGGCGCGGTTGACCGGAAATTTGGCGAAGCTGTTGATGGCCATGTGCGACAGCATGTTGAGCGCGTCGGGGCCTTCGATGTAGATGTCCACCATGTGGTGCGACTGGTCGAAAAGCACGGCCGACTTCCGCCACGCCGCCTGCTCATCCCGCCAGTTGGAAAACTCCGGGGCGACAACGGGGTAAACATACGCCCCGATTTTCGAGTTGCGAAGCAGATCGGTGGGTTTCGTCTTCTGGAGAAGGGATTCGAGATTTGCGGGATTGCTCATGAGCCAAACTTATGATTGTGCCGCCGATCGGCTGGACGGTCAATAACTACGGGTTGATCAGGCGTATCAATTTCGTTGATAGATCGGGGACCAGCCGGCTCAAGCCGGCGCGGCGGACAAAAGTGCTGCCAAGGCCCGCGGTTCAGAAAATCAGGCGGCGGCTCCGACCGCAATCTCGGGTACCGTGATGGGCTCGAGCTGCGCCATCATCTCGTCTTTGCGATGCTCCCACCAGGGCGGAAGGTGCAGTTTCGTGCCGAGCTCGGCGCGCGTTTCGTCGCGCTCGAAACCCTGGCCGATGTTGCAGCAGCTTTCGACAAGAATGCCGCCGGGGCAGCGGCAGTACATCGAGTGGAAGTAATAACGGTCCTTGATCTCGGAAGCGTCGGTGAAGCCGAGCTCCTCGTAAATCGCTTTTTGCTGGGCGAGCGCCTCGTCGTCGGCGCCCCACAGGGCGATGTGATGAACGGTGCCCGCGCCAAAGCCCCAGCTTCCCGCGGAACGGTCCGGTTCATGCAACAATGTCACTGTCTTGTTGGCGCCGCCCGATCCCGTCTCGAAGCGGTGATAGGAGCCGTCAACGCCCGTCTTGCGGAAACCGAGCGCTTCCACGAAAAAGCGCTCCGTCTCGGCGGTTTCGCGCACCGACAACACGGAGCCGTGGAAGCCATGGGCCGCTTCGGTCTTCGCGATATCCGGCGTGCTCCAGGGCTCGCGCTTGTCGGCGGAATCCTCGATGACTTCGAAGCTCAATCCCGAAGGATGGCGGAAGCGAATGAACGACTGGCCAAAGCGCTCGGCGATCGGGTCCTGATCAACTTTGTTCTTCGTGAAGTGTCCCTTCCAGAACGCCAGCGAACCCTTTGCCACCGTGAAGCTGATGGACCGCGCCTGTCCGGACCCCGGCCGCCCGGTCTTCTGGCCGTAGGGGAACGTAGTCATCACCGAGCCCGGCTCGAGATTCGCGTTCGAATAGTAGAGGTGATAGATCGGAATCGCGCCATCCATAAGGACGGTCTGCTTGGCCATTCGCAGGCCCATGATCGTAGTGAAGAAGTCGACGTCTTCCTGCGCGCCCGCGACACACGCGGTGATGTGATGATAGCCGGTCAGTGGGTAATTCATAGGGGATTGTCTTCCGTCAGTTTAGTCTGTGTTCCGCGCGATGGCCTGCGGGCGCGGAAAAATGCATGCATTTTCAGGCCGTCCGAATTATATCCAACGGGTCCAGGGCCGTCAAACGGACGCGACAAGTGTGACGCGGCAAGTGCCGGCACGGCGGGCATGAGTGCCCGCGCCACGAGCTAATGGCCCGCAGCCTTTACTTCTACCGGCGGTGTGCCGTAGGTGTGGAACGACTCAATCGTTTTGAGTCCCCACGCCTGGCCTTTCCTGCGCTCTTCCTCGGTCCAGCGGATCGGCTTCCAGTCGGGTGCGAGAATCAGGCGCGCGCCGGCGTTGGCGATTTCGACGCGGTTGCCGCCGGGCTCATACACATAAAGGAAGAACGTCTGCTGGATCGCGTGCTTGTGGGGTCCGGTTTCGATATGGACGCCGTTCTCGAGACAAATATCCGCGGCCAGCAAAACTTCTTCCCGGCTGTTCACCGCGTAAGTGATGTGGTGAAAGCGGCCCTTCGTGCCGGTGTTGTCACGCGTGTAGGCGAAGTCGTAGCTCTTGTTGGTGCAGGTCATCCACAAGGCCGCTTCGGAGCCATCGTTCAGGACAATCTGCTCGGTGAGGCGGAAGCCGAGATAGTCGCTGAAGAATTTGCGGTTGGCTTCGATGTCGACGGCAAGACCGTTCCAATGGTCCAGACGGCGAACATTGATGCCTCGGCACGGGAAACGCTGCGCCTGATTCTTTAATGCCGGCTTCAGTTCAGGCGGGGCCTCGTACCACTGCGTCTCGTAATAGAGCTCGAGCCGGTGACCGTCGGGATCCTGGCAAACAAAAGCGGGGCCGTGGCAGAGATCGCCGTCGGACCAGCCAATATCGAAGCCGGAGCCTTTCAGCGCGGCAACGCGGCGCTCGAGCGCCTGCTGGCTGCGCGTGCGGTAGGCGACGTGACCCATCGCGGGCACTTTGGCCTCCGTAATCTTGAGAGAGTGCCGTTCGTAATCGTCGTAGGCGTGCAGATAGACCGACTTGCCTTCGCGGCCGGTTTCGGTCATGCCCATGACGTTGACGAAGAATCGCAGGCTTTCTTCCGGCTTCGGGGTGAGGAGCTCGAGATGGCCCAGATGGGCGAGATCCATGATGGGTTCGGGATTTGGTTGTGACATTACTTTTAAAGGTTGATTGCGAAAGGCGCGATTTTCATTTTACTCTTGCGGCGAATGCCGGCACGATTGACAGGTCGAATTCGCCGGGAAGGCATCCCGCGGCCGATTGACAATCGGGCTTCGGATGATAGAGGCTATCAACCCGGTTGATATGGATGTTTCGCCCGGATTGGTCACGAATCCACGTGATAGTCTTGGAATCAATTCAATCAGGAGCGCACAGTGCGAAGGCCGTGGTGCGCATTTTGAAAAAGGACATTTTTCGTTTTGACCTTACTTCCCACTTCTCTTGTTGGCTCTTATCCGCAGCCCGAGTGGCTGATCAACCGCGAGATGCTCTCCAAGCGCATGCCGCCCCGCGTGCGCGCAGCCGATCTGTGGCGCGTTTCCGAAGAAAACCTCGAGCTCGCGCAGGACGATGCAACGCTTCTCGCGATCCGCGATCAGGAGCGCGCCGGGCTCGACATCCTGACGGATGGCGAGGCGCGCCGCGAGAGCTACTCCAACCGGTTCGCGACGGCGCTCGACGGCATGGATCTCGATAATCCCGGCAAAATTCTCAGCCGCAGCGGGCAGGAGATTCTCGTGCCGCGGGTAACGCATGCGGTGAAGCGTCTGCGCCCGGTGCAGGTTCGCGATCTCGAATTCCTGCGGGCCAATACGGAACGGAAGATCAAGATCACGGTGCCTGGGCCGTTCACCATGACCCAGCTTGCGCAGAACGATCATTATAAAGATGAAGAGGGGCTCGCGCTGGATCTGGCGGCGGCGGTGAACGAAGAGATGCGCGACCTGTTTGCCGCGGGCGCGGACGTCGTTCAGATCGACGAGCCTTACATGCAGGCGTATCCGGATAAAGCGCGCAAATACGCGCTGGCGGCTTTGAACCGCGCGCTCGAGGGGCTGAAGGGGACGACGGCGGTGCACATCTGCTTCGGCTATGCGGCGCTGGTTCCGGGGCGTCCGCCGGCGTATGCGTTTTTGACGGAGCTGGCCGATTCGGCGGTGCAGCAGATCTCGATCGAGACGGCCCAGTCGAAACTCGATTGTTCGGTGTTGAAGGATCTGCCGGGCAAGACGATCATCCTCGGCGTGATCGATCTTTCGACGCACGAGATCGAAACACCTGAGATTGTGGCGGAGCGCATTCGAAAGGCGCTGGCGCACATCGCTCCCGAGCGAATCGTGGTGGCCCCGGATTGCGGGATGAAGTATCTGCCGCGACACGTCGCGTTCGGCAAGATGCGGGCGATGGTTGAAGGCGCGCGGCTGGTAAGGGAAACGCTGTAGCTCGTGGCGCGGGCACTCTTGCCGGCGGTATAAAAAAACGCAGGCCACCCAAAACGATGGCCTGCGCTACAGCTTCATATCAGAACGTGAACCGGGCCACGATCTGACCGCTGCGCGGCTGCGTGCCGGCGCCGTTGACCACGTTTACATAACCGTAGCCGCCGGTCACAGAACCCGCCGAGCAGGGTTTCAGCGCGCCCGCGGTCGCGGTGCCACCTGAGCCGCAGGTGGTAAGCGCCTGCGGGTTGGTGGCGGAAGGCATCGCGTAGAACACGCGGTTGAACACGTTCTGAAACTCCGCGCGGATATTGAGCGCGCCATGGAAGTTGTCTCCATGGTTGATCCGGAAGGTGCGGCCGAGGCTGAGGGATTCGGCCGGCTGACGCTGCCAGCGGTTGTCGTTGTAATAGGGCGCCGCCGTGCCGAACTGGCCCTGAGGCACGTCCTGCCACGCCGCAGGGTTGAGAACCAGCGTCGAGTTCGGATCGAAACAGTGACAATTCGGATCGACGCGGAGCACCGGCTGGCCAGCGACAACGTTCTGCAGCGTGGCGCCGCCGCCCCAAAGGGCAGGATTATTCGACGGGCCGCGATCGAGCTGCGACAGCAGCGAATTGTTCGACGCAGCCGAGCGTATCACCGCGCCGCTCTGATAGCGAAGAACGGTCCCGAGAACCCAGTCGCGCGCCACCAGCGACATGGTCTTGCGAGCCATGCCGTCGCCGTGCAGAGCGGGCGTCGTGTAGTTGCCCGAAATGACCAG
This sequence comes from Bryobacteraceae bacterium, assembly GCA_035552355.1. GTDB lineage: Bacteria > Acidobacteriota > Terriglobia > Bryobacterales > Bryobacteraceae > BOG-234. The sequence goes on along the minus strand of DASZLP010000001.1, from coordinate 17,690 downwards.
CAGCAGCGGACGGCTGAAGCCGGAGATCTGCTTGTTCTGCGCATAGTTGAACACGTCGTTGATAATCGGCGCCTGGGGCGTCAGATAAGACGTATCGGAATTGGCTCCCAGGGTGAGCTCCTTCTGCCAGGTAAACGCGCCCTGCACATCGAGTCCGTGCGAGTAGCGCTTCGTCACTTTCGCCTGCAGCGAGTCGTACCAGGTGTCGCCCAGCGGCGGACCGAGGAACGGCGGCACGCCGAACCACTGCGGATAGGGACGCAGCGCCTGGTTCAACGGCTGGTTCGACGGGAATCCGGGATAGACGTTGTTCGGATTCGCAAGCTGCGGATAACGCGCGATCACGGAGGGGTTGCTGATCGGAAGGCTCAGCAGTCCGCGATCGGTCGTGTTGGTGATGTCCAGACCCTGCGTGGCGCCGTACTGCCGGTCGGCCAGCAGACCCTGCGGGGTGAGCGCGTTGTAGTTATAGGTCGCAAGCTCGGGAGCCGTCCACCACACGCCCCGGTTGCCGACGTAGGAGGCTTCGACCAGCAGGTTCTTCAGGACTTCGCGCTGCAGCCCGATGCTCCACTGGAAGATGCGGGGCAAGCGGCCGGCATTGCGGTCGATCGAGATAAACGGCGACGACGGAGGGGTTTTGCCGCCGAAGGGTATCGGATAGTGGGGGCTGAAGTCCGGCCAGACGATCGGGGCGTTGCCGGCTGCGTTGCCAGGCGCGAACGGATTGCCCTGCGAGAGCTGAGTCACCGGCAAATACGACCCCGCCGCCGACGTGAACGCATAGAAATCGGGCACGCTGTATGACAGGAACGCATTGTTCGGAGAAGTGGAGTAGGCGACGCCGGCGCCCAGCCGCAAAACGGTCTTGGTGTTGAGCTGATATGCGCCGCCCAACCTCGGACCAATCGCGTAGGGGTAGTTGTGGTTCAGATCGCATTTACAGGTTGCGGCGTAAATCACGTTCCCGGGGCGTCCGCCCGCCAGCGGATTCGGCGATGTGAACGAGGCATCCTGCATGCGCCCGTGTTCTTCGGCGAGCAGGGTGGCGAAGTCGTAACGCAGGCCGTAGTCGAGCGTGAACTTGTGGGTCACCTTCCAGGTATCCTGCACGAAAAACCCGAGGGAATGGTTACCGATGCGTGAGTTGGTGACCTGGGAAACCGTGATCGAGTTGGGATCGCCGAGCAGGAAGCTGGCGTATCCGAATCCGGTGAACGCAAACGTGCCCTTGTTGAATTCCCACGGGTCGCCTGTCTGATTCTGGCCGAAGCCGTATTGGCCGTTGGCGCGGGTGTAGTTAAGCTGCGGGAAACCTTCGGCGACCATCTCGCCTCCCGCTTTAAACGTGTGGTTGCCTTTCACCCAGGTCAGGTTCGCGTTGGCAGTCGGTTTAATGTCCCTCAGATATTGCACGGCGAAGCCGTTGCCGAGACCGAGATTCGTCCCGCCCTTGGTCAAAGGAAAATCAGATACGCCGGTGAAGTTGGGGAATTGATTGATATAAAACGGCGCGAAGGCAGGCCCCAGACTCGTCTGATCGAATGACGGCGGGATTGCCGGCTGCGTGGTCAGAAACATTCCGATTCCGAGATGCAGGAGCAGCGTCGGCCGGAGGGTCTGATCGTAGTTGATGCGCTCCGTATTATTCGTGGTGTCGGTCGGTTCCGGAGCAGACCAGGGGTATATCGACGGGCTGTAGCCATTCGCGCTGGGGGAGACCGTGTGGGTCTGCTGCCAATAACCCGAAACCTTGATCGTCGAGCTTACCTGGTGATCGATCTTGAGCGACGGGATCGTCGTGTGGCGGAAGTTGCTGTAGGCGGGAATCGAATAGTTGTTTATGAATGCCCCGGAGAGCGCGCCGAGCGGCTGAGGCATCTGGCTCTGGATCTTCAGGGCGACAGGGTCCATCCGGCTGACCGGAATCACGTTGCCGGGAAACTGCTTCCGGACAGGGGCGCCGTCGGGCCCGGTGGTCTGTGTCAGCGGATCGAAAATTTCGTTCTGGAAGAGCGGTTGTCCGAGGGAATCCGTGAGTCCGATGGAGCCGAGCTGAGCCCCGCTGAAATCGCCCCTTTGATAAGCCGCCGTCGGTACGGTCGAGATGCCGTTGCGGATCACCTGGCCTTCGCGGAATTGCTCGAAGTTGAAGAAGAAGAAAGTCTTGTCGTGGCCGTTATAGACTTTCGGCAGCCAGACCGGGCCGCCGAGCGTGAAGCCGTAATCGTTGCGGCGCACAACGTTGCGAATGTGCTGGCCGGTCTTCAGGCTGTTGGTTACGCCGGCATCGGTAAACGGCAGGCCGGCATTCAGGGCCTCGTTGTCAAAGTAGTCGTAACCGCTGCCGTGAAACTGATTGCTGCCGGAGCGCATCGTGTAGTTGAAGTAGCCGCCGCCCGCTTGTCCATACTCAGCGGCGAAATTGCTGGTCTGGATCGCGACTTCCTGAATGGCGTCGACGCCGGACTGCACGTTCTGGTTGATCTGGCGCCACATGCCGTTGGTCGCGTCCTGGCCTTCGATGCGGATGGCCTGGGAGCTCGAGGGCAATCCGTTGATGCGCAACGTATTCTCGCTCGAAAAAGCGGCGCCGGGCAGCAACGTCACGACCTGCAGCGGATTGCGGATGTTTCCCAGGGTTCCGGGGTTTCCCAGCGTCAGCAGGGGAATATCGTCAATCCGGTTGTAATTGATGTTGTGGCTCAACTCGCCGCTTTCCGTCTTCAGAAGCGGGGCTTCGGCGTTGACGGTGATCGTATCCGTGGCAGCGCCGACTTCAAGCGCGGCGTCCGCGCGAATCGTCTGGGCGACGCTGACTTCGATGCCGATCCGAACATATTTTTTGAAGCCCGACGCTGTAACGTCCAGCTCATAGGTCGTGGCCGGCAGGTTCGGAATGGTGAAATTTCCGGTTCCTGTCGTGACCGTCGTGAAGATTTCGCCGCTCTGGGTGTTCTTCGCCTGGACACTTGCGTTTGGCACGACGGCCCCGGCCGGATCCGACACCGTGCCTGTGAGCGTGCCGCGGTCTGTCTGGGCAAACGCAAGCGGCGCGAGCGCACAAATGCCGAGCGCAAAGATTAGTCTCTTCATAAATGGATGGCCCCCTCTTCATCAGAAGCAGACCCCGTCATGACTACGGGCGAGGCTACTTCTGTCCCCTGAAAACAGCTGAAGCCTCGTCAGCTTATAAATGCAGTCTGACGGTGTCAAGGGGTTTCATTGATACAGTTGATATTTTTAATCAATATAATTGATAATCGCCGGTGCGCTACTCCCTCGGAACAAGACCGCATCGATTTAAAAAACAGGGCCGGAAACTGCTCAGAATGCTTATTAGACGCTCCTTCCCGGACGGCTGCGTTCTATCAAAGCACTCGATAGTACTCATCAATATCTCTCTCGGGGGAAGCCTGCGGCGACGCGCGGCGGGCTCGGCCCGCCAAAACCCAGTGACGAAGTTCCGCAGGACACATCCCGGAGAACTGCCATCACGCGCCGTCGAGGGCCTGGCGCTGCCGGCCGTCGAGCACGCGGCCGGTCTTGAGAAGTTCGCGCCGCAAGCCGCGCTTCAGGTGGCGTATACCGATGGGTCTGTTTTCGTTGGCTGCGATGAACGCGGCGCTCAACACGCTGTTGCGGATTTCGCCGCCCGAAATTTCATAGTGGCGCGCCAGTTTATCGAGGTCGAGCTCGGGCTCGCGCTCCGCCTCGGCGGGCAGCATTCCCTCCCAGATTCGAAGCCGTTCGGGGGGCCGGGGCATGGGAAAATCGAGGATAAAGTGAAAGCGGCGGGTGAACGCTTCATCGAGGTCTCCGATGCGATTCGTCGCTAATACGGTGGTGCCGTCGTGTTCTTCCATGCGCTGCAGCAGGTAGCCGATTTCCAGGTTGGCGTAGCGATCGTGCGCATCCTTAACTTCGGTGCGTTTTCCAAAGAGCGCGTCCGCTTCGTCAAAGAAGAGAATCGCGCCGCTGGCGTGCGCCTCGTCAAAAAGGAGCGACAGATTCTTCTCGGTTTCGCCGATGTACTTGCTCATCACGCGCGAGAGATCGACGCGGAACAGGTCGAGCCCGAGTTCTCGCGCGAGCACCTGCGCGGCCATCGTCTTGCCTGTGCCGGGCTCGCCGGTGAATAATGCGGTTAAGCCGCGGCCAAGCACCACACGGCGCCCAAATCCCCACTCTTCGAAGACGCGGCGGCGGTTGCGCATCCAGACCGCGGCCAGGTCGAGCTCATCCATCAATTCCTGTGGCAGCACGAGATCGGCGCGCGTGTAAGGCTGCGGCAGTTGTTGCGCGATCGGCCCCATGGAAGCGGACCCGACGGCGCGGCAGGCACCGGAGAGCGACTCGAAATCAATGGCATCATCATTTCCGTTTTTTTCCGCGGCGGCCCTTCGCACGGCGCGTGCCATGGCGCCCGGAACAAAATCGTAGCGTGACGCAAGTTCCAGCCGCTCGGCGTCAGAGATGCTGACGTGTAATCCGGATGCGCCGTTCAGCAAATGCGTCCACAGCGCTTCCCGCTGCTCAATAGTAGTCCGCTCGATCTGAACCGTTACGGGAGGCGTTAAAGCGGCGGCGCTGGCAGCCTCGGCCCGCTCGGGGCTGAGGGCGATCGCCACGGGAGCGTCCCAGCCAGAGAGCGCGGCCCAGAGTCCGGTGAAATCCGGATCTTTGGTTTCCTCGCGGATGCGTACAAGAAGCGTCGCATCGCGCCACAGGGCTTCACGAGCCGCGACGCCCAGGAGATCGGCTCGGTCGTTGCGCTCGGGCATCCAGTCCGTCTCGACTACGGAAAACCCGCCAGCCGCGGAGGCGGCCTGCACAGCCGTGGCACGGCCCGCGCCCGTGGGTCCGGCAAGCACAAGCGGCGAATCACTGCGACCGTTTCGAATGCTCTCGGCCCATCGGGTCAGCCTGGTGAGCTGCGCGGCGCCGATGATCAATTCCGTCAGTGGAAGGCCGGCGGCGGTCAGAAGCCGCACTCCTCCGGGAAGGACATTGAGCGGCGCGGCGGCCCCGAGTCGCGGCAGAAATTCAGGCGCGATACGCAGAGAGAGGCCGGAGACCGGACCGTCGCCTTCGGTCTGCAGCAGCCCCTGGCGCATCACCCGCCGCTCGCGGAAGTCGATTGCGTTCAGTTGTGTTCCGTTCAGCGAGAGCGCCAACCCGATGGTGGGCCGAGTGCGGCCGACGTGATCGTTCAGGTATGCAACCAGCCGCGCGAACCGGTGATCGAGTTCCACGGCAAGCGACAGCACGACCGCATCCCATTCGACGGAGTTGAGGCGGAATACGCGGCGAACCCGCTCAAACGGAGATTCTGCTTCGTTCGGTCTGGCCGCAATGGACTCGAGCTCGGAAGGCGAACTCTGCAGATCGGCAGGTGAACGGGCCAAATCGGCGGCTAACTCGAGGAATAAGCCTTCCACCTCGCCTTCATCGATCGCCACGCCGCGGAAAGCACCCGCGGCCGCGGCTCTTTCACCCTCCGAGTGCAGCGCGAACCGGCGCTCAAGGAGACCCATAATACGCTGCAATTCGGCGCGGACTTCTCCTCGGGTATTCCAGTTCACTAACATCGTCACTCAACAGTCTTAGCGCAACGCGGTTGATCGCGTCTACGCCGCATTCCATAAATGTACGGCGGAAATGCACGGGCTTCCAGGCGCCCCGTTACACCTTGTGTAAAAAAAGCGCGAGATCTCGCAGCTTATAGAATCTTTCCGCCATGAAAGTAAAACATCCGTAGTAACCAGGGTTACAGCCGCTCGTATGCTGCAGCACTATTCCAATTCCCGGATTCTTATTCTCCTTGACTATCCTCGGCTGGTCGTTTACGATTTTAGCCTTGGGCAGCGGGTGAGGCTGTCTGAGATGTGCCTTGCGCGAGTTACAAAGTTATTTGGCCTGGATATGATTCAATTCCTTAGTTACGGGCACATATAACTGCCCGGGTATTTACTGTCACGGCCGGAATAACTCTTTGGCAACTACAGACGCTGTAGCATTTTTGGGGGATACAATCGTCTCCCTGTTGCAAAACGGACTCAACGGCCTGGTGGCGCCGACGGACGTGATTTTGTCAACACCAGACGACTTCAAGGATTTCGCGCCACGCCAGCCTTCCGTAACGGTATTTCTCTATCATGTGGGCATCAACAGCGAGTTACGCAACGGTCCCAGCCGCCCATCGGGCAACGGGAAGCGTCCGCAACTACCTCTCGATCTGCGTTTCCTTCTTACGCCGTGGACGAAGGACACCCGCGATGCTTACCGCATCATTGGCGCTATCTCACTATTGTTTTACGATCGCGCGGTACTTAGTTTCGGCGATCTGCTGGGTGACGATGTGTGGGCGCCGGACGACACAGTCGAGGTGGTCATGGAGTCGCTGCCGGTGCAGGACTTGTTCGATATCTGGGACCCGACAGACATTCCATTCAAGTTATCTCTAAGCTATCTCGCCCGAATTATCGGCATTGACTCTTCATTCTCCACGACCGGAGCACCCGTAGCGACAGCAACCTTTCCAAAGGTAGCCTCATGAGTGATTCTTTCGTATCGCCGCTGCTGCAAAGAACACTGTCGGCGGTCTATCGGTTCTACGATGTTTTTTACTTTCCGATCGGCGATGCCACGCCGCCAGTCGTGTCGCCTTTGGAAGTTTCCATTCCCTCGCTGAGTTGGAATGCCTACAGGGCGGCCGATGATTACACTTATCGTTTCAGTTCGCTTACACTTACTCAACCTGCTCCTGCCGGCGTCAATCTGGCGGTCGATGTGACGGCTCCGGCAGGAGACTATGTCAGTTTCGAGCCCATTCAGTTGACGCTCCCGAGAACGCTCTCCGTCCCCGTGCAGCGTTCCGACTTTCTGATTCCCACGCCCTTGTGGCCCACAGTGGCGGTACGGCCTCCTGTCGGAGAAACCGCGGTCCGGGGGCAAATCCAGAGCGCGGCGGCCCTGCCGGTCAGCGGCCTGAAAGTAGAGATGTGGCCGGGACCGGCGGTGACGCCGCCGCCGGGAACGCCGTTCACTCTCTCCGACGCCAGCGGTCAATTCCTGTATCGATTCCCTCTGCTGAAGGGCGTTTCAGGTTCTCCGACGACCTTCAACATCCAGCTCAGTAATGGAGCCGTCGCCGTTTCTCCCGCGTCGCTCGCAATCCCGCTCGGCACGACGCAAGTGATCCTGTTTCAACGAACCTGAGGACAACGCAAATGCCTGAATACTTGTCGCCCGGCGTATACATCGAGGAAGTTCCCAGCAGCCTGAAAGCTATCGAAGGCGTCAGCACCAGCACGGCTGCTTTCGTGGGCCGCGCGGACCGGGGCACCGTCCCCGGTTATGTCTGGCCGCTCTCCACCACGCCAACACTGCCGTTCACGCCGACGGGAGGGTTCGTGCTCACCGAAGATCCGTCGCCGGTGCTGGTGACCAGCTTGTCGGAGTTCCAGCGCGAGTTCGGATTGCCGCTAACGATTCCCACTCCGAGCGACCCAACCGACTACGGCTATCTCGGCTGGGCGGCGAAGGCATTTTTCGATAATGGCGGCAAGCGCGTCTACATCGCCCGCATTGTCGACCCGCGCGACACGCCGAGCACGCTGCGGACCGCGCAGGGCGTGGCCTACCGGCTGCTGCGTTCGACTTTAAAGACGGATAAGACGATCTTCCTCACATCCACGCGCGGTTTGAATATCGGGGATGCGATCACCTTCATCCGGCATTCCGATGGACAGAATGCGCTCGGCACGCCGGATCTCGGAGCGATCGCGGATGGAGGCAGCGCCCCGTTTGCGTTACAGAGCGGCGACTCGATCAAGGTCACCTCCGGCGGCAGTTCTGTCACGGGCACCTGGACGGGCACGGCGGCATCGGTCAAATCCACCGCGGGCACGGCAACGTTTGCCGGCCTTCCCGGGACCACACTGCAATTGCGGATTGGCGGACCCTCGTCTCCACAGCAGAACATCACCTTTACGGGCGACGCGGTCACGCCGCTTTCCGCGCCACCCACTCTGGCCGAGGTGAGCGACTTCCTCTCCAAACGCGTTCTCGGGGCGAGCGTGTTTTTCGACGCCGGTGCTCAGCAACTCACCATCGAAACCGACGCCGCCGGTACGAGCGCCCAGCTTACCGTCGGCGGAACCGCCGTCGGACCCCTCACTCTGCTAGCCGTCACGCCGGGCGGCGGCAATGTAGCAGATATCGGGCAGGTGACTATCGCCGAGATTGCCGCGCAGTTAATTCTCCCCGGCAAGATCGCAGTGGGCGACAACGGCGCGGGCGCGCTGCGCATCGCCAGTGTCGCGACGGGCGCGGCGGCCAGCGTAACCCTCGACGAACAGCCTGCCGGGAGCGGCGCGCTCAGCCGGCTTGGCTACGGCTCGGTCGCCACACTCACCAAAAATGGTTCGACCGGAATCTCGCCATCCATCACGATTACAGCTTACGATTCGAAGAGCAGCAGCATCTCGTTCGGCGCCGCCGTCGGCGTCGTGCTCGACCCGAACGACGCATACGGCGTCGTTACGGCGGCGGCCACCAATCCGGTCCCCAACGCCGGCCCGCAGTTCTACGCGCGCTCGCCGGGCGACTGGAGCGCCGGAGTGCAGGTCCAGATTTCCAGTTCCGACCGTCAGCCCTCGCCGATCCTTGGCGGGGCGACGATCGCCACCGGAGCCACTCAGCTTAAAGTCCAGAACGTGTCTGGCTTCTACGTGGGGGGCATTGTCGAGATCGATTACAGCGGCACGGGCCGCTCCAGCCACGAAGTCACAAAAATCGACTCCGGCACGCGGCAACTCACTATCGACCCGCCGACGGCCAACCCGATTAATCCAGCGGCAGCCACCACACCTCTAATCCGCACCCTCGAAGTGGACGTGATTGTCATCGACACCACCGGGGCCTCGCCCACCGAAACGTACAAGGGCATGTCGTGGAATCAGACCGCGGGTGTCGCCGATGTGCGGCGCCACTATGCATGGACGATCAACGCCAACTCGAGTCTGGTATGGGTGCAGCCGCCCGGTATCGGCTCACCCCCGCTGTCGAACAGCGAGAATTTCAATCTCACGACGCAGCCCACCACGGCCGACGGGTTTCCCATGAATTTCACGTCCATCGGGGCCGAGACCCTCAACGATCTCGACGACACGTGGGTGGGCGTCGACAACGGCCCGGGAGCGCGGAGCGGAATCCAGTCGCTTCTGGATTTGACCGAGCCAAGCATTATCGCTGCGCCAGGCAAAACCTCGGCGACCATTCAGCTTGCCCTGATCGACCAGTGCGAATTGCTGCGCTACCGGTTCGCCATACTGGACGGCGAACGCGACCCCGCAGGCGGATCGATTACCTCGATCCTGAACCACCGCAGTCTCTACGACACTTCATTCGCCGGTTACTATCAGCCCTTTGTGACGGTGAGCGTGGACGGGCAGAACCAATACCTGCCTTCCTCCGGCTATCTGGCCGGCATTTACGCGCGAGTCGACAATACGCGCGGCGTCTGGAAGGCGCCCGCCAACGAGGTCGTGCAGAACGTGATCGCCCTGAAAACCAACTTCACAACGGGCGAGCAGGATGTGCTGAATCCGGTCGGCGTGAACCTCATCCGGCGGTTCGAAACCGAAGGCATTCGCGTATGGGGCGGCCGGACGCTTTCGAGCGACCCCGACGTCCGCTACATCAATGTGCGCCGCACGCTGATCTTTATCGAGGCTTCGATCGACCGCGGCACACAGTGGGTGGTGTTCGAGCCGAATGATCCCACTACATGGTCCCGCGTCACCGACAGCGTAAGCGCGTTCCTGCTCACGCAATGGCGCGCCGGCGCGCTCTTCGGGCGCAAACCGGAGCAGGCCTTCTTCGTGCGCTGCGACGAAACCACCATGACGGCCGACGATATTCTCAATGGCCGCCTGATCTGTGAGATCGGCGTGGCCATTGTGCGGCCTGCCGAGTTCGTGATCTTCCGCATCCAGCAGATCACCGATTTTGGCGCCGCCCAGTAGCGGCTGAGTGAAATACAGGAGACATCAATATGGCTACAGCGCGCAAAAATCCCTACGCGGCTTTCAATTTTGTCGTCACGCTCGATGGCGGCGACATCGGCGGTTTCATGGAAGTCTCGGGGCTGGATGTATCGAACGCCGTCATCGAATATCGGCAGGGCAACGATCAGACCTCGGGCGCCTTCATGCGGAAGTTGCCCGGCCAGGAGACTTACCCGAACGTGACCTTCCGGCGCGGCATCGCGGGTGACCTCACGCTGTGGAACAATCTGCGAAAGCCTATCCGTGACGCCGACATCGGCCCCGAGCTCGGCACGCCGGGACAGGCTTCGCCTTCGCTCAAGGTCGATCTGCAGAACGAGGCCCACGCGGTGGTGCAATCGTGGACACTCCAGAATGCCTGGGTGTCGAAACTGAGCGGCCCGTCGCTGAACGCCAAAGGGAACGAGATTGCTATCGAAGCGATTGAGGTGGTGTGCGACCGTATCGAACTCAGCTAGAGGGGTAATGCAATAAAGCAGCGCGTCGAACGAGATCTCAATGACCAGTTCCTACGCCGTGCCCGGAGTCTACTATGAGCCGCGCCCACGCGCGGAGCCGCGCCCGTTGCCGCGGACCGACGTGGTGGGGTTCATCGGCTTCGAGCCGCGCATCGTTGACGGCACGACGCCCACGCAGTTGCTCGGCAGCCCACCCGTGGGTCACTCCTTCCACGTCGACGTTCTCAGCTTTCTGTTGCCTCCCGAGCTGCTCAACGGCGTGCGCATCACGGCTCCGGCAGTGACGGATCTGGTGCTCTCGGAAAGCGCGGCCTCGATTCCCATCGTGGCGGGCGGTTCGATTAAATACGCATTGGCCGCGGCCTTCGACGCCACCGGCAATGTGCAGTGGCTGGTGGTCGCCGGCCCCGCGTCGGTGACTGCGGGTTCGGGGCCGGCGACGGACGACAATATTGCCGCTGCAGCCGCGGGGCTGACGTGGCTTCGTATCGCCGATATCGCGGTGCGCCGGTCGCCCGACGGTTCCACGGTGTTTCCCGCAGTGCTGCCCGCACTGCCGCCGGCGCGCTGCAACGACTGGAACGATTTCGATCTCCGCTTCGGCGGGTTGCCGGCTGTCGACGACGGCACGCTTCTGGCACGCTCGGTGCGCGCCTATTTCGCCAACGGCGGCGCGCGCTGCTACATCGAAACGATTTGCCGGCCGCGCTTCGATGACGCCACCGGACTCGAAGCCGCCATCGCGGATCTGGTCGGCATCGCCGGCTCGAGCGAGGCAGATGCTACCGGGCTGGAGCGGCTATTATGCGTGTTCGAAGTGGCCGTCGTGGATGCGCCGGATCTCTACGCCCGCATCGTGGATCCGCAGCCGCGCACGGCGCCGGTGCCGCCGCTCGATCAGGCCGCCTGCTTCCGCCCCTGCAAAGACACGCTGTGTGTGCAGCTTGCCGTCAGCGCGACGGGCGATCACACCGCGGGAGGACCGGTCCTTCCCGACGACGCGGTCCTGAACGCGCAGCGCGCCATGCTGATCCGTTGCGCGCCGGAGCGCTGGCGTGTGCTGCTGCTGCTCACGGCGCCGGTGGCGATCGATCCATTGACCGGAATTTTTGCGGGCCCGAACGCGGATCGGGCAGTTGCCTGGCGCCAGAAACTCAACAACACGGTCGACGATCTCTCGGCTTCGGTGGGCGCGTTCTATCATCCGTGGGCGCTGACGCAGGATAAGCTTGGAGCCCCGATCTACGAGTTGCCGCCGACGGCGTTCGCGGCCGGCATCATCGCGCGCCGCGATATCGCCCGCGGACCCCACGTGGCCCCCGCCAACGAGCGGCTGGTGGGTGTGGTCGGTCTCAGCCCGACAGTGGATGACGCCACCAACGCGGCGATTTACAGTCCGCCGCTGAACATCAACCCGCTCCGCCCGCTGCCGGGATTGGGGATCCAACTCTGGGGAGCGCGCACGCTTTCGGGCGACACGTGGTTGCGCTATTTGCCGGTGCGGCGCTGCCTCTCGGCTATCCAGCGCAAGGCCTTGGCCGCACTGCGGCCGTTGGTGTTCGAGCCGAATACGCCGGTGCTCTGGTTTCAGATCACACAGGCGGTGCTCGCTATTCTGGTTCCGATTTTCAACGCCGGCGCGTTGCGCGGCAATACTCCGGAGCAGTCGTATTACGTGCGCTGCGACGACAGCAATAATCCGCCGGAAGCGATCGCCGCCGGCCAGGTGCTGTGCGAAGTGGGCGTGGCGATCGCGGCGCCCGCCGAGTTCATCGTCTTCCGCGTGGGGCGGCGCGAGGCGGTGGTGGAGGTGCTCGAGTAGCGTGGGGTCGTCGGTCAATATCGCACCGGTTGCGGGCTTCAATTTTCGCGTCCTGTTCTCGGCGCCCTCGCAGGAGCAGACCGGGCTCGACAGCGGCGACGCGCTCGCCGCGGCCGGCGCGCAGGCGAACCAGATCGTTCCCGCCGCGCCATCCTCCGCGATCAAGGCCGGCTTCAGCGAGGTGAGCGGCCTCAATTCGGAAATCGAAATCGAAGATTATCGCGAGGGCGGCCGCAACATCGGGCCACACCGGCTGCCGCGCTGGGGCCGCTATCCGAATCTCGTTCTGCGCCGCGGTATCACGACCGACACCGCGCTCTGGGACTGGTGGTCCGACGTGATCACGCATAGTTATACGCTCGCCCAGGGCGCTCCCCAGCTCCCCTTTCGCCGTAGCGGGCTGATTCTGCTCGACGGGATGGATCATCGCGTGGTGGCTGCCTGGTTCTTCTCGAATTCGCTGCCCGAGCGGTTGGTCGGCCCGGGCCTGAATGCCCGCGGTAACGAGATCGCGATTGAAACCCTGGAGCTCTCGCATGAAGGGCTCCTCAGACTGAAGAACCTGCCGCCCGGGGTCTAGCCGCCGATGCCGCTGCAAAAAGCCACCATTACCGACGTTTCCCATGCCGGGCAGAGTCCGGTGAACGTGCTGTTCAACCCGACCGATCTCTCGGTCGACCGCGGTTCGCACTACGCTTCCATGCCGGTGCCGGGGCTGTCGATGCCCATCCTGCAGTACATCCGCGGTGAATCGGACGTGCTGAATCTGGAGCTGTTTCTCGATCGCACCGATCAGGGCAACGACGTCAACTCCGATATCGCGGCTCTCGAACGCTTGACGCAGATCGACAGCACGCTGCACGCACCGCCCGTGGTGCAGTTCGATTGGGCCAACTTCTCGTTCACCGGCGTCGTCATGTCGGTGCGGGAAAAACTGACGCTGTTCTCAGAAGACGGCCGCGTGCTGCGCGCGCGCATGGCGCTGTCTTTGAAATCGTATAAGGCCGCCGAGGTGCAGTTGCGCGACCTCAAGCTCTCGAGCCCCGACCGTTCGCATGCGCGGGTGCTGCGCGAGGGTGAGACGCTCGCGCATATCGCCAATGAGGCTTATGGAGATCCGCGAATGTGGCGCATTATCGCGCTCGCCAACAACATAGACCGGCCCCGTTTCATCGAGCCGGGCACTCCCTTGTGGATTCCCGCGCTTTAGCCGAGGCCTGAATGCCCTTGAGAATCGATCGCGTCGATACCGAAATCGAGATCCTCCGCAAAGAGGAATCTTCCGTCAGCCCCGGCAGCGGCGGCGGGACAGACACGCTCGAAACGGTGCGCGGCCGCGCCGAGCTCCGGGAAAAGCTGCGCCCCATCGTGATGGAGATTCTGAACGATGAGCTGACGCGCATTCATCGCAAAGTGGGTTCGCCATGAGCAGCCTCTCCTCTCCCACGAGCGTCCGAGCGCGTCCTGGACAGAGTTATTTTGTGCCCGGCGTGCGGGTGATGCTGCTCAGCGCGATGCCGCATCCCGGCCCGGATATCGAAGCGCAGGAGATTGTCGAGCTGCGGCAGGACATTCTCGATGTGTCGGTGACGCGTCCCGCGAGCGGCGCGGCGCAATACTGCATTACGCTGAACAACTGGTTCGATTCCCTGCCGCGTGATCGCGCCAAAGGCGTGGGGCCGCGGGAGGAGATCACGCCCAGCGGGCAGCCGGTCTGGCCACGCTTCAAATACAACGATTTCCAGGTGCTCGATTTCGGAAAACGCCTGCGTATCGACATGCGCTATTTTCCCGATCCGGACGCGTCGCTCTCGACAACCGACCAGCAGGCGCAGCGCTGGGTGCCGATGGTCTCGGGCCCGATCTCGGACATGCGCTTCACATTCTCCGACCGCGACGGCGCGCGGCTGGAAGTATGCGGCGAGGATGACCTCTGCATCCTGAAAAACAAGAATCCAAAAAAGGTGGATTACTGGGCCAGACCGGAACACGAGATCGTGCTCGACGTGCTGGCGAGGGCCAAGTTTCCGCTGCCGCTGGCGGCGCCTGCGATACCGTGGCCGACTTTCACCGAAAGCACCGGCAAAGCGCTGGCTGAAGCCCACTTCGAAGGCCAGAGCTATCTCGAGTACCTGATGAAATTCGCCGAGAGGTGGGATTTCGAGGTGTTCCTCGAATACGTGTCGCTGGACGATCCGAATTCGGGTCTGGAGTTTCACTTCGAGCCGTCGCGCTGCCGCACGCCGCCCAACCAGACCCTGACGGATGTCTACGTCGTGGAGCGCGGCGTGAACCTGGTCGAGTTCAATCCCAACCTGCGCGTGGTCGACCAGTGGACCAGCGTGACGTTGTGCGGCCATGACCACAGCTTCATGAATCCCGCCATGATCTGCGCGACCTCGCCGCAGAATCCGAATCCGCTGCCGCCGGCACCCGCTCCCGGAGCCAATCCGGATACCGTAGCCGACGAGTTGCACATCGATGCCGCGCGCGGAGACGAACCGCTGGTCTCGGGGCCCGAGTGGCGCCGCCGCAAGTTCGGGCTCAACCCGCAGACGATCTGCAATCAGCGAGGCGTCGATTCCGAGCGCGCCCAGGTGATGGCCGACGCGGCCTACCGCAAGCGCGCCAGAGAGTTTCTCAAAGTGGACACGGTGACAATCGGGCTGCCGCGGCTGCGCGCCGGCAGGCACGTGGAGTATCGCGGCATGCGACCGCCATTCGACGGCTTCTACTACGTCGAGAAGTCGGAGCACACATACGGGGACGATGGGCTGCGCACGAAATTTACCTCGCGCCGGCCGGGCATGCCTTTCCGGCCGAAGGCGAACGGGACATAATCATGGATTTCTTCGACAGCGTTTTCGCCGATCAGGACCGCCAGCGCAGAGAGCGCAGCGTCAACGGAATCTCCATGGCGAAGGTGACCGCGCGCATGGGGGATGGTACGTATACCCTGCAGTTCCTCGGCATGGGCGGCAACGCGCCCTCCGCGCCGGCTCGCATGATGAGCCCCAATGCAGGCAAACAACGCGGCATGTACTGGATGCCCGAGGTGGGGGACGAGGTCGTGGTGGCCTTCGAGGGCGGTGATTCCAACTCACCCGTCATCCTGGGGGCATGCTTCAATAACGAGTCGCCGACCCCGAACCAGGCGCAACCTTCCAACGACAACAACGTGCGGACCATCGTCTCGCGCAGCGGCCACGAGATCACACTCGACGATTCCCCAGGCGCCGGTAAGGTCACGGTGAAAACCACCGGAGGCCGCACGCTCACGCTCGACGATACGGCGCCCGGAAAAATCACGCTGGAATCCCCCACCGGCATCTCCATCGAACTCGATGATTCCACGGGCTCGCTGAGCCTGAAGGCGCCTCTCGAAATCAAACTGGAGAGCCCGCTGATTTCCCTGAATGCCACCGCTGGTCTGACTTTGCAGGGCGCATTTATCTCGCAGACCGCTCCGGCGGGAATCACCATGACGACGACGGGCGTAATGCCGGGCCTTGTCCTGATCGATGGCAAAGTATTCGGGCTTCACGTGCACGGGCCGCCCGTGCCTGCGCCACCTGTCACCCCTCCGGTTCAGGGACCGTAACGATCACTATGGCGAATGCAAACAATTTGAACGGCACCACTAATTTGACCGGCTTAACCAAAGCGTTTCTCGGCGTCGGGTGGGCCTTCCCCGTGAAGCCCGTGGGTGGCCGACTGCAATTCGCCGCGTATGAAGACGACGTGGAGCAGGCGATCCAGATCATCCTGCTGACCGAGCGCGGCGAGCGGCCCATGCTGCCCGACTTCGGCGGCGGATTGCGCAGCTTCCTGTTCGAGCCCAATTCGCCCGCCACGCATCGCGCCATCGAGAAGGTAGTGCGCACGGCCCTGATCGATTGGGAGCCGCGCATCGATATCGATCGCGTAGAGGTGACGCCCGACGATGTGCAGCCCGATCTGCTGCTCATTCACGTCGATTACGTCGTGCGCGCGACGAACAGCTTCTACAACCGCGTCTACCCGTTCTTCCTGCTGGAATCGAGGCCTTAGCATGCCGATTCAATCCCCTCAGCTCGACGATCTGCGCTTCGACACCGTCGTTCAGCAACTGATGCGCCGCATTCCGGTCTATTCGCCGGAATGGACTGATTGGAACGACAGCGATCCGGGCATCACGCTCATCCAGCTCTTTTCTTATCTGGCCGAACAGGTGGGCTACCGGCTCAATCAGGTGCCGGAGAAGAATTACATCGAACTTCTCAAGCTGCTCGGCGTCGAACTCAGGCCGGCGCTCTCCGCCACGACGCGCATGGCGATTTTCCTGAGCGATCCGGCGACGCTCGAAGGGTTCACGCTCGATGCGCGCTCCCGTTTCATGGGCAAGGGAAACACGCCGGCGATCTTCGAGAGCGACGTCGATGTCGACATGGTCCCGGCCGAGCCCGCCGTGTTGCTGGCCACGAAGAACCCATACCTCTGGGACCTGCTGCGGCTCGACGATGCGGGGAATCATGAGCCCGTACCCCCCGATGCACAACTGCCCAAACAGGTCCCGGCAGCCGATTGCCGCTGGCTCACCATGGCCTGGGATGGAAAAAAGCCCGCGAACAAGGACATGCCGGTTGCACCCATCAGCCTGTTGCCGGTATCGGCGACGGGAGTGGCGCATCCTTACTTATGGGTCGCGCTCAAGTGCAATCTCGACCGCGATGCGGGATTCACGGGCGTCACCGTCACCTTGAACGTCCAGTTCGACGATGACGAGCAGCCCGATCCGCGCGCCGACATTCTGTGCCAGGCGATCAACGCGGCGGGCGAAGTCCAGCCGCCGCCCATCGACTGGCTGGCCTGCTTCGATGCGGACCAGAACGCGATGCTGCAAGTGCCCGGCCGCATCGACGATGCGACCAACAAGCTGACGAACTCGGGCACGATTCGCTTCACCGTTCCGTTTTCGATGGGCCCCATCCCGTCGGCAATGTTCGCCAATCTGCGCGATGCCGTGACGCCATCGGCGGTGGATGCGTGCACCGGATTCGGTCAGAACCTTCGCAACTCGCTCTCGTCGAGCGGAGCCACCATCGATACGGGAACGCTCCAGACACTGCTGACGAACGCTCTCACAACTGCGCAGGCGGCCGCCGCCACGGGCAAAGCCGCCGTCGGCAATCCGCTCGATCCGGCGCTGCGCGACCCGGCCAAATTCCTCGGCTGGCTGCGCATCGGCCCGCTCGATACTACGGTTCCCTCGCCCAGGTTGCGGTACATGGGCTTCAACGCGGTACCCGTCACCAACGCCGTCAGCGTGTCGAGTGAACTGCTCGGGTATTCGGATGG